>NZ_JBJURJ010000007.1:0-349981 GCF_046098205.1 Paenibacillus mesotrionivorans | reverse complement strand
TGGGTTGGGTTGGGTTGGGTTGGGTTGGGTTGGGTTGGGTTGGGTTGGGTTGGGTTGGGTTGGGTTGGGTTGGGTTGCGGAGAGATCTAAAAACCCACCGCCAGTTTGGGGACTAGCGGTGGGTGGATGAGGGAAGGTTTTATTGATTGGTTAGTTTTTGACTTCTACGGTAATGGGTTGGCTCGTGGTTGCTCCTGCTCCGTTGATCAGCTCCACTACATATTCATAACGGCCCGGGGACCGGTTGTGGAGCTGGACGGTTGCTTGTTGGGCGGCCGGGGTGGCGGCCTGGAGCGGCTGCTCAGCAATCAGGGTGCCGTTTTCGTACAATCGGAGAAGGGTTCCATTGGTGCCCCACCACAGGTTCATCTGCACCTGGTAGCTGCCGTCGCCGTCCCAGTTGTCGTGGGAGAGTACGGGCTGCCCGGGAACTGCTTGGGCGACGGTGACCTGATGCGGATCGCTGCGGGTGGTGCCGAAGGCATTGATCAGCTCCGCTTCATATACATACACGCCGTTTGGTTTATAGGTTACCGCGGTGACGGTGGATTGGGCACCGGGGCTGTTCTCCGCCAATTGCTGTGTATCAATCAGCATGCCGTTTTCATAAAGCTTATAGGTGCTGCCATTATTGCCCCACCACATATCCATCTTAATGGTATAGCTTCCATCCAGCAGACCGGTATCATGGCCGTTATTATCTGACAGGACGGGCTTGCCGGGAGCTTTGGCCGGATCCGGCTTAGGGACCACTCTGACCTTGTGAGTAGCCTTTACATCGGGCAAAGCTGCGGCGGCGACGGTAATAACAGCTTCTCCGACGCTTAGACCCCGCACAGTCCCGCTGGCATCCACCGATGCTACGTTCGAATCGCTGCTGATCCAAACCAGCTCCTTGTCGGAGGCATTCACCGGCAGGACGCTAGCCGCCAAGGCAGCGGTTTGCCCCACCTGCAGCTCCGGCTGGGCAGGCTGAAGCTCTATACCCGTTACTGCCACAGGTAGCTGCTTAAACACAATATCATCGAGCATCAGATAGCTGAAGCCGCCGGTGTAGAAGCCCACCTTGCCGGAAGCTTGATGGCCGGGATCCGCTGCTTCCAGCCGTAACTCTCCGTTTACGTACAGCTTGATATTGGCTCCGTCGGCCAACACACGGATTTGGTACACCGTATCGGGCTGAAGATCCTGGCCGGGCAGCACATTCTGCTTGACTGTAGCCCATGCGGCGTTGTACAGCAGCCACTTGGATGTTCCGTCTCCCGTGGTTCTGTAGCCGATCCGGCTGGGTCCGCCGGTGGCATTTTGGCGGTCAAAAATATAGAATGTAGTCGCATCGGGAAGGGTCGGTGGTGTTTTCAGCTTGAAGCTGAGATCATAGCTGCTGAATTCCTTGTTCACCACGGCGGAGGCCCCGTTCAGGATCTTGTACCAGCGGTTGCCATCCACGTTGACAATGCTGCGGTTGGGATCCACCGGCCAGCCGTTGCCACCGGACTCAAAGTCCGTTGTATGCATGACGTTGGATACAATCATTTTAGCCGAGGCGGCAGCATTGGGATTCTCCGCCGATACGGCGGTTATCACGGCTTCTCCTGTGGATATCCCGGTAACCACGCCGTTCGCATCCACAGTTGCCACCTGCGGGTTGCCGGATGACCAATTCACCCCCGTATTGGCCGCATTGGAAGGATCGAAGGAGGCATGCAGCGCCAGCGTTTCGCCTACGGTCATGTTGGCCTGGGTTTTATCCAGCAGCAAGCCGGATACGGCTGTGGTAGGCAAGGTGAACTTGATGTCGTCAAACCAAAGGTAGCTGAAGTTGCTGACGTAAAAGCCCACCTTGCCCACAGGATTATGGGTCGGATCGGAAGCCTTCAGCCGCAGCTGGTCGTTAACATAGACGCTGATGTCCGCTCCTTTGACCAATGCCTTGATTTTGTACTCCGTGTTGGGCTTGAGGTCATGATCCGGAAAGGTCACTTCCTTGACTGTCCCCCAGGCGGTGTTATACAGCAGCCAACGAGAGGTTCCATCCGCATTGGTTTTGTAGCCGATCCGGCTGGAGTTGGGTCCTACTTGCCGGTCGAAGATATACATGGTCGCATACGCAGGGATGGTATCCGGCGTCCGCAGCTTAAAGCTCAGCTCATACTCCGTATAATCCTTTTTGGTCAGGGAGGTAGCACCGTTCTTGATCCTGTACCAGCGGTTGTCTCCTATTTTCTCAATGGCCCGGTTGCCGTCCAGCGTCCAATCTCCCGGATCCACTTCAAAATCGGCAAAGTCGATAACCCCGTCTCCCTCATCGACGGTAACCTGGACCGTTTCCTTCAAGAGCGGATTTTCCACGGAGGACACTGTAATAACAGCTTCACCCATAGATACACCCTTGATGATGCCCTTGCTGTCTACTGACGCCACTTCTGGGCGGTCGGACTGATAGCTCAGGGCGGAGTTGGTGGCATTCCACGGGAGGACCGCAGCCTGAATGGAAGCGCTCTTAAACACTCCCAACGTGATATTCTTGTTGTACACATACACTTCCCGGACCGGGTAATGGTCGGCGCCGTGAAGAGTGCCTGCTTTGCCGATCACTCCGATATCTCCAAAGGGAATAGCAGTAAAGCCGGGAATACGGTTGAACACCTCCGCATTGGCGTTCAGCTCCAGATTGCCTCCGGCCAGGTCCACAAAACCGGGGTCGCTGTCGGCAATCCAGTTGCCGGAATATTGGACAAGATTGAATTTGTCATAAGCGCCGTTGGCATTGGTGGTTTTGTCCCGGGCTCTCACCGGATTGTAGATCACATTGTTGGTAAAGGTGTTGGTTGTCGGATAGTAGCGGTTTTCGGTGAAGAAATCCGCCAGCTCCGGATATTTCGCCATATGAGGCGTACCGACGTAATTGTTATTGGCCGCAAACAACTCCTGCCATTTGGTCATATAATTCTTCGGAATCTGGTTCTCCGGCTTATCCCCCAAATACAGATCCGCATAATCATACGGGAACTTGCTGTCAATGAAGATATTATTGCGGGTGATGATATGGGAGCCGCCGTTGTTCTTGATCGCAGAGTTGCCCATCTTGTTAAAGATATTCTCTTCAATGGTGATGCCCATGGTGAAGTTGTCCGGGTAAACCCCTTCCACACCGGCCTTGGATTCCCCGATGTTGTGGAAGTAATTGCGCCGGATTACCGTTCCCCGCTCCTGCGGCGAAGCGCCCAGATTCATGTAGATGGCGCCCAAATCGGAGAAGGATTTGCATACATCGTAGATGTCATTGTATTCCACCAAGTGGTCGTTGCCAAAAATCAGAATCCCCGGGTGCGGCGCATCATGAAGCTCGTTGTGGGACATTCTGTTTCCCGCTCCCGACAAATGAACACCGGGGTTATAGGCTTTATGGTAGAATGCAAAGTCGTGAATATGCGAGTTTTCCACGAAGTTATTCCCCGGAGCCAGGGTGGTTTTATTGCCCCCTGTCACCGTAACGGCAGTGCCTCCGATATGATGGATATGGGAATTGGCTACCCCGTTGTACGTGCCGGGAGCCCCGCTGAAATCATTGTAATAAAACCGGCTTTGGGTATTCAGAAGCACGCCGCTGTTGGTGAAATTGCGGATTTCGCAATGGTTCAAGAGCATATGGGTACCGCCCATAAAGACGGCTGCCGAGTCTCTGCCGTTCTCCAGAATCATATCCTCGAAGGTAATGTAGGAGGCGTTCAGGGCATTGATCATGGGTGTTTTGAGAACGGTTACAGTAATCTCCGGATTGCCTTGATTAAAGGAAGCGTTAGGCAGGAAATACAGCTTCCCGTTCTGCCGGTCTATGTAATACTCTCCCGGCATATCGATTTCTTCCAGCAGATTCTGGGCAAAGTGGAAGTCCGGATACCAGTTGTCATTGAAAATGCCGCTCATTTCCCCATAACGGAGGGTAATGGTTTTGTTGGCTGTATCAATGGAGGCAATCTTATTGTACGACCATTCCCAGCTATACCCGAAAATTCCATCCAGCCAAATGTCATCCGCCTGGCTCCAATATTGGGGACGGTCATAGGCGTAAGAAAACGTACCACCGCGGGTATGCACCTCGTCCCGGTTGCTGCGGGTAGGACCCTTGTCCAGCACCTGATCCATCCTTACCGTACTGGTGTTGGGCCAACGTGCCAGGGTCATGCCTTGCCCCTCCACATACAGTTCCATGGGAGGAACCTTGCTCAGGTCATTGGCCAAATAATAACCATGGCGGCTCAGCTCGCCGTAATCTGTCAGGCCATGGGCCGCCAGATTCACCTCCAGCACCTTGGTGCGCGCCTCCGGGTCAATGATCCGGTTCAGCACATTGGTATCAGTGACCGGGGTGAACCAGCTTTTCTGCAGGTTGGCTCCGCCGTCCAAGTGGACGGTTTCACCTGGATAAGCCTGGTACTTGATGATCTTGCCGGCTTCGCCGGAATCCTCCTCCCGGAGCTCGAAGCTTTGGCTTCTCTCATACACACCACCGCGCAAATATACGGTGACGCCTCCTTCGGGCAAACCGCCGGCAGCCTTAAGCTGGCGGATGGTGTCCCGGGCTTTTTCCAAAGAGAGAAAGGGAGCATTCAGGGTACCGGGGTTGGAATCGCTTCCATCTGTGGCCACATAAAAGACCTGGCCAGGTGCCTGTCCCTCCGTTGTTGTAACCGCTCCTAAAACAAAGCCCGGCGAAGATAAGAGCAGCAAACCGGCAAGGAGAACAAGCAGCAGACGTTTTGGATACATAACCTCATTCCTTTCAAATTTTGGATGCAAATCTATAGAAAAAAGGCTGCCGATCCAATGGTTCAACCGGCAGCCAAATTCCTCATGGTGATAAGCTTATTTAACGAGACCCTTTTTCTTCAGGAATTCATTGAATTGCTTGGTTACCTCTGCAACATACTTATCTTCGCCGGCTTTCTTCAGGCGGTCGTACATTGTAGGCCAGGTTTTGTCAAAATCCAGGGTGCCGGTAGTCAGGCCCTTCTTGTATTCGCCCCAAATGGCGTTCAGGTTGGCGATTTCGGTGCTGACCGGCTCGGAGTTAAATTTAAAGGCTCCGATCGGATTCACGTTGGAGGTAGCATTGATTTTCTTGGTTTCTTCCCACACGTTAGCAGGTTGGCCTTCCTTCAAATAGGAATTGAACACGCTGCCGAAAATCCAGTCCATATTGGGCTTGTAGCGGGAATCGGCCTTGGCCTTCACCACATTGTCGGACACCTTCTCATAGTGGGTGCCTTCAATACCGTTACACAGCAGGTTATACAGTTGTTTGTCGGTATTGACCAGATTCAGCAGCATCGTGGCGCGTTCCGGGTTCGGAGAGGTGCGGCTCAGAGCTTGGTTGGTGGTAGCGGAATAACCATTGGAGAACCAATCGGTAACCGGCACAACTACAACTTCATTGCCGCCGTTTTTGCCCTTCACTTCGGCTTCTACGCCGGGCTTCAGAACGTTATTCATGATAACGGCCATTTGCCCCTTGGTTTCATAATCGCTCATCTTAGCTGTAGCGGCATCCTTGAAGATATAGCCCGCTTTGTACCACTTGGAAGCCAGCTTGAAGTTCACCAGGTCCTCCTCGGGGTAACGGAGCAGCTTGTAGGTGGGATCGTCCTTCTTCACATAGAAGTGGTCATCCAGTCCGGGCAGAACCCACATTTGATCGCTGTTCACACCCTGGGCGGCGCTTACAAAAGAGCTTCCGAAAGGAATGATGTTCGGCTCGTTTTGTTTGATTTGCTCCAGGAACGGCTCAATATCCTCAAACTTCTTGATTTTGGTTACGTCCAGATTGTATTTGTCTACAAAGCGCTTTTGAATAATATAGCCCAAGCGGTTGCCGTTTATTTGCTGATTGGGGATAGCGTAGACTTTATCGTCTACAGTCAAGCCGTCCCACATGACCTGAGGAACATCCTTCTTCAATTGCGGGGCATATTTATCAAGCAGGGCATCAAGAGGCTGGATGGCGCCTTTGCGGACCAGTTCCTCAGGCTTCAGCAGGTATCCGGTCCAGAGGATATCGAACTTCTCGCCCGCTGCCAGAACCGTATTCATCTTCTGAACATAGTCGCCGATCGGCACTGGCATCAGCTTGACGGTGGCGTTCAGCTTTTCTTTGGTAATCTTGTTCACCTCGGCCGCTACCGTCTCCTGGTCGCCTTGCAGCTGGGACAACGGATAATACCAAGTCAGTTCAACCGGCGCCAGCGTTTGGGCTCCTGCCGATGCCGTTCCTGCAGCGGGAGAACCGTTTGACGCAGCCGGGGTTTCGTCACCCTTGCCGCAGCCAGCCAGGAAAGCAGCCGCCAGAGAAGCAGCCATCGTTGCCTTCATCCATGTCTTCATGTGTTTGACCTCCTGTTTTTATGTTCCTATGGTATATATGTTAACCCTTGAGGGAGCCAACCGTTAAGCCTCTTACAAAAAAACGTTGGAAAAACGGGAAGATCACGAGCATCGGGCCGCCGGCCAGGACCGCAATGGCCATCCGTGCCGAGTTGTTGGGGAAATCGGCCAGATTGATCCCCATCTGCGACGAGAAATCCGAGTTGGAGGTAAGGAACTCCATGCTGTTCAGAATCCGCACCAGGAGCAGCTGCAGGGGAACCAGCTTGGGGTTATCAATGTACAGCATCGCATTAAACCATTCATTCCAATATGCGAAGGAGATCAACAGACCCATGGTGGCTAAGGCCGGTTTGGACAGAGGCAGGATGATGGTGAAGAAAATCCGCAGCTCCTTGGCTCCGTCAATTTTGGCCGACTCGATGATTTCCAACGGAATTTTGGACATAAAGCCCTTCATGACCATGATGTTGAAGGGGGACAGCATTACCGGCAGAATCAGTGCGAACAGCGAATCCTTCAGGTGAAGGTATTGGGTCATGAGAATATAGGCCGGAACCAACCCGCCGCTGAATAGCATGGTGAAGAACACGTAGAAGGTGGTGACCCGGTTGTACCGGTAATCCCGGCGGGAGACGACGTAGGCCGTCATGGCGGTAATCAGGAGACCGCATAGGGTGCCGGCAATCGTAATCAACGCGGTAATGCCGTAAGCCCGAAGGATAATATCCGGTGTCTGCAGCACATAACGGTACGCGTCCAGACTGAAGATTTGGGGCCAAAATTGGTAGCCGTTCTTGACGATGCTCTCTTCACTGGTGAGGGATACCATGACCACAAGGGCAAAGGGCATAATCATAAGCAGTGAGATGATGATAAACACCACGTGAATAATTGCTTGGGGAATCTGTGCCTTGGTTTTCATGCGCAGTCGCCTCCTTTCTTACCACAAGGAATGGTCTGGGTTGATTTTTTTGACGATACCGTTAGCGGTCAGCACCAGGATCAGGCCCACAACCGATTGGTAGAAGCCGGTGGCGGCGGACATGCCCACATTGCCCAGTTCACGCAGAGAACGGTATACATAGGTATCAATGACGTCTGTTGTCCCGAAGATAAAACCGGAGTTGTTCGGGATGAAATAGTGCAGGCCGAAGTCTCCGCGGAACATGCTGCCGATGGACAGGATGAGCATAATAATTACCAGCGGCGCCAGCAGCGGAATAGTGATGCTGAAGGCCATTTGGGTTTTGGTGGCGCCATCAATGCGGGCCGCTTCGTAATACTCCGAATTAATCCCGATAATTCCGGCAAAATAGATAAGAGTGGAGAAGCCCACTGCCTTCCACAGGTGGAAGATGACCAATATAAACGGCCAAGGGGCTGTATTCTGGTACCAGGCTACCGGATTCATCCCGAAGGATTCCAGAAGCCGGTTTAAAAATCCGTCAGAATGGTTGAAGAAGGCGTATGCGATGTAGCCAACCAGTACCCAGGACAAAAAGTGGGGCAAAAACAGAGAGGTCTGGTAAAACTTCGTGTATTTGGCCTTCAGTTCATTTAACAGAATGGCGAACAGCAGAGCGACGCAGGTGGTCAGAATAATGTATCCCGCGTTGTAGAGCACCGTATTCCGGGTGATCCGCCAAGCGGCATCTCCGGTGAACAGATACTTAAAGTTCTTCAGGCCGGCCCAGTCGCTGCCGAAGATGCCTTTGTCATAACGGTAATTCTTAAAGGCGATGACCAGCCCGATCATGGGCAAATAAGCAAAAATCAGTTTGTACACAATTCCGGGCAGGGATAAAAGGAATAGCTCCCTGTTCTTCCAGAAGTGATGCAGCTCCCGTGTTACGATAGAACCGGACCGCCGCTCTTTTTTTCCTGCTGCTGTGTCCGGCATGGTTAGCCGGGTTTCGTTCTCCATCATAGTAGCTCCTTTCCGGTTTACGCTGGCGTTGTCGTCAGGCTTTCTGGTTTCAACATAGAGGAATTGCGGCTGTATTGTTACTGTACATACGCAAGATTCCTGTATAGAGGCCTGTAAATAATCCAGATTCCTGCCGCGCCGGGAGCCGGAATTCTGTACAGCGGCGGTATATGCCGGGTACAGCTGTACAGCCGTCGGATACAACTGCCGGAATAACCGGCCTGTATAAACAAGACGCCTCCACTTCTGCTTATCAGGCAGCCGTGAAGGCGTCTTTTATTTGCTTATAGGATATGGCGGACGGAGCTAGGAGTCTGGTTTGATGAAAACATAAGGGTGAATCCATATTCATCAACATGAACGGGAGGGATAGGTTGGCTTGAGGGCGAGTTTTTTGGCGGCTTTGAAACCATAAAATCAATTACAATCAAAGCCGACAAAACGTGTTTGAGCTTCCAAGCCAAGCCTATCCCGGTAGTGAATGTCTCTAGTAAATATGGATTCACCCAGCCGCTCCGTCAAAACAGACTCCTAGGCATTGCGGTTAATGGCGGCCTTCAGTCTGTACTCCTTGGGCGTTGTGCCGTAGCGCCGTTTGAACAGCCGGTAGAAATAGCTTTCATTGCTGAAGCCTACCTTTTCCATAATCTCCGCCACTGTCATCTGCTGCTGCTCCAGATAGAGGCGGGCCTGGGCCAACCGGGTTTCGTTAATGCAGTCCACCACGGTAATACCCTCCTGCTCCTTAAACACCTGTCCCAGATACACATGGCTCATACGCAGCATATCCGCGATCTTTTGAACGTTAAGGTCCGGATCGGCATACTGCCTGGCGACAATTTCCCGGATGGTTTCGGCCACCAGCCTGGCTTTTTCCTCCCGGCCGCTGTTGCGTTTGTCCAGAGCCTGGCGGACCAGGTCCAGGAATACCTCCTTAACCTCCTCCAGGGTTTCCTTCTCCAGAATCCGCCGGTTGATCTCCTGCAGATTCACCGAAGCCGCCTGCAGGTTGTTCTGGTTCATTTCATTGATGGTATTGCCCAAGGTTACAAACATATGCAGCATGGCGGAGAACATGTTCTCGAAGCTGAAGGTGCGTACCAGCTCCAGCCATTTGTCCATACCGCCGTTAATCCGCTCCCAGTCCCCGCTTTTGAGCCCTTCAATCAACTGCCTGTCCAGCTCCGGGGGAATATGGAATTGACTGCATTCCTCGTTGGGCTGTACCAGGCTTGGTTCAATCAGCGCTTCCTTGCCCAGTATCATTCGATAGTCGGCGTAGCGGAGTGCCTGCCCGCACATCGCTGTAATGTCCCGGTAAGAGCTGAAAACGGGGCTAACGGACATGGTAACGGTGATATGATAATAATGCCTTACGGTATCCTGAAGCTCCCGGAGAATCGTCCGCAGCTCCTCGTGGCCGATGCCGCCAGCATGGCCGATGATGAATACCACGTGGCCGTTTTTCATATCCACCGCCTCACAGGAATAGCTGCCCCGGATCAGCTCCTGGCCGATGTTGCAGATGGCAAAATACAACAGGGACATGGTAGCCTCCGGCGTTCGGGCCTGAACCTCCTGCAGGTTGTCGATTCTGGCCAGTGCCACGATCATACCGCCGGTTACGGGAATATCCAGGCCGTATTGAGCCCGGTCATGGGCCAAGTCCTGCTCCGGTACACCCGTGCTTCCCGCGATCAGATTGCGCAGCCGATACACCTTGGCGATATTCTGCTGGGCCGCCTGATCCTGCTGCAGCTCCTTAAGCTTATCGGTCATCTGCGAATAGCTGGAGGCAATGAGGGACAGCTCATCCCGGTGCAGATCCCCTCCGCGGCCATCGTTGCGCCGGACCAGTGTCATCAGGTGTCCGATGGGCCTGTAAAGCTTGATGGAGAAATAGATGGAGATCAGAACGGTTAACAGCACGACGGACGCCGTGACAATAGCTGCCGTCCAACGGATCTGCCTTACATTGGTCAGCACCGCATCATAATCCTGCAGGCTGATGATCTGCCAGTCATTTAAGCCCCGGGTCAGATAGGTGACCCTGTATTTTTTGCCGTCATGGCTGTACGTGAAATAATCCAGCTCCTTGCCCGAGGCGGCAATCTGGGGAATCAGCTCATTCTTGATATCCATCTGGTCCGGCTTCATCAGGTCATTGGATATTAATACCCGGCCTTGATTGTCGGTTACAAAGATCACATCGTTCTGCCTTTCGGCCAATGCATTAAGCGCTTTCACATTGTCCAGCATCCACGTCGGTTTGATATTGACGATCAGCAGGTTTCCGTTGACCGCATTCAGAGTAGGGCCATCGTATACAAACAGGGAAAAAACGTCTACCCCCTCTCCTCCGCCCAGCTCCATGGGTGTTAGCTGCAGCTTGGGCAGCGGATCATGGCTCTTCATGTACTCCCGGAATGACTGATTCATCACATCCGTGCTCATGGTGTGGTTCACCGTAGAAAAAAACCGTCCCTGAACCGCATTATAGAAAACGATGGAATGCAGATACGGGGATTGGGACACCAAACGGGTCAGTTTGTCCAGCTTCAGAATACTCTGTTCAAAATCGTCGCCGGACTTCAGTGCGATAAAATCCTCATCATTGAAGGTAGATACTGCCAAATCCTTCACAATCTGGTTCATATTCTCAATATTATATTTAATTTGGGTCAACAGCTTCCTGTCCGCATCATGCTCCATGCTGGAGACCTTGCTTTGGGCATTCAAATACAGGAGAGCGGAAGCCGCGATCAGAAGCATCACCACCAGCATAAAACCAAGCAGAATACGCTGCAGGTATTTCCGTGACCGGAGGGTTTGAAGCAGATTCACATACATCACTCCTGTTGCATTTATGTGCGAGGATGTGTTTCGAGACACGCCCTAACTATAACGCCCCCTCTCTTTTGTTGTCAATGAGAGGGGGCGGGCAGCTATATTTACCGTTTCCGGTGCATTTTGAATTCCAGGAACAGCTCATTCAGATGGGACAGATTTCGTTTGCCCAGGTTCCGGTATACCTCCAGCTTCTCCAGCACCTCATCGTCCGGATAGAAACGCTTGTCCTGGGAGACCTCCTTCGGGAGGTACTGCAGGGCGTCGGCATTGGGCGTGGAGTAACCCACATACTCGGCGTTGACGGCGGCATTCTGCGGATCCAGCATGAAGTTGATAAACTTGTGGGCCCCTTCCACATTGTCTGCGGTTTTGGGGATGACCATGTTATCAAACCAGATGTTGGAGCCTTCCTCCGGGATGACGTAATCCAGGTCCTCGTTCTCATCCATAATTTCGGAGGCATCCCCGGACCAGACCAGCGCCGCGGCCGCTTCCCCGTTAGCCATGAGCATCTTGATCTCATCGCCCAGGATAGCCTTCACATTGGGAGTCAGCTCATTAAGCCTGCGTTTGGCTTCCTGGAGATGCTCCTCTTCGGTATCGTTCAGGGAGTAACCCAGCGTGTTCAGCCCCATGCCGATGACCTCCCGGGCGCCGTCCAGCAGGAACACCTTGTTGGCCAAGGACGGGTCCCACAGGTCCTCCCAGCTTTCGAAGGTCAGGTCTCCGGCCAGCTCAGGGTTAAAGATGATGCCCACCGTTCCCCAGAAGTAGGGCACCGAATACACATTTCCCGGATCAAAGGACATATCCAGATACTTTGGGGCAATGTGCTTGTAATTGGGCAAAAGCGACTTGTCCAGGGGAAGCAGCAGCTTCTCCTCCATCATCTTGTTGATGGCATAGTCGGAAGGGACCGCCACGTCGAAGGTGGTGCCGCCCTGGGAAATCTTCGTCAGCATGGCCTCATTGGAATCGAAGGTCTGGTAGATGACCTTGATCCCCGTTTCGGCCTCAAACTTGTCCAGAAGCGCCGGATCGATATAATCGCCCCAGTTGTAGACGGTGATGGTGTTGCCGCCGGTGTAGCCCTCGCTGGCGTTCAGGTACGACGCCAGATACATCAGCGCGAAGGCGGCGATGAATACCGCCAGGAAAGCACGGCTCAGCTGCTTCATTTCGGCACCTCCGTCCGGAAGGAGCGATTCTGGGTATTGCTTTTGAGGCTCAGGAAATAGTAGATGGCCACCAGGATGATCGTAAACAGGAAGATCATGGTGGACAGAGCATTGATGGACAGGGATATCCCCTGCCGGGCCCGGGAATAAATCTCCACGGACAAGGTGCTGTAGCCGCTGCCGGTGACGAAGAAGGTCACGGCGAAGTCATCCAGCGAATAGGTCAGGGCCATGAAGAATCCGGCGAAGATCCCCTGCCGGGTGAAGGGCAGAATCACCTTCGTCAGCACCTGCCGGCCGCTGGCCCCCAGATCCCGTGCCGCATCCACCAGGGTGGACGGCATCTCCTGGAGCTTGGGCAGGATCATCAGCACAGTGATGGGAATGCTGAAGGCGATGTGCGACAGCAGCACCGACATAAAGCCCAGCTTGATCCCCACCATGGTAAACAGCACCAGGAAGGAGGCGCCGATAATGACGTCGGGGCTGACGATCAATACATTGTTCAGGGACAGCAGCGTATTGCGGGTCCGGCTGCGTCTCACCGAAACAATCGCCAGCGCCCCGCTGAAGCCCAGTATGGTGGCAATAGCCGACGACAGCAAAGCCAGCACCACCGTATTGATGACGATAATAATCAGCCGCGTATCCTGGAACACTTCCTTATAATATTGCAGGGTAAACCCTTCAAAGTTGCGCATATGTCCGCCGCTGTTGAAGGAATAGTACATCAGATAAAAAATCGGGGCATAAAGGATAACCATCACAATGCCCAGATAAATCCGGCTCAGTGTCCGGCTGCCTGTTGAGTTGTTCATGCGCCGGTCCTCCTGTTCCGTTCACCTGTCATAAACATAATGGCCACCATCACAATCACCAGGAACACGGCAATGGTGGAGCCCATGCCCCAGTCCTGGGTGACCAGGAAATGCTGCTCAATGGCCGTGCCCAGGGTAATCACCCGGTTGCCCGTCACCAGACGGGTAATCATAAACAGCGACAGAGCAGGGATAAACACCGCCTGGCAGCCCGATTTGACGCCGGGCATGGTCAAGGGCAGCACCACACGCCGGAAGGTGGTCCAGCGGGAGGCCCCCAGATCACGGGCCGCATCCGTCAGCGTGGGATTCAGCTCCTCCAGAGAGTTGTAGATGGGCAGAATCATAAACGGGATAAAGATGTACACCGCCACGAAGATAAAGCTGAAATCCGTAAACAGGATTTGCCGCGCCCCCAGGCCCGTCCATTCCAGGAAGGTGTTGATGGGCCCAGCCGAGCCGAAAATCCCCAGGAAAGCATACGCCTTCAGCAGCAGGTTGATCCAGGTGGGCAGAATGATCAGCAAGAGAAGCAGCTGCTTATGCTTCGATTTGGTAATGAGATACGCCGTCGGATACGCCGCCAGCAGACAGCAAAGGGTGATCAGGAAAGCGTAGAAAAAGGAATTTACCGCCATTTTGACATAGACGGAAGTGAAGGCCTTGCCGTAATTGGCCAGGGTAAAACCACCCTCCACATTGCGGAAGGAGTAGTAGCCGATCAGCACAATCGGAATGATGACAAACAGCAGCATCCACAGCAGATACGGCACCAGATACAGGTTGCGGCCGCCCGCCCGGCGGCGGACCTCAGCGGACATAGGCGCCCTCATGCTCGTATGCCTCCAGTCGCTTATCGAATTCCTCTTCCGTTTCATTGAAGCGCATGATGTGGATGGCCTCCGGCTCGAAGGTCAGTCCGATCTCCTCGCCCACCGACGCTTTCCGGGTGGAGTGGACCAGCCATTCATGCCCCGCCTCGTCATAACACACGATCTCATAGTGCACCCCCCGGAACAGCTGGGTGTCCACCCGGACCTTCATCTTGCCCTGGGCCACTGTGGTGATCTCCAGGTCCTCGGGACGCAGCACCAGCTCCACAGGCTCATGAGCCGAAAAACCCGCATCCACACAATCGAAGCGCATGCCGTTAACCTCTACCACATAGTCCTCGATCATCACCGCAGGCACAATATTGGATTCCCCGATAAAATCAGCAACAAAGCGGTTAATGGGCTCGTCGTAAATATCAATGGGGGTTCCGCTTTGCTGGATAACTCCCTTGTTCAGCACAAAAATTTCGTCGGACATAGCCAGCGCTTCCTCCTGGTCATGAGTGACGAATATAAAGGTAATGCCCAAACGGCGCTGCAGCTCCCGCAGCTCATATTGCATCTCCGTACGCAGCTTCAGGTCCAGCGCCGACAAGGGCTCGTCCAACAGCAGCACCTCCGGCTCGTTGACGATGGCTCTGGCGATGGCTACCCGCTGCCGCTGTCCGCCGGACATTTCGCGGATTTCCCGCTTTTCGTAACCGGACAGATTGACAAAGCGAAGCGCCTCCCGCACCTTTTCCTCGATCAGCTTGGGCTTCACCTTCTTTACCCGGAGGCCAAAGGCCACATTCTCGAAGACGTTCAGATGGGGGAACAGCGCATAGTCCTGAAACACCGTATTCACTTGGCGTTCATTGGCCGGCACCTGGTTGATCACCTTATTGTTCAGAGTGATGGTCCCTTTGGTGGGGGTGGCAAAACCGGCAATCAGCCGTAGAATAGTGGTTTTCCCGCAGCCCGAAGGCCCCAGGAGCGTATAGAACTTGCCCCGTTCAATGTCAAAGCTGATATCGTTCAATACGACTTCACCGTCATCGTATTCCATGAACACATGCTCGAAGCGGATAATCGTCCGATTGTCCATTTTCCATCTCCCTCTAAACAAACTCAATTCTCACTATTATACAATAAAGGCGCGGATTGAACAGGATGCGACAGGATTTTTTTACCCATAAAACAGCCTGTCCACATCATTATAAAAATTCTTTACATTAGAATAGCCTGAATGTCAGATTAACTCACATGTTTATTGACGATTTTGTCACAATTTCCCTAAAATCGCCTTCCAAATCTTGAGCATTCCCCAAGGGCCTTGTTATAATGCATCAAGCCTTGCTGCAACACGATAAAAAGAGGATCTTGGGAAAGGATGACTTGGGTATGGCAATGGTAATGATCCAGGCAGTAGTAAGACCCGAGAAGGCAGACGCCGTGCTGGCCGAGCTGATGATGGCGGGTTTCCCCTCCGTCAGCAAAATGGATATTGTGGGCCGCGGGAAGCAGAAGGGCATTCAAATTGGCGACACCCACTACGACCAGCTCTCCAAGAAAATGCTGTTTATGGTGGTAGATGAAAGCGATAAGGACGATGTGATCAAAATTGTCATGCGTGTCGCCCGGACTGGGGAAAAAGGCGCCTTCGGCGACGGTAAAATTTTCGTCCTCCCTGTATACGAGGCCTATACCATCAGCTCCGGCAAGAATGTGCTGTAGGCTCTGACAGGCTATTATCTACATAACCCGGCGGGAGGTGCAGCTCCCCCGGCAAACAAAAATCCCGGCGCCTGCCCAGGCACCGGGATTTTGCGTGGCGGAATATATCAGAGGGTCCAGGAATCATCTGGCTGTCAATCCACCGGGGAATGCTGCTATTTAGTCAGCTTGGCATACTCCGCGTTCAGCTCCACCATGCCTTTTTCACCGCCGGCCTTCATCCACTTGTCAATCTCCTTCTTCCATCCGGCATCATCGATTTCCCCTAATATATACTTCAACCGGGCATCGTTCTTGATCTTGTCCAACTCGCCGCTCTTCTCGGTCAAGGTCTGGGATTGGATGGACAGGGCCGGATTGGACACGGCGATGGAAATATTGTCGGCGAACATCTGCTTGACCTTGCCTGCCAATGGCGTTTCCTTGGCCTTCAGGGTAGGTACCTCGTCACTGACAACAGAAAGCTGCGGAATGGGCATTCTGTCGGTTGTCCGCAAAGCCAGCTCCTGCTCCGTGCCGGCTACCAGCCCGTTCTCCAAGTGATAATGTGTTCCTTCGATCCCCCATGCCAGCAAATTGGCGGCATCCTTCTCGAACATTTTATCGAAGAAGCCCAGAATGTCTCTCATTTGGCTTTCTGTCTTCACCGAGCTTTTGGGGAACATGAAAATCCCATTGTAGCCGGGGGACGCCATGATCCGTTCACCCTTGGGACCCTGAATCCGGGATACTACGTCAAACTCCCCTTTGGGGTTGATTTTTTTGATGGCGGCATCATTAAGAGGCGCATCATCCAGCGCGGTGGAAATCATAACCCCCGCTTTTCCCCCCTCCAGAAGAGCCTTGGACTGGCTTCCCTCCGTCACGGCGAAGTCCGCATTCACCAGCTTCTCGTCATACAGCTTTTTGAAGAATTTCAGAGCGTTCAAGTGCTCATCAGTAATAAAGCTGGGAATCAGCTTGCCGTCCCGCTCCTCATAATCATTACCTGCTCCGAAGAAGCCCGCCAGCATGTGGAGATCTGCAAAACCCTTGCGGGACACCAGACCGTAGGTGTCGTTTTTGCCGTTTTTATCCGGATCGTTCAACGTAAAGGCCTTGATAACCTCATACAGCTCATCCAGGGTTTTGGGCTCCTTCAGCCCCAGGTTCTCCAGCCAATCCTTCCGGTAGATAATTCCCCCGCGGGCCAATACACGGGGACGGTACAAGGCGTAGTTTTTGCCGTCATGGGAGGCATTGCGCAGAACATCCTTGTTGAGCTTGGTGCTCAAGTTGGGGAAATCCTTCAGCATCGGCCCGATTTCCCAGAAGGCTCCCGAGTGGACACCGCTTACCACAGCCGGGGCATATGTGCCTCCGTCCAAGTGGGAAATGACCGTGACCTGCGGCAGGTCGCCGGAGGCGAGACTGACGGACAGCTTATCCTTATACGCCGCATCCGGTACCCATGTGATGTTCAGCTTGGTGTTGGTCATTTCCTCCAGCTTCCGGATGATGGGATTATTCTTGGGCGCCTCCGTGGAGTAATACGGCATCATCATGGAGATGGCGACCGGACCTTTGGCCGGTGCTGAAGCTTGCACAGAAGCAGCTTCGGAGGGACTGCCGGACGAATTGCCGCCCGATTCCTCATCCTTGCCGCATCCGGCCATTATTCCCGCAGACATTGCCGCAATGCCGATTACAGGTATCATTTTCATCCATGTTCTCATCCTGATAACCTCTCCCTTTATAGTCAAAATAGGAATTGTATGTGAAAAGCCGTTTATTATACGGCGGTCAGCCCTTTACCGAACCCAGCAGCACACCCTTGGCAAAGTGCTTTTGCAGGAAGGGGTACACCACAAGAATTGGCAGATTGGCGAAGATAATCACCGCTGACTTCAGGGTCTGCTCCGGCGGCAGCACAAATTCCGGGCCCATGTCCGCCGCATCCCCTACGCCCCCTTGGGACAGAATCACAATCTGCCGCATCAGCACCTGAACCGGCCACATGTCCGGATTGTTCAGGTACAGAATCGGGTTCAAAAATGCGTTCCAGTGGCCCACTGCATAAAACAAGGAGAAGGTAGCGATGGCGGGCATGGACAGAGGAATGACGATGCGGGCCAGAATATACAGATCGTTGGCGCCGTCCATCTTGGCGGATTCCTCCAAACCGTCCGGAAGCTGCTGAAAAAAGTTCTTGATCACAATCAGATTGAATGCGTTGATCGCCCCCGGGATAATGACGGACCAGTATGTGTTCATCATGCCCAATTGTTTGACCAGAATAAAGGACGGGATCATACCGCCGTTAAACATCATGGTGAACAGCACCAAGAGCATGATGCGGTCACGGCCGATCAGCGTTTTGTGGGCCAGCGGGTAGGCCATCAGCGTGGTCATGGCAATATTCACGAAGGTTCCCGCCAGTGTGATGAGAATGGTCACTCCCATGCTGCGCAGGATGGTATTGGTGCTTAGAATGTAGGCATAGGAATCCCACGAAATGACGGTGGGAAACAGAATGAACGCTTTCTCCCGAACCTCCTCCGCTGTGGTCAGGGAGGCGGCAATCAGATGGATAAAGGGAATAATCGTCACCAGCGAAAATAAACCGATGGCCAGATAGATCAGTACGGTAAAGATTCTGCCGGCTGCATTATGCTCGCGGGTCATGGACATGCTCCTTTCTAATACACGCCTTCTTCGCCGAATTTTTTGGCCAGGGTGTTGGAAACGACGATCAGCACAAGCCCCACCAGAGAGTTGAACAGACCGACGGCTGTGGTATAGCTGAACAGACCGCGCTGAATGCCGTTGGTGTAAATATAGGTATCCAGAATTTCGCCGACGTTCCGGTTCATGCCATTCAGCATCAGATAAATCTGCTCAAACCCGATCTGGAGGAAATTACCCAGCCGCAGAATCAGCAGAATCACAATGGTGCTGCGGATCGCTGGCAGTGTAATGTGCAGGAGCTGGCGGAACCGGTTGGCGCCATCCATGCGGGCCGCTTCATATAAGGATGGATCCACTCCCGCCAGGGCCGCCAGAAAAATAATCGTGCCCCAGCCGGTTTCCTTCCAGATCACCTGGGTGGTGACGATGGTGCGGAACCATTTTTCACTGAGCAGGAAGTTGATCTTCTCCCCGCCGAAAAACTCGATCACCTGATTGACGATGCCGCCCTCCGTGGTCAGCATGATATAGGTAATACCCGAGATGACCACCCACGAGAAAAAATGCGGTACATAGATGAAGGTTTGGGCCAGGCGCTTGAACACCTCGTTCTTGATCTCGTTTAACATCAGGGCCACAATGATGGGCAGCGGGAAATAAAAGACCAGATTATAAAACGCAATGATAAAGGTATTGCGGAACAGAATCCAGAAGGACGGATCCGTAAAAAACCGTTCGAAATGCTTCAAGCCTACCCAGGGGCTGCCCCAAAAGCCGCTGAATGGCTGATAATCCTTAAAGGCCAGCAGCACACCCCACATGGGCAAATATTTGAATACGACAAAGTACAATAATCCCGGTATCAGCATCAGGTAAAGCCAATAATCCATTCTGACCTGACGGATGCGGCGCTTCCACATCTCCCGCCTGCCGGCGAGAGGCGCGGTTTGTACCACGGATGACGCCAAAGCGTCCGACTGCTTCATCTCGTATGCCTCCAATTCTGTTTCGCCGTCTCATGAGCAGCTTCAGCATACGGTTGGGCAGACGGTTCCGGCAATAATCCGCTCCGGCTCTGTGTTCCGGGCAGCCGCCGGCACCGGGAATAATCTATGATGGCTGAGATATAATCCGGAGCGGCTCCGGCGGCGGGGACGGGGTTCATGAAGCTGCCGGAGGGAAAAGCCAAAAACGCGGCTGCCGTTACCGGCGGTCCGCGTCATATTGGGCGTTTCGGTATTGTCCGGGGGTCATACCCTCCATTTTGCGGAAATAGCGGATAAAGTTCTGCGCATTCGTATATTGCAGCCGCTCCGCAATTTCCGAGATCTTCATGGAGGTTTCGGTCAGCCAGATCTTGGCCACACCCAGCCTGTGCAGGGCCAGATACTCCCCGAAGGGCATCCCGGCCTCGCGGCGGAAAACATGCCGGACATAGTCCGGATGGTAATGGATGCGGGCTGCACACTCCTCCAGGGTCAGATCGGTGTCATACTCCTCTTGAATCATGCGCAACAGCTCATTGGAGATGCTGCGGTGCTGGGACTCCTTCATATCCTCCAGCGCACCAATGACCGGGATGATCAGCCGCTCATAAAACCACTGGATCATTTCGTCAGGCGTCCGCAGCTCAAAAACCTGGTTGAACAAGGATTTTTCTTCCCCGAACAGGGCTTGCGGCAGCTCTCCATATTCCCGGAGCATCTTAAGCAAATCCGCAAGCAGCACGATCATCAGCATCCGGTATTCCCGGTGGGAGAGGGGATTGCTGAAGATTTCTCCGGAGAATTGCCGCAGCAGCCCGTACGCCCGCTCCCGTTCATACAGCTTGATGGCATCGATAAGCTCGTTTTTCAATTTTTCCGGATATTCGGGCACACCATGCCGGCTGGGCGACACGTCCTCCATGTATAGAACTGACTCATCTCCCAATTTGATCCGGTAGTCCAGAGCGTCCAGCGCTTCCTTATAGGCCCTGCCGGCCCCGGACAAACTATGGAAGATGCGGCTGATGCCGATGCTGGTTTGCAGCTTCAGATAGGTTTTGATCATCTTCTGGATATTCCCGGCCAGGTTATCCAGCATCAGCCCGTGCTCCTCTTTCGGGCAGGGGCTGCCCACCAGAAGCGCTATGGACTGGTCTGTCACGATGGGGGCAAGCAGACGGTACTCCGGAGCCGCCAGCTCGGCAACAATATTCCCCGCGGCGAACAGCAGCAAATTGCGGTCATTCTCCCCGTAGCGGGTTCCCTCCCAGGTGTCAATCTGCACCACAATGACATTCATGGCGGACCACTTGGCGGTCTGTGCCTCAAGCCGTTCCTCCACTTCCTTGGGCTGGGCTTCCCCCAAAAAAAGCTTGAGCAGCAGAAAATCATTCAGCTGCTTCCGCTGGTTCTCCAGCTCGCTGGTCAACCGTTTTTCGCTTAACAGCACATGCCGGACCTTCTCGCCGATTTCCTCAAACTCGTCCTTGCCTTTGGCGGGTTTGCTCCTGGCAGGAGGCGAAACAACCTGATCGTATAAGCGTCTGACCGGGGTATAGATACTTCTGGTGCCCAACAGGGAAATGGCTACCCCGGCTGCAGCCACCATACTGCAAACCACAACCGTAAACCATTTGATAGCCTCCGCTTCCCGGGTCATCTCCCGGAGCGAAATAAAGGAGGCATAGGTCCAGCCGTTATAATCGGATTTGGTGTAAATAATATTGTAGCTTTCGCCGCCCACCTGGACGGGAATCAGTCCTTCCGGCAAGCCGGTATCCTCGATCAGCCTGGCGAAGCGGGGCAAACCGGCAAGCTCTTCCTCCGGCAACGGGAGCCGGTCATAGACGGTGTGAAAATCCCGGTCAAAAATAAACGGCATGCCCATATCCTGCCGCGGCATCAAATACCGGCTAATGTCCGCGTACGGTATCTTCAGGATAACGACAGCAGCCGGGTCGAGAGAAACGACGGGCAGCGGCTTAATGTAGTCGATGGTCTTCTCCCCGATGGTCCAGTGGGGTCCCCGGTTCATCTCGGCCATATTCCGCCATTCCCGCTCCTCCGGGCCATATTGCGCAAACCCGGAAACCGTGGACAGGCTCCAGGAATACCGCAGCTGCAAAAATTGCACATCTCCGGGGCCGGGATCATACGTTTTGATCCGGCCTAACCCCTCCCGCAGCTCATTGATCAGCTGGATATTCTCGCTGCGGTTCAGCTCGGACACATCATGGGCTAGCACCTTGGAAAGGATGGTGGTGGAAGCGAACTGGGTCAGGGCATTATCCGCCGTGACCAGGGACTGCTCCACCTGCTGGCGGGTGAGCATCAACAGCTGCATGGAGCTGCTATTCACCTTTTCCTGGATCGTGTCGGATGACCGGTAATAAGAAAAGCCTCCCACCGCCGCCACAGGCAGAGTGATCAGGCATACGGCAAACAGGATCAGCTTGTGGTAGTATCTGGATCGCAGCAATCTCATCTCAAGTCCTCCCGGGTCTTGTGCCGAACAGGGACCCGCCACCAGCTTAGTCGAATGTGGGAGGTTCCGTCAATAATCATGGGCGGCTATTCAGATTTTGATTGAACTATGCCGGATTATAGGGTACATACTATATCATATCTATTTATGACATTCTTAAAAGCAGGAGGAAGATGTGAATGGCTTCGTGGTTGATCTATGCACTGCTGTCTGCCGCTATGGCGGCGCTGGTGGCCGTATTCGGCAAAATCGGGCTGGCGGGAGTGGATGCCAATACGGCTACCGCCATGCGCTCGGTGATTATGGCTCTGTTTCTGCTGGGGGTGCTGGCATACGAGGGTAAGCTGGGGCAAATCGCTTCCGTCGCCGCCAACAAAAAAGCCATGAGCTTCATTTTGTTAAGCGGCTTGGCCGGAGCATTATCATGGCTTTTCTACTTTGTCGCGTTAAAGTACGGGAATGTATCTCAGGTGGGACCCGTGGATAAGCTGAGTGTGGTGATGGCCGTAATCCTCTCCGTCCTGTTCCTGGGCGAGAAGCTGTCCCTGCTGAATGCTGCCGGCGTGGTGATGATTGCTGCTGGAGCGCTTCTGGTGGCGTGGAAGTAACGGGAATGGTCCAACGTCCGCCCGTCCGCAGGGTATTACTCCCGCTGGAATATCTCCGAACTGGAAAAACCGCCGGATCAATTCCCCGGCGGTTCTTCATGCTCTTGAGTCCGATCATGCATGTACGAAATGCAAAAGTGCAGCTAATTTAGGGAGATCAGTCGTGTACCGGGCTTCCAGATGCAAAAGTGCAGTTATTTTCGGACAAACCGCCCATATGGGCTCCAGTGAGGGAAAATAACTGCACTTTTGCAGGATAGCTGCACACAACCGGCATTCGCCAAATAAATAACTGCACTTTTGCAGTTTGTGCTGCAGCTGCCCATGAGGCTGATCTGCCTTATCGAGCGCAAACAGCTGCCCATGAGGCGGATTCGCCTTATCGAGCGCGAACTGCTGCCGATTAGGCTGATCGCCCTATCGGTAGGACAGCTCCCGGACGCCGGGCGCCTTACAGCACCTTGGACAGAAACTCCTGGGTGCGTTCCTGTTGCGGACTGCCGAAGATTTGCTCCGGCGATCCCTCCTCCACAATATGCCCCTGCTCCATGAAGATGACCCGGTCCCCCACCTCACGAGCAAAGCCCATCTCGTGGGTAACGACCACCATGGTCATCCCTTCCTTGGCCAGGTCCTTCATGACCGCCAGCACCTCGCCCACCATCTCCGGGTCAAGAGCGGAGGTGGGTTCGTCGAACAGCATCACTTTCGGCTCCATGGCCAAAGCACGGGCTATGGCCACCCGCTGGGATTGCCCGCCGGACAGGGAAGCCGGGTACGCGTCCGCTTTTTCCGACAGGCCTACCTTCTCCAGCAGCTCCAGAGCCTTCTTCTTGGCCCGCTCCAACGGCCACTTGCGGATTTGGACGGGAGCCAGCGTAATGTTCTCCAGCACCGTTTTGTGCGGGAACAGGTTGAACTGCTGGAACACCATTCCGACTTCCTGGCGGATTTCGGTGATCTTCGTTTCCTTGTCCATCAGGGAAATACCTTCGATGCGGATTTCGCCCCCGGTGGGCTCCTCCAGCAGATTCAGGCAGCGCAGGAAGGTGGATTTGCCGGAGCCGGATGGCCCGATGACCACCACGACCTCCTGGGTTTTAATCTCCACGTTGATATTCTCCAGCACCCGGTTGGTTCCGAAGGCTTTGGCCAGCTGGTTCACTTCAATAATGGTATCCCTCATGTGCCGTTACACCTTCCTTTCGATGTAGACGAGCAGCTTGTTCAAGCTGTAGGTAAGAATGAAATAGATGGCCGCCGCCGTCAGATACGGCTCCCACACCCGCATGTATTGGCCACGCATGGCGTTGGACCAGTACATGATCTCCGGCGCCGCCACCAGGGCCACCAGCGAGGAATCCTTCACCAGCACGATAAATTCGTTGCCGAAGGCGGGGATCATCCGTTTAATGGCTTGGGGCAGAATGATGTGGCGCATGGTTTCCCAATGGCTCATGCCCAAGGAATACGCAGCTTCCCGCTGGCCCTTATCGATGGACTGGATGCCCGCCCGGAAAATCTCCGCACAATAGGCGGCGGAGTTCAGGGACAAGGCCGTAATGGCCGAAGCCCAAGGATTGGTGCTGCCCGTTAGCAGGGGAATAAGTCCGAAATGCACAATCAGGATCTGCACATACAACGGCGTTCCCCGGAAAAAATTGATGTACGCCTGGGAAGGCCACTTGAGAAACCAGTACCGGGACATTTTGCTGAAGCTGATGGCCAGACCGCCGACAGACCCCATCAGAATGGACACCAGCGAGATAATGATGGTAAACCCTGTCCCCTTCAGAAGGAGACTCCCGTATTCAAATATGATGTCAAATCGGAAATCCATCTAACTCTTCCCTTCCGCAGATGAAAGAATAGCCTCTTTTACTTCGCGTTCAGGAGTACGCTCACGTTGGGCTCCTCGCCAAACCACTTCTTATACATCTTGGCATAGGTGCCGTTTTCGATAACGGTCTTGATGGCCGGATCAAGCTTCGCTTTCAGATCGCTTCCTTTGGGATACGCCAGACCATAGAACTCTGCACCAAAGTTGGTTTTGTCCGGAATGGTAACGAACTTCTTCTTGGGGTTGTTCTTGGCATATTCACGCACGATGGCAATGTCGGCAACAGCTGCATCCACGCCGCCCAGATCCAGCTCCATAAATGCTAGCACATTGCTTTCATATTTCTTCAGGTTGGTGTTGCCGTTGCCCATAATCTTGGTCATCAGCTCATCGGCTGTAGTGGCGCCCTGTACGGCAACCTTCTTGTCCTTCAGGTCAAGGGCGGTCTTGATAGGGCTGCCTTCCTTCACCAGAATCATATTGGTGGATTCAAAATAAGGGACGGAAAAATCATAGCTTCCCTTACGCTCATCTGTAATGGAAATGGAGGAAATACCCATTTGGTACTCGGTGCCTTGCTTCACGCTCTCCAGCATGGTATCCCAGCCGGTATTTTTCACTTCATATTCCAGCTTCGCTTCCTTCATGACCGCAGCCAGGAAATCAATGTCGAAGCCGACAATCTTATCCTTGTCCATGCTCTCCATAGGGGCGTAGGATGCATCCGTGGCCACCATAATTTTCTTGCCGCCGCTTGCGCCTGTTGCTTCCTTCTTCTCGCCGCAAGCCGCCAGGGAAAAAGCCAATACCAAAGACAAACCCGCCACCAGCATCTTCTTCATCCGTTTCGCATCCTCCCGTTTTTGAACATTTGACCATTGTTTTTATGTTTGAAATTTTAACAGTTTAACGGACAAAAGACAATGACATTTTTCGTTTTCATGTCAGTAAAGGTAACACAAATTCACAAAAAGTTACGAGTTTGCCATAAAATCTCCGCTTTTTACCAGCCGTGTTGTTAGATAACTCTCACACCTGCCCGGCATCCTCACGCCATTTCACCGCATGCTGGCGGACGAGGCACATAAACTCACGCATAACGGGCGTTATAACCCTCTTTTTGTGGGAGGCCATCTGCGTCACCAAGCGCTGGGGGCGGTCATCCCAGGCCAACGCGGACAATCTGCCCTGCCGGATCTCGCCCTCCACGGTTATAAGCGGGAGGAAGGAAAGCCCCAAGCCGGAAATGACACAGTTCTTAATGGCTTCAATGCTCCAGAATTCCAGCCCTTGGCTGGGATAAACTCCGCTGGCATTCAGCGTATGCTCGAAGAGGGCGCGGTAGGTACACCCCGGCTCGGTATACAGCATAACCTCATTCTTCAAATGGGCAGGTGTCACCGGATTAACCTTCTCCAGGAGATGGCCGGGCGGGGCGATCAGAGTCATCTTTTCTTCCACAAGAGGCTCAATCAGCAGATCCTTGTCCTCCGCCGGATGCTGGAGCATAAAAACCAGATCCATTTCTCCGCTTTTGACCCGGTCACCCATCTCCCAGCATAATCCGGGCTTCAGGGTAATCTGCACATCCCCGTACCGGCTTTTGAATTCCCGGATCACCGCCGGCAGGCGAAAAGCGGTGAGGGACTCCGGAGCGCTGATGGTCAGGGTCCCGCTGATCTCGTCGTTGAAGCGGATGGCGTCCTTGGCCAGGGCGTGCAGCTTGGAGATTTCCTGGGCGTAGGGGAGAAACTTCTGCCCCGCATCGGTGAGTGTGGTTTTTTTGCCGAAGCGGTCAAACAGGGCGGTGCCCAGCTCCGTTTCCAGTGCCTGGATCTGTGCCGTAACACTGGACTGCACATACCCCAGAGCAGCTGCAGCCTTGGTGAAGCTGCCTGCTTCCACTACGGCAATAAACGTAAGCAGATGTCTTAATTCCATGTGACCATCTCTCCCATCGATAATATCGATATATACCATCATTACATTCCGTTATCCGATGGCAATATTATCTGGTAGGATATAAGAAATTTCAAGCATTATATGAGAAGGATGTGTCGGAATGATCGGAGGGTTTATGCTGGTTATGACTGTGGGTTTGGCTGTGCTCGTGTATGGGGAAGGAAGCGCCAAACACCCGGCGGAAACGGGCGGCGCCCGGGGCAGGCTTCAGCGTGCATTCCTGATGCATGCTCTGCCACTTTTTCTCTACTCCTTCGCGATGGCTGTTCTGTGGATGGCCGGGGATGACGGCTTGGCCCGTTACCCGGTGGGCGGTGCAGCGGCTATCTTCTATGCCATTCTCATTATCGCTACCCGCCGTTTCACCTTGAGTCTGACCCTCAGCTTGGGCATCGTGATTCTCGCCTCCTTGCCTTCCCCCCTGCTGTAAGCCGGCACCTCCGCGTTGCATTTCCATCCTCCCTGGGCTAAGCTAAAACAGTACGAAGGGAGGAACTTGCATGAACAAAATCCTAATCAGCTCCTGCCTCCTGGGCGAGAAGGTCCGCTACAACGGCGAAAGCAAGGCCTTCATTGATCCGCGGCTGGCCCGCTGGCAGGAAGAGGGACGGCTCATTCCCGTTTGTCCCGAAATGGAGGGCGGACTGCCCGTTCCCCGCCCTCCCGCCCAACGGCGTGGAGATCGAGTTGTCACAGAGGACGGGAGCGATGTGTCGCAGGCCTTTCAACTAGGGGCGCAAGCCGCTCTGGCCTTGGCCCGGCAGCATGGAGCCTCCGTGGCGCTGCTGAAGCAGAACAGTCCTTCCTGCGGCAGCCGCTTCATTCATGACGGCTCCTTCCAAGGAATGCTGATCCCCGGCGAGGGTGTGACCACGGAGCTCCTCAGGCAGCACGGCATTGCCGTATTCGGGGAGGATCAATTGGACGAGGCTGAGCGGATGCTTGAAGAAGCCCGCCTTCCGGATTAAGGGGGGCGCTATGGATCAATTGCAGCATATGCTTGCCGAGCTGGGAGCCGGCGGGTTTTGGGGTGCTTTTTTGGCAAACGTCATCCTTGTTGTCTGTATCATCCTGCTCAGTATCCTGGCCAACTGGATCACCAAAAAGGTGGTGCTCCAGATCATCAGCCGTTATATCCATAAGACCCGGTACCAGTGGGACAATATCCTGCTGGAGCGGAAGGTATTCCATAAGCTCTCCCATGTGGTTCCCGCTATTATCATCTACGGCTTTTCCTTCATGTTTCCCGCTTATCAGGAGGGGATTGTGAAGGGCGTCAGCATCTACATGAATCTGGTGAGTATTCTGGTGGTGAATGCGTTCCTGAATGCCGTCAACGACATTTACTGTACCTACGAAATATCCAAAGCCCGTCCTATCCGCGGCTATATCCAGATGCTCCAGATCTTCGTATGGATCATCGGGGCCATACTGGCTATCTCTACACTTGCCGGCAAAAGCCCCTTGCTGCTCCTGAGCGGAATCGGCGCCTTATCCGCGGTGCTGCTGCTGGTATTCAAGGACTCCCTGCTGGGGCTTGTGGCGGGTGTACAGCTGGCCTCCAACGATATGGTGCAGGTAGGCGATTGGATTGATATGCCCAAGTACGGTGCGGATGGCAGCGTCATTGATATTTCCCTGAATACGGTCAAGGTCCAGAACTGGGATAAAACCATTACCACCATTCCCGCCTATGCGCTGATTTCCGACTCCTTCAAAAACTGGCGGGGCATGATTTCGTCAGGGGGACGGCGGATCAAACGGGCGGTGTATGTGGATACCGGGAGCATTGTGTTTTGTACCCCCGAGATGATCGGCTCCTTCCGCAAAATCCATTATCTGCGGGATTATATTGACCAAAAGGCGGAGGAGATCGAACAGTACAATCTGCAAAATGGCATCGACCGCTCCAGCCGGGTGAACGGCCGGGCATTGACCAATATCGGCGTGTTCCGGGCGTACATCCAGCATTACATCGAACGCCATCCCCGCATCCACCCCGGTATGACCCGGATGGTCAGACAGCTGGAGCCGGGGCCCAACGGACTGCCTATCGAAATCTATGCCTTCTCCAATACGACGGAGTGGGCTGTATACGAGGGAATTCAGTCGGATATCTTCGACCACATCCTGGCCGTAGCGCCGGAGTTCGGACTCCGGGTGTTCCAGAATCCCTCGGGGCATGATCTGCAGCGCCTGTCGGCAGCAGCTTCCCCAGGGACCCCTCCTGAGGAACCCCACCGCCTGCTTCAGGGCGCTGAATAAAGAGAAGAGCCTGTTTCCCACTTGCGGAAACAGGCTCTTCTTAATGACGTTCTTCTTCGCTTTTTCGGGGGCTACTCCAGGTCGCGCAGGGGATACAGAATGATATCCACCGGCAGGTTAGAGGCTCCGGGAGGAGAGAACTCAATATCCAGCGTCTCTTCCTTTCCGGTGGTATGGCCCAGCATAATCACACCGTCAAAGGCGCTCAGCACACCGGATTGGGGAACCAGCACAATCTCCCCGTTGATTTTGACGGGCCCCTTGAAGATGCCGCCCTTCGCCATGAGCATCACAGCCATTTTCGGCGGATTTTTGAGATGGACCTGATATTTCACACCCCAGTTGCCGTAGTTAGTGGCCGGGGTTTTCAAGACCGCATCATACCCCTTCAGGAAAGGGTCGCTCTTATCGTTGCCGAACTGCAGCTTCATGGGATTCTCCATCTGGCGGTTCAGGTCCGCGTCCCAGGTTAGATCAGCGGAGGTATAAGTCCCACGGACATGGTCCAGTTCATTGCGGTACTGCAAATCCTTCAGCGGCTTCTGGTTAGCGGTATCCTGGGCGACAAAGCTGATCTTCAGCGGGCCGTCGCTCTCCACGTCATAGATCACATTGGCCCCTTGGCCTGGCAGGAACACCGGCATTTGGGAGTAGACATAGGTTTTGCCGGCAGGAATCACCAGCTTGCTTTCGGCAGAACGGTCGTTCAGGAATTCGGTTGTGGCTTCATTGCCCATAATGTTTGCATAAATGGTCGGCCAAACCTCACCCTTATTGGTGGTGGTCAGGGTAACTGGCTTATCCGACAGGTTGGTGGCATAGACCATGAAGGTTACGCTTTTGCCGGACAAGTTGATATGGTGGGCATACAGACGGGATTTCCCGTTGATGGTATCCTCGTACAGGATGCCGGGCTGGCGGATTTCCTCCGGGGAATCGCTGACCAGAAGCGTCCGGGAGGTATCATACGAGGTGGTTTTTTCCAGCTCGGGAATCTGCTCGAAATACCGGTAGTACGAGTCCCACCCTACCTTGATAAAGCTGCCCACCGGCTTATTGTAGATGGGGTATTCAAACTCGGATAAATATTCCGGGCCTTCTACCAGGATCGAATCGGTATACACAGCGCTTCTGTTGCCGTGGGCATCCGCTACTTCCAGGGAAATATTATATTTGCCGGAGGCGTAGAAGGTTTCCTGCTTGCCCTTCCAGTTGAATTCCACCAGCCCTTCGGCATCGGGATCATAGCTCAGATCGATATATTTCACCGGCTCACCGGGGCGGTATACCTTCTTGGAGGTGGTGAATTTGGCTACGGGCTTGGAATTCTGCTGGTCAATAATGTAGATGCCCTCAGGGTTGTTCAGCACCAGCATTTCCACCCGGCGCAGTTCGTCATTGTAGGTATAGGGAACGCCTGTCAGGTCAGCCAGCCAGGTCAGCTTAACCAAAAGGGTACCGTCCACAATCCGGGCTACCGAGGAAAACGAAATGTTCACCCCATCCTGAACAATGGTCTGTCTATCCGAAGAAAGGGTGATCTCGTGGCCTCTCGGCTTCATATCGATGGTGCGGGTATCATTGTTCCAATCTACGGAGAAGCCCAGTGCCTCACCCACAAAACGCGCAGGCACATATGTACTGCCGTCGAAAATAGTCGGTGCCACATCCAGCGTAACGGTTTCGTTGCCAACAAAGGCTTCCTTATGATCCAGATACAACAATACATAGTGGGAAGTTGCGGATACAGCCTTCGCCCCCGCCGATCCCAACACCTGACTGACAACCAACACCAGCGCAAGCAGCAGCCATTTGACCGCCGCGTTTCTTCTCAGCATTCACTCTCTCTCCCTCTTAGTAGATACTCTATTTTCCAGTTGACGAAGAATTATACGCCCCGGAGAGAGGTTTTGTTGCACCTGTCGGCAAAATTTATCCGGTTTCCACAAAATCCCTTCTATTTCCCGCTTCCCTGAGAATCTATACATCAGGCCGTGCATGAACTGGTTATGACGTGGGATACTAGGGCGTGTCTGGAAACCCGCTCGAGGACATCTTACACTGCCTTTTCGCCCCATACTGCGTTACTTTTGCTTGACGTACCCCCGGTACGCCATCACAAAAGTGCCTTGTCTGGAACGAACATTCAGAATAATCTGCTCCCCTCGGAGTTTCAGACACACCCTAGAAAAAACATCCTCTTGGCGAAAGGAAACCTTATGGACCGAATCCCTCTCCCCAAATTAACCGCTGCCGAAATCTCGAATATCTGGGCTTCTTATATGACAGACTCCATGTCTATCTGCGGCATGCGTTATTTTCTGGCGCATTTGAAGGATGACCGAATCCGGGCTATTGTGGAGTTCGCTCTGGGGTTGGCCCAGAATCATGTGACCAAACTGGCGGAAATCCTGCGGCTGGAAGGGTATCCCCTGCCGGCCGGCTTTAACGATCAGGACGTGAATCTGGAGGCGCCACCGCTTTTTTCGGACAACCTCATTCTCATGTACATCGGCCATATGGCCAAGCTGGGGTTATCCTCCTATACGCTGACTCTCACCACCTCTGTCCGGAAGGATGTGGTGGATTATTATACGGAAGCCATTACGACCTCCATGGAGCTCCATAACCGTTCCCAAATGCTGGGACTGGAAATGGGCATATACGTGCGTCCTCCGGTAATCCCGATTCCGGATCAAATTGAATTTGTCCATGATAAAGCGTTCCTGGGAACGGTCCTGGGCCACAAGCGGCCGCTGCTGGGGTTGGAGATCAACCACCTGTTCCATAACCTGAAGCGTAATGCCCTGGGGAAAGCGCTGATTCTGGGGTTCTGCCAGGTGGCCAAATCCGATGACGTGAAGAAGTTCTTCGAAAAGGGCATCCGGCTGAGCCAAAAGCAAATCGATATCTTCACGAAGGCTCTCCAGGAGGACAGCCAGCCTGCCCCCATGCTGTGGGACGCGGAGATTTCCCCCTCCGTCGTTTCCCCTTTTTCCGAAAAGCTGATGATGTTCCATGTGTCGGCCCTCATCGCCTCGGCCATCGGCCAATACGGTGCGTCTATCTCCGGGAGCCCCCGCAAGGATCTGGTTCTGGATTACACCAGACTAGCAGCGGAAATTATGCAGTATGCCGAGGAAGGCACCCAAATCATGATCCGCAGAGGCTGGATGGAATACCCGCCCCAGTCCGTAGACCGCAGAAAGCTGACCCACACGTAAACGTAACCGGTATCGCTTCCCACACCGCAAATAATAAGGCCCCAGCATCCTGCCAGCCCGCGGGAATTTGCTGGGGCCTCTTGACCTTGCCCTTGGGGCAGGGGCTACAGTGGTCGGGAAGTCACATGACCACCGGGAGGTTTATACAATGGCGATACGTAAGGCGGAAGAGATGACTTGGACAGAGATGGACGGTCTGGACCGGGAGGAGACGGTTTGTTTACTGCCACTGGGTCCCTTGGAGGAGCATGGCCCCCACCTGCCGCTTGGTACGGATCTTCTGACCGCAGAAGGAATGGTCGAAATGGCGGCCGAATTGCTGGAGAAGGAGGATCCTGCTTCTATCTATTTACTGCTTCCGCGGCTATGGGTGGGGCACAGCGAAGGGGCTATGCACTTCTGCGGAACCTTGTCAGTGGGGACGGCAACCCTCAAGGCGCTGGTTACCGATCTTTGCATCGCTCTTACCCGCCACGGCTTCCGCAAGGTACTGCTTGTAAATCATCATATGGATCTGTTCCATATCCGGGCCTTGCTGCAAGCCGCGGAGGAGGTAAACCGCAGCTATGCCACCCGAGTGGTGGAAGCGTCCAGCGCCATTTTCTTCACCGGGAAGGAAACCGCCGGAGAGCGGGAGCCACAAGGTTCGCTGCACGGCCATGAGGAGACGGAAATCCACGCCGATGTGCGGGAAACCTCGTTTATGCTGCACCGCCACCCCCAACTGGTGCATCCCTGCTACCGGGAGCTGCCCCCTGTGAGGATACGCATTGCAGAGGAGCTGCAGCAGGGTCATATTTACTTTGATGAAATGGGAGCGGCCGAGGGATATATGGGCAGCCCCGCACAAGCCACTGCAGCTCTGGGGGCGGCGCATCTGGAGGCAGGCGCCCGGGCTATCGCAGATTTGGCCCGCAGGCTAGTTCGCAATGAGGACATTGTCCAGATTGGGCCGCATATGGAGAGGGTGCTGCGGCATTTGCCCGGTTAACGACGATTATCGACCACTAAATGAACCATGGGGGGGCTTATATGTATACCAGGGGACAATTTTCGCATATCGCCCGGATATCGATGAAGGCACTGCGCCTTTATGACGAGATAGGGTTGCTCAAGCCCGGAAGGGTGGACGCCGCCAACGGGTACCGCTATTACAGCCGTGTCCAATTGGAGGAAGCAGCCAGAATCCTGGAGTGGCGGAAATATGGGTTCAGTCTGCAGGATATGCTGGAACTTCAGCCGCTAGCAGACACGGAGGAGGGGCGTGCAGAGCTGATGGGCAGACTCCGGGAGAAACAGCATGAGCTCGAGGCGGAGGTGGAAGCAAAGCGGCTGATCATCGGTGAATTGGCTGCCCGGGGGGCGGACTTGGCGGGACCGGCGCAGGAGAACGTCCCGGAAGCGGCATCCTATGGGATAAGCTTGAGCCTTGCGGGAGGTTTATATATGCTGAGCTGCCGCCAAACGACCGCCATCCAAGATGCCGGTCAGTTGGTAGGCAAGCTTTACGAGACTTTATTCGCCCGTTCCCTGACCGCGTCTGGCGGACATCTCCTGATTTACCATCAGGAGGGCTATGAACCGGATTCGACGAATTGGGAGGCGGGGCTGCCTATACAGCTTCCAGCCTCCGGTTTTGTCCCTCCAGAGGGGTTGGTCCGTTTCCCTGAGCGTTTATGCGCCTCCACCCGGCATAACGGTTCCTTTTCCAAACTCGGTTTGGCCCATGCCGCTGTTTTGGACTGGATCCGGGATAACGGATATGAAGCGGACGGCCCACCCTTTGAGCAATATGCTCCGCTGCCCCTTGGGCGGTTTCATCCGTCCTCAGCGGTTACCACCGTATTTTACCCGGTCAGGATCCTCACGGGCTTCGAGCCCATGACCAGTCATGAAAATGCCAAGGACTAGGACTAGGACGTCTCATAAGCCGCAAACTACAGCTTTCTTGCTTTCATGACAAAAGTTACAGGAAGCATCTTTGCCTTTCTTGCAAATTCGCTATCCCGTGTTTGTATAATATGATCATCAGATTCCTCAATCATTTGCTCAATGAGAAACCCCGCTTTTGCCAGCGCATTTACATAAGTCGAAAGTTTACGATCCGATAATGTTAGCTCACCGTCATCAAGAGCTGCCGAATACCAAGATTCATCAAAATAACATTTCTTAAAGCAAGCCTATTATTTTCTGCAGCAACACATTTATGTATAGGATGGGACCAGCTAAAAATAAACACGCCATCTTTTTTTAAGTAAGAAGCGATTCGGCGAAAAGTACCCTCAAGATCGGTAGTCCAGCCTATGGCATAAATCGAATAAACAAAGTCAAAATAATCCTTGGGTATGCCACATTCTTCTTCCATGGGGGAACAAATCAATTTAGCTGAAAGACCACATGAGGTCAAATGTTGCATTGCTTTTTCGATTTGTTTTTCTGATATATCCATCCCCCACAATTCAGATGCTTTACGGTCCCCCTGATATTGCAAGGACTGACCGTTCCCACAGCCTATCTCCAACATCTTTTTTCCTGAAACATCACCAAAAAGCTGGTGTTTTTCTTCCGAGACAAATGCTCCATAAAAAGGAAGCACAATTGCCCCTAAGTAGTCATTTCCTTTTGTATCCCAATAGAAGCTGTTTGTTTCATGTATAACCTTCTTATCCATGTTGATCGAGTTGGCGACACCGACCTCACCAGCACCGATAACGTTTGTTCTACAAATAGAATCCTTGTTCAAGCAGACACTCCCTCTCCTAAATAGGTAAATTTTACGGCATATTTGTTTGATTACGAATAAAGTTTCAAAAGCGTCAGGAACATATGTTCCTTATCTGTGATAGTACCATGTATTACCATATATCTCAATGACTATATCCAAGTTCTAACGGCGGTGAAAGACGCTATTTGCCCTTAAACAGGGGGTTGGAAAATCTAACGGAAGCAGGAGACGTTATTAGGCCAAAAAAGGGCTTGGGACGGGTGTATCTGCCCAAATAGCGTCTGTGGCCGCCGTTAGATTTTTTGAAGCGGTGTTTTCGCTGAAATAAGGTCTTTCCCCGCCGTTAGAATCCTTAGCGGCTTGGCGGCTATCGCCGGAAACAAGAATACCGGTGGCGGATGCACCATCTTCGGAGGAAATTACACTGTATGGAATGCCGCGGATGTTGCCATATTAACAAGACCCCAATACCAGGAAAGGAAGCTGGTCTTGTGAACCTATGGAGTCATTCCGCGCTGGCCGCCGCCGTCAGTATCAGCTTGGGCATCCTGCCCGTGTTTGGTGATAAGCTGGAGGCCCCCCGCCATGACAGGCGTTATTACGAATCTACCGGAGAGATCATCTGGGAGGTGCCCACGCAGCAGAAGATTGTGGCACTGACCTTTGATGACGGGCCGGACCCGGACAACACCGCCCTCATTCTGGACCTGCTGAAGCAGTACAACGCCAAAGCCACCTTTTTTGCCATCGGCGAGAAGGTCAGCCGCAATCCGGAGCTGGCCAGACGGGAAGCCGAGGAGGGCCATGAGCTGGCGAACCATACGTACCACCATCTGTTTTTGAACAACCGCTCCTTTGGCAAGCTGGAAAAGGAGATTGTGGAAACGGAGAGGGTGATCCGGGAGGCCACAGGCCAAAAGCCCACTCTGTTCCGCCCGCCGGGAGGCATCTATAATGACAGGCTGATCGCCCTGGCGCGGCAGCACGGATATGTGGTGGTGCTGTGGTCCTGGCAGCAGGACACCAGGGACTGGAGCCGCCCGGGTGTGGGGAAAATCGTCAGCCGGGTTCTGGATCATCTGGAGAACGGCAATATCATTCTCCTGCATGAATATGTGGAGGGCGGGTCGCAAACGGTAGAAGCCCTCAAAACCATCCTGCCCGAGCTGAACAAACGGGGCTATCGGATGGTGACGGTTTCCGAGCTGGTGAAGTACAAGCTGGCCAATCCCATGCTTCGGGACAGCACCCCCTAATTCTTTTTCAGAAGCGGATATATCCCCCCAAAAAAAGCTGCACCCGCTCCCCTTACGGAGAGCGGATGCAGCTTCTTCATGTTGTTAGGCGGCCCGGACGGAGGACGCGTTGGCGCTTTTCCCCTGGCGCTTCTTCATATAACCGGAGTAGTATGCGGTGACAATCGGCACCAGGATGGAGGTGACGATAACGCAGGCGGCAACAAGTGCTGTGGCGGATTGAGCCGCCGGCAAAAACTCAGGCTTCATATTGGCAATGATCATGGGGTTGGCTACAGCTGCGCCGGCAGTGCTGGATGCGGCCAGACCTGCGGTGCCGTTGCCACCGCCGATAAATTTGTCGGCCAGAATCAGCGGGATGCCGGTGATAATGATCACGGCGATTCCCAGCAGGATGCCCAGAAGGCCGGTGTCCACAATCACCTTCAAGTCAATGGAGTTGCCCAGCGCAAAGCCGAAGAAAGGGATCATGGTTTGGGTCGCCTTGCTGAACATGTCGCGCAGATCCGTATCCAGGTTGCCCAATACAAAGCCCACCAGGAAAGGCAGGATTGCGCCTACGAAGGTATGGGGTTCAAATGCGGCCAGGCCGGTGCTGCCAAGAATCAGCATGGTGACCAGCGGGCCCGATTCCAGGGACATCAGCACGAAGGCTCCGGCTTCTTCCTTGGAGCCGTACTGCTGCATAATGGAGGCATACAGACCGCCGTTGGTCATATCCATCACGGAGATCAGGGCCAGCACCGACAATCCGGCGAAGAAGCCGGTCTGGATGCCGCCCTCCGGCAGGAACAGGGAGGCGATAGCCGCTACGCCCCAAGCCACGGCGATTTTGGTCAGAACCAACGTACCCGACTTGCGCAGCACTGTACCGGTGGCCCGGATATTGATGCCGGCACCCATACAGAAGAACCAAACTGCCAGAATGGGGACCGTCCCTGTCATCAGCCCGTTGGTGAAGGAGCCGAAGTATTTGCCGGAATCCGGCGCGAAGGTATGGACAATGGCACCCAGGAACAGCGGGATCAGCATCATGCCGCCAGGGATTTTGTCGATGGTTTTTTTGATATTCATGGTCGAATCAGCCTTTCGTTATGGTATTTTGTTTCATTAATTGAAAATAATTCCTCAAAATGGGCGCAGAAAGCCCCGGCCCGGCGGTCCGCCCCTGTTATGGGCGCTCCGGACCTGTTTCTGCTTCATTTATTTGCGGCTTAATCCCAGCTCCGGGATCAGCCGGGCAAACAAATCATGGCTTTTCTTCAGCTGCTGACCGAACTCTCCGCCGCTGCGGACTAAGAGGCCTAACCCGTTTTCTTTCATATGATCCCGGAATTCCTTTTCCTCGGTTCCCTTCATGAAGGCATCCGCCAGGACCTGGGTAATGTCATCCGGTGTATCCTTGGGGACCGCCAGCCCCCGCATGGTTCCGACAAAGCCGATGGCAAGCCCCGTCTCCTCCTGGAGCGTCGGCACCCCAGGCAGGGCATCCGTCCGCTCCGCCGCCTGGATGGCCAGCGTGCGCAGCTTGCCTTCGGTTACCAGCTTCTTCACCTCAGCGGGGCTTACGGTTACCGCGTCCACGAAGCCGCTCAGCAGAGCGGAAACGGCTGGCCCCGCCCCCTCATACGGAATATGGCTGAAGGTTACACCGGCGCCCTTCTCGAGAATCGCCGCCTCCAGATGCCAGATGCTGCCGGTCCCCGCGTTCCCGATTCTCAGCTCACCCGGATGGGCTTTGGCGTAAGCAAGAAACTCGGCTGCGGTTTTCCATGGCGCCTGGGCTCTTACAGTCAAGGCCGAGGGATCGAAGTTGGTCTGGGCAATAGGCTCAAACCGCTCGTAGGTTATCGGAAGCAGGCCCAGATGGGGAAGGGTTGTTAATTCCATAGGCAGGAAGGTAACGGTGTAGCCGTCTCCCTTGGCATTGGCCCCTTCCATCAGCCCGATGGAGCCGCCGCCTCCTGTACGGTTGAGGACGACAATAGGCTGGCCCAGATGTTTTTCCGCGGCCTTGGCCAAGGCTCTGGCGGTAATATCGGTTCCGCCTCCTGCGGCATAAGGCACGATCAGCGTAACCGCCTTATTCGGAAAGGCGGTGCTGCGCGTATCCTCCCCCTCCTCCCCTCCACGGCAGGAGGCCAATAACAGCACGAGCGCTGCCGCAAGCATCAGCTTGCCGATGCCTGTGAGACCCGCCGCGGCCGGCAAGATCCTCCATCCGTTTGTCCCCTTCATGGCGATCCCCCGTTTCTTCAATATGAAAGTCCGGTGCCGTGTCCATCCTGCCGGACACCTGCCCGCTCCCCCACCTCCCGTCCGCCTGGCAACGGTTCTTGTGAATGTTTTCTCAAGTTGAGTATATCTCTCCCGGGGGTGGCCAACAATCGTTCATTCTTCCGGCAGGTCTTCAGAAACCCCGGAATGGCGCGGTTTTGGCGGATCTGCATATCCGTTGGCATATTTGCTGGTTTCCCGGTATTTGCCCGGTGTGATGGATTTGCTCTTCCGGAAAGCCCGGATGAAGCTGTTTTCATTTTGGTAACCGACCTGTGTGGCGATGTCCGCAATCTTCAACGGAGTTTCCCGCAAAAGCCCGCAGGCCTTCTCGATCCGCAAGGCTGTCAGATAGTCGTACACGGTGCTGCCGGTTTCCTCCTTAAATATGGTACTCACTGAGGAAATGCCCATATTGATGTGATCGGCCACATCCTGCAGCCCGATGCTCTTGTGCAGATTCTCCTCCATAAAACGGATCATAGCCTGCACCAATTGATGCTCCTTGGTCTCCTTGCGGCGGTTCCGCTCCTCCGCTAATTCACCGGCCATTCCGGTGAGCATAGCTTCAATATCCTCCAGGCGGGTGGTGGACAGCCCTTGTCCGCTATAGCTAGCCGTTTGCGCCTTGCTGCCGCTTGCAGCAAGAAGCTTCATCAGCTCCTCCGCAAGCTCCTCCACCGCCTTATATACCCGTTCCGGCTGAATTCTGTGCCTCCTGGCTTCCCCCATTCCCTTGCGGACCCATTGGACAGCCGTTTCCTTATCTCCGGCGTTCACCGCATTCAGCACCTCACGCTTCCAGCTTTCCGCGGCGAAACTCTCCTCTTCATCATTTCCCGGATCGGTGGTCTGGTAATCCCGCACCTGCCCGTAGCCTTCATACAGCCGGAGCAAGAGAGCCTCCCTGGCCTCCCCATAGGTGCCGGCCACCTCCAGAATACCGGCTGCCGGAGAACCGATCGCAACGGACACAGAGATACTCAGGTACTCCCCGACAACCCGGATCAGCCTGGCCGCCTCCTCGTGCAGGCTTGCCGCTCCTTGCTCCTTCGCCTGGAGAAGCAGCGCGTAGCCGTCCTTGCCCACCGGCAAGCTCACAGCCCGCCAATGCTCCGCCAGCACCTCCAGCAAAATATTGTTGAGGGCATATTTCAGAAGCATCCGGTCCTCCTCGGCATACCCGGACACCCACTTGCCGTAATGGTCCACGGAAACCGCCAGCACCTCTAATCCACCGGGCTGCCAGTCCGGGAAATACTGACTCCACTTGATCAGAATCTCTTGGGAGCCCATGGTCTGCCCCAGGACATCCTGCAGAAATTTGGACCGGAGCTCCGGCAGGCTCTGCTCAGCCAGCACCGATTGTTTGCTTAAATCCCGCAGCAGCTTGCCGATTACCGGCTCCAACGAATGGAGATCTCCTTGGGCTACCGACTTTTGCAGCGGGCTCAGAAGCTTGTTGATCCGCTTTAAGGGGCGGAATGCCGCGTAATTGTAGTAGTACATGGCGGAGCAGCCTACCACAATGGAAATGAGGGATAACAGAAGCATCATGTTCCGGGCCATGCGGACATTTTTCAGCAGCTCCTCCATAGGCACCAGGGAAATCATCCGCCAGCCCGTCACATTGGAGAAGGCCTGGTTGGCCATATAATCCTGCCCGGCTACCTTCACATAAGCGAAGGGATTCACGTCGATGGAGGCCATCACCTTGTCCATTTCGGGGAGAGGGACCGGGATGTTCAGCTTGGGATAGATCAGTTCCCCTTCCAGATCATATACGTATTGGTGGCTGGAGAGATGGGTATATATTTTGGAGAAAAACCGGTCATAATCCATATTCACCAGCACCGCGCCGCGCACCGCACCTTCCAGTACCACCGGTCTGGCCAGGGAAAGCAGCTCCACCCGCCCGGCCGGGCCTTCGCCTCCCTGCATCCGGCGCTTGACCAAAAGCGGCTTAGTCTCCAGCTCCTGTATCCAGCCGGACCAGGTGTGGTCTGCTGCGTTCTCCCAGGTAGAGGCGTAGCCGTCCTTGCTGGATAAGGCTGCTCCGGGCTGAAAGGCGATCACCGCAATGGAACGGATGTCGGGATGGTTGGCCAAGCTGGCCAAATAATCCGTCAGCACCTGCTCGGGCTGCTGTCCCGGAGTTGGGGGACTCCGCAGAAAATCCAGCACATATGGGTGAAAGGCGGCATCCAGCGCCTTGGTGTCGGATTCCTGGAAAGCCCGGTTGGTCACATCCACATTAATCTGCAGCAGCTCCACATTGGGTGTGTTGAGCTCCGTATCCAGCACCTCCCGGTACTTGGAGTAGGAATAGGTCCCGATGAGCGTGATGCACAGGGAAACGGCCACCGTCAGGATCAGGATCAGCCTGGTTTTTTGATTGGTAAACACATACTGCACGATATATCGGAACATAGCCGCTGTTCATCCTTCCGAAAAGCAGTTGACGCTTTATCATTTTATCAGAGCAAGCCTGGCAGTTTAGAGTCAATCTTAAAGTATAGGATTATTCAGGGGGATGGTCAACCGCCCTCATTCTCCCAGGTTTGCCCCAACAAAAAAAACTGCCGGATCAGCTGATGCATGATCCGGCAGTAGCCCACGAATTGTCCGATGTCGTTCGGTGCAGCACCTGGTCAAGATGTGCGCACCAATTTTTATAAGCGTTTAACGGAATCCCGCACCACAAGGGAAGGAGCGATCCGCTCCCCTTGGGAGGGACCTCCATTCAGCAGATTGGCCAGCAGCTCCACTGCCCGGGCACCGATCCGCGCGTTGTCATGGCAGATTGTAGTCAAAGGAGGGTTCATATAGGCTGTAAAAAAAGCGCCGTCATAGCCCATCACCGACAGATCCTCCGGAACCCGGAGCCCTTCCTTAGCCAGAGCGGTAATGGCGCCCATAGCCATCAGATCATTGGCGCAGCAGACGGCGGTGATTTCCGGGCAGTCACTTAGAAGCCTCATAACAGCCTGTCCTCCACTGGCTCCGCTGAAATCCCCTTGTGCCATCAACAGCTTCATGGTGGAAGGTTCAGCCCCGTTTGCCATCGCTTCCCGGAAACCTTCCACCCTCTCTTGGCACATGGATAAACCGGGCGGACCGTCGATATAGCCAATGATCCGGTGGCCGTACTCCGTCAGCAATTGACCGGCAAGCCTTCCCCCTTCCCTGTCGCCGGAGCGCACCTGTGAGCATTGCGGGCCTAGGGCATCGCTGAGAGTGACGCTGGGAAGCTTCAGCTTCAGCGCCTCCTTCATCAGCGGGTGGCCCTTCCAGAAGGGCGGCATAAACACCCCGCCCTCCAGATTCCGCTGCTGCACCCATTCCTTCAGACTGCCCAGCCTGTATCGGTTATGGGGCACCGGAAAAATAACCGCATCCTTACCCAGCTCACGCAACGCCTTGTTTATGGGCGGAAAGAATTCATGATGCTCCGGGGTAGCCTCCACCTCAAATTCAGGCATAAAAATGCCGATTAAACCGCTTTTTTTGCCCACCAGCTGCTTGGCTCCCAGATTGGGCACATAACCCAACTCTGCGGCTTTCTTCTCCACCAGGGAAATGGTATCAGGGTGAACGCCATAGCTGTGATTCAATGCCCGGGAGACCGTGCTGAACCCAATACCCAGCTCACGGGCAATATCCTTAATGGTCGCTCGCATGAAATATCTCCCTTCCATAAACAGTATTCACTTATTATCCGCCAATAGCTTACCGGCTTCAAGTTTTGTTAACGCCTTGTCTGCGGCCGGCCGGATCCCTTTCGTCTCAAGATCCTTCAGCTGTTTCTTCGTGGCGGGTACCTGACGGATCAGTGCATCGAAATTATCATGGGCGAGCTTTTGTACCAATTGGGGCTCATCCTTCAGCAGATCAAGCACACGGTACATAGCCTCGATAGCCGTCGTCTCTCCATATGGCAGCCCGTACCCTGAATCTGTGCTCAGGAGCACCCTGTCCGGAAATTTGCGGATAAGCGGCAGGAAGTCTTCAAGCTTATTGCTGCTTTCGGGATTGAAGGCTGTAAAGCCCGCGAAAAAATCGGCATAAAGATTGGTATGCTTCTCCATCAGGCTCTCAATGGCTTCGGGGGAGTTATACGCATTGATGTGTCCAAAAATAAAAGCTGTGTCCGGGTATAGCCGCAGCGCCTCCTCCAGCTTCTCTACCGGGCGTCCGCTGGTGGGATCAATATGCAGAAGAATGGGCGCCCGGTACTCCGCGCATAAAGCATAAATTTGCGGCAGGTAACCGTCCATGGGATGGTCAGCCTTCCAGAGCACCTTGGATACCACAGGCGAATAAGTGGAAGCGGCCGCAATTTCACCCAGCCCCATGTAACCCTTTTCCAAGTTATCCCTTACCGTATTCAAGCTATCTGGGCTGTGCAGATCGAAGCCGGAGAAGAACGGAATAATCTGCTCCGGATGTGCCTGATAGGCCTCCCAAGCAACGGCATCCGTCCGTACGGCACTGGGCTCCGACACATCTCCAAACAGGACAACCCGGCTCACCTTCAGACGCGGCCAGACGCCAAGCATGGCTTCGTACGATCCGCTGGCACCATGATTATGCACATCTGTAAGTCCGAGACTTCCGTATTCCTCTACCAATTGGCTTAACGACTTCTTCCCGGTTGAAGGACTCACTGCTGCAGCTCCGTTCCCTGTTGTGGGGTGTATTGAAGCGGAAATTCCATTGTCCGCGGGCAAATTCCGTCCCCGGGTTTTCTCAGCCAGCCATAATCCAATGCCTGTCAGGATAAGCAGCAGAGCTAATACGGTCAGAACCCGGCCTTTTGCAGAATGAAGCATATTCTCATCCCATCTCTCTCTTTAGAATAGGAAACGTTTCCTACATTCTCAATATCATTATATCTTTTCCCCAAATAACGTCAAGAATAATTTAGGAAACGTTTCCTAAATAAATAATAAGACAATTGGCGCGACAGCTTTTAGCATTGAAGAGTATACTATTGGAAAAGCCCCTGTCTGAGGGGCTGCCGGCATAGCGGGCAGGGGCTTGTCATATGATTCCCTTATAAGGGAGAGTGAACGGAAATGTCCCACACTGCCATGAGCTTCAAGGCTTTTGCGGTAACCAATGAAATCGATCTGAACAAAATTGCCAATGACTGCGGCATTCCTAAAAAATACACCTGGGAGGAGCCCTTGATCTTAAAGGGGGAAATCCTGGGGCGCATTCTCGGAACGGAAAGCGGCTCCGACAGGCAGGTTATGGTTTTTTCCTTCGGCAGCATTGTATTCATTAACCATAAGAATCAAGAGGACATTTCGGTTTTCCTCCGTTACGTGCAGCGCTTCGAGGCGGATGTGAATACGGTCGCCCCCGAACGGTATTCGGATGATTACAGCCTCCATATCGGAGGCACGGATTCCTTGGTGCTCACGGATGAGTTCGTGATGGTTCCGGAATACGCCATGTTTTATCCCGAGCTCATCTCTACGGTGATTGCCAAATCCGTGGCCCTGGAAAAAACCGAGGAGGAGCTGGGCCGCATTTTGGACCGGCTGGAGGTCATGATCGACCGGCTGGAAAAGGGGAAGCTGCGGGTCAGCGACAAGGAGCTGGCCCGGACCACGGCGCGGATCGTCCGGCATGAGTACAATACCATTGCCTACATCATGATTCTGGACAAGCCGGATATCACCTGGACCAACAGCGGGGCGGCGGAGTTCTATGACCGGATGTCCGAATTCTTCGAGCTGAATGACCGTTATTCCATCCTGAAAAACAAAACGGAAATCCTCTCCAACATGATGGAGGGTTTCTCGGCCATCAGCCATTCCATCCGGGGGATGTTCGTCGAGTGGGTGATTGTGCTGTTGATTGTAGCGGAGGTCATCCTCATGTGCGTGGAAATTGTGAAGTAGGTGGGACCGATGAAACGGATCTATGTGCGGAGTCAGAAAATATGCCAGACCATTCCTCTCGACCGGCTGGCGGCCTTCTTCGGAGGCGCCTGGCCCAGCGCCTGGCGGGACTATATCACCCTGCAGCCCTTCCATCTGGAGGCTGTGCTGAAGAAGCCCTGCCCCGGCCGGATGGTGTTTGTGTTCAGCTTCGGCTGCATCGTGTTTGTCCAAATGGAGGAAGAGGATATCCAGACCTTCTTATCCTTTATGGCCGGGCTGGTGGATGAGGTGGACTATGGAATGGCCGCCCAGTTTTCCGAAAGCCTTATTATCAGCCTGGACGAAACGGGACGGATTATGCCGGTCGCGGAGGATCCCCGCAGCTTTCTGTGGGAGGAAACCACTGCCCAGGTTATTGCTTTGATTCTGGCCAAGTCCTCCGCATTGGCTAAAATTGAAGCGGATGTAGGGCAAAATGTGGACGAGTCCGGCGCGTATATCGATTATCTGTGGCGCGGCCGGTTGCGGATGAACAAAAAAGGGCTGACGGTGATGATCTCCAAGTTTCTCAAATTTGAATTGGAAAGCATCCGGGCGGTTCATATTTTTGACCGGTCTGCCGCCGAAACCAGCCTGGAGGCCCGGGGACTTTACGATCTGCTGGCGGAGCATTATGAGCTGAATGACCGTTTCCTAGCACTGCAAAGCAAAACCGGCAGCCTGCGCGCCACCATGCGGGCGTATAATTCCCTAAGCTACCGCAAAAGCGAAAATCGCCTTTACTGGTTCGAAGTATTCCTCCTGGCGCTGTTTCCGCTGGCCAGCATTTTGCGGCTGTTTTTCACCTTTTAGGCAGCGGACTGTGACGGACCTATCCGGACCAGATCCCGGCAAAATAGGTAAATGAACAAGCACCGTTTGCCCTCCCGGCATATATCGGTAGTGTAATCCAATATCCGATAAGGGAGTGAATGCTATGTCCTGCCCCAAATGTCCGGCAAGCCAAGTTGTTGATCCGCCTCAGGTGGTCTACCGGGATATTTACCTGCCTCAAGTGGTGGAGGTCATCCATCCCATCGAGATCGTCAACCGGTACCACTGCGTGCCTGTGCCGAAGCACTGCTACGCAGTAACTGTGCGGGACGAATTCTGTCCTCCCGCCATCGGCGGTGTTGCCGCGGTCAGCCAGGTCCGGAACGCCAAGCGCCGGGGAAAAAAATAAGCAAACGCTCAAAAACCCGGGCTCTGCGGAGTCCGGGCTTTTTGTTGGATAATGTCCTTATGAAATTCAGCTTCTAAAGATACGCCAAATCAGAAAAAATTTATTTTCACCCTCATCCCGACCCTGGTGTATGATGGTGCTTTAGAGAAGCGGCCCCGGCCCGCTTTAAGGAAAGGATGTCCCGAACATGCAGCTGATCCATCACACCCAAAGCCCCCAACAGGAGCTATACGTATACGATACCTTCCGTCTCTACGGACAAAACGGCCGTTTCCGGCTGCTCCAATTTTCCGAAAGCGCGGTACAGGGCGCCATGGACTTGGACCAGCCCGAGCGGGTTCTGTTTGAATATCCTCAGGCGATGATCCATCTGATGAAGCACCACCGGCCTGACTTCACCCGCGCCTTCATGATCGGGCTTGGAATTGGCACCATCCCCCGCCACTTCCCTGCCGGCACCTTCCGGGTGGCCGAGCTGGACGAGGAGGTGATCCGGATCAGCCGGGAATACTTCGGTTATACAGCAGATAATGTGGCCGCGGGGGACGGCAGACGTCTTTTGCTGGCCGAACCGGCCGCTTCCTTGGATTTTATCCTGGTGGATGCCTTCAACCCGGCGGGAACACCGCGGCATCTGACCTCGCTGGAGTTTTTCCGGCTGGCCGAACCCAAGCTTGCTGCGGGAGGGGCGGTCATCCTGAACCTGGCCGGCAAGGAATCCAACGACCGCCATATCAATGCCATCCATACCACGTTAACCCGCGTCTTCAAGCACACCGCCGCGTACGTGCTGCCGTCCTCCGGCAGACAATGCAATATCATTCTGGCCGCCAGTCAAAGGCCGGTAAGCGGCCGGATCAGCCAAATGGCAGGCTTCCGCGAAGCCGTCCTGGAGGAGGAACATTACGTCCGGGACCCGCGTTCATGGACAGATTAGAGGCTGTTCAGGATAGGCTCCAGCCTTTATTTTCTAAAAAAAGCTCATAAAAATCTCCATATCGTGGAATGGTAATGAAGTGACTTTATGCCATTCTTGTTGTTGGAGGTTTTGTATGGGTTGGAATGAGGATAAGCTAAGGGACCATGCACATAAGCTTGCACTTGAGCACGACCCGCACGAACGCCGCCTTTCGCCGAAGGCCTTGTGGAGGCAATTGGAAGGGGACATCGGGGAGCTGAGGGCCTTTGTCAGGGAGCTTCATGAGAACCAAGGCGCCTGCGGACAACCAGCCGAGGAATGGCTTTTGGACCATTCGGAATTTATTGAAGCGGAAATACTGGGCTTAAAAGAGGAGACCCTGGGCGTACCGGCCAAAACCCTGCCAGCCGTGGGCAAAGCCGGGGAACGCCGGATATCCGCCATCTGTGCGGCATATCTGGAGGAAACTGACGGCTTGTACGGGGAGGATACGCTGGTTGCTTACCTGGAGGCGTATCAGGAGGTTTCCGTGCTGTCCATTGCCGAAGCCTGGTCCCTGCCCATATTTATGAAAATAGAGCTGATCCGCCGGCTGGCCGCTCTGATGGAGCCGGTGAAGGAGCGGCGCAATATATGCGCCCGGGTGGACAGGATGCTGGCGGATATTCCGCCGTCAGAGCTGACACCGGAGCGGCTGAAGGAGTCTTTGGAGGGTGCCGGGCTGGAGCTGCCCCTGTCGGGTGCGGTGATTGTCCAGCTGGTCCGCCATCTGCGGGAGCATGCGGAGGATTCGGCGCATCTCGGCGAATGGCTGGTATGCAAGCTGGACAACGGACCGGAAAGCTTGGACTCCATTCTTTCTTATGATTATCAGCTGCAGGCGCAATATCAGGTGAGTACAGGCAATGTCATCGTGAGCCTGCGGAATCTCTCCCGGACCCAATGGAGTCCCTTGTTCGAGCAGATCAGCATGGTAGAGAACACCCTCCGCCGGGAGCTGGCCGGAGATTACCCCCGGCTGGACAGTGCCAGCCGCCACACCCTGCGCAGCCGCACGGCCACCCTGGCCAAGCGGATGCGGGTGCCGGAGAATCTGGTGGCGGCCAAGGCGGTAGAGCTGGCTGACGGGAGATTACGCGCCAAGGAGCATGAAGCAGCAGCAGCCCAAGCAGCCGGGGCCGATGCTGGAACCGGGAACAGCTTGCTCTCCCGGGACTGCTGCGCTGCCTATTATCTCTTAGAGGGGCGGGGGCTGAAAGCCCTGCAAAAGGCACTCCGCCAATGCGGCAAAACCGGGGCCCTGCCGGAAGCCGGGATCAAAACCCGGGCTGCCATGCTGTATATGCAGCTGTTGGTGCTGGCTTTTGCGGCGGCGCTGGTCTTGGCGTCCCTCTGGATCGGCGTGAGCGCCGGGAATCTGTCCCTTGGCGGCTGGACCGCCGTTGTGCTGCTGGCAGCACTGCCTGCCAGCGAATATGCCATTACCGCCCTGCATTGGCTGATCGAGCGGGTCAAAACCCCCAACCGGCTCTTGCGCTACGATTTCTCCGAAGGGGTACCCGAGGACGCTGCCACCATGGTGGTGATTCCTGTGATCTGGTCCACCCCCGAGGATGCCGCCGCCACCGCCGAACGGATGGAGCTTCATTATCTGGCTAACCGGGATCCGAATATCCACTTCGCCATATTGAGCGACTTCCGCGATGCGGACAAGGAGCGGCTGCCCCAGGACGAAAAGGTGCTGAAGCAGGCCACCGGTGAAATCGAAAAGCTGAACAGCCGTTATCCCGAAGCCACCTTCCACCTGTTCCACCGCAGCCGCCAATGGAATGATGCGGAGCAGGTCTGGATGGGCTGGGAGCGCAAACGCGGCAAGCTGGTGGAATTCGTCCGCCTGCTGAAAGGGGATGCCCACACCAGCTTTGGTACTGTGGCGGGAGACAGCTCTGTGCTCTCCCGCATCCGTTATGTCATTACACTGGATGCGGACACCCGCCTGCCTCTTGAATCCGGACGCCGGATGATCGGAGCCATGCATCTGCCCTACAACCGCCCCCGGCTGAATGCCGGCGGAACCCGGGTGGTCGAGGGGCACGGCGTGCTCCAGCCGAGAATCGGCATGACCTACGAAAGCGCCCGGAAGTCCCGGCTGGCCTCTATCTGGTCGTCTGAGCCGGGACTGGATCCGTACGCTTTTGCCGTGTCAGATCCGTATCAGGATGCTATGGGCCAGGGGATTTTTACAGGCAAGGGAATTTTCGACGTGGACGCCTTTCATACGGTTCTGAGTCATCTTTTCCCGGAAAACAGCGTGCTGAGCCATGACCTTCTGGAGGGCGGCTTTCTGCGGGCGGGTTTTCTTTCGGACATTGAGCTGATCGACGACTGCCCGTCCACCTTCCTGTCCCATCAAAAACGGCAGCACCGCTGGACGCGTGGAGATTGGCAGCTGCTGCCCTGGCTGAAGCGCCATACCCGGAATGCAGACGGGGAGCGGATTGCCGCCGACCTGACGCCCCTGACCCGCTGGCAGATCGTGGACAATTTGCGGCGCAGCCTGCTGGCGCCTGTGCTGCTGGCTATCACCATTCTGGCTGTACCGGTGCTGCCGGGCTCCCCATGGCGCTGGTACGGGCTGGTGCTGCTGACGCTGTGTGCGCCTTTTGTCCGCCAGCTGCTGACACCGCATACCTTGGTTTACCGGCCCAAGGGGCTGCTCCTTACTCTGGCCCAGTGCGCCTTGGCGCTGGTGACGCTGCCGTTCCAAAGCATCATGCTGCTGGATGCCGTGGGGCGGACCCTTTACCGGATCAGCGTGTCCAAACGCAGGCTGCTGGAATGGGTAAGCCAGTCCGAGGTGGAGCGGCAAAGCGGCAAAAAAGGCCAGCCCCTGCTGTCCGGCTTATCCGGCGGCTATGTTGCCATCGCTCTGCTGGCCCTCGGATTGTTTGCAGGCCGGACGATTCCGGCAGGCGGGGGCTGGGGCTCCGGCGGTTTCTCCGGTCAAGGCAGACGCTGGGCTTTTTTCCCTCCAGACGGAATCTGGGGGAGTATCGATGCGCTGCAGCTGGCCGGTCTGGCCGGAGTGATATTGTGGGCCCTGGCACCTCTGGTGGTACGTTGGCTGGACCGCGAGGCGGAATCCGACCAGGTGGTTTTCAGCAAGGATGAAGAGCAGGAGCTGCGTAAGCTGTCTGCAGATATTTGGGCCTTTTATGAGGCGTATGTGACGGAAGAGGATTCCTGGCTGCCCCCCGACAATGTCCAGATGGAAGGGGACAAAGGGGTCGCCCACCGCACCTCCCCTACGAATATCGGGCTGTATCTCACTTGTGTGCTGGCCGCCCGGGATTTCGGGTTTATCGACACACCGGGGATGATCGAACGGCTGGAGCGGACCATCGGCACCATCGAGAGGATGGAGAAATGGGAGGGCCATCTGTACAACTGGTACGACACCACCAACCTGGCTCCGCTGAACCCGGTGTATGTGTCCACTGTGGATTCGGGCAACCTGGCCGTCTGCCTGATTGCCGCCCGGGAGGGGCTTTTGGAATGGATGGAAACCGACGGACATCTGGGTATGAACGACCTGGTGCCGGACAGAAGAAGGCCCCGGAGCAAGGATGAGTTTCAGGTGGCCTTTGCCCAGGAGCTGACACCCCATATCGGCCGCCGTTCCACGGTACGCAACCGGGGTACACGACTGGCGGCGCGGATGGAATCGTTGGCGCGGTCTACCAACTTCCGCCCGCTTCTGGACGGGAAGACCAATCTCTTCTCCCTCGGGTACCATGTCAAAGAGGGCAAACGGGACAATGTGCTGTATGATCTTCTGGCCTCTGAAGCCCGGCAGGCCAGCTTTGTTGCTATTGCCATGGGCCAGGTGCCCGTATCCCACTGGAATGTGCTGGGCCGGACGTTGACCAAATCGGGCAGCCGCCCGCTTTTGCTGTCCTGGTCGGGAACCATGTTCGAATATCTGATGCCTTGGCTTTTCATGAAAACCTACCGGGATACCCTGTGGGACAGCACCTACCAGGCTGTGGTGGACCGGCAGATCGAATATGCCCGGCAGCGCAAGGTGCCCTTCGGGATTTCCGAATCCGGCTATTACGCCTACGATCATCAGATGAACTACCAGTACCGGGCCTTCGGGGTTCCGGGTCTGGGCTTCAAGCGCGGGCTGGAGCAGGATTTGGTGCTGGCCCCCTACGCCACCGTCATGTCGTTGCCCTTCTCCCGGGACCGGGGAATTGCGGCTTTACACGAAATGGAGGAATGGGGCGCCCGGGGCAAATACGGCTTTTATGAAGCCATCGACTGCACCCCCCGCCGGATGCCCGGAGGCAGCCGCCATATGGTGATCCGCAGCTTTATGGCCCATCATCAGGGTATGAGTCTGTTGACTCTGGGCAATTTGCTGCTGCCCCGGACCATGTATGACCGGTTCCACAAGAGCAAGGAGATCCAGGCGGCAGAGCTTTTGCTGCAGGAACGGATTCCGTCGAGGCCCAAATGGATCCGCCATCCGGAGATGTACCGGTCCACTCCCCGGCAGGAGAAACAGCCTGCGGATACCGCCTCCGTCCGGGAGTTCCGCTCCCCCCATACCGCCGTACCGGAGGTCTGCCTGCTCTCCAACGGCCGCTTCATGACGATGGTCACGGCCAGCGGTGCAGGCTACAGCAGCTGGGACGGCCTGTCCGTCACCCGCTGGCGGGAGGAGCCGGTGCGGGACTCCTGGGTCAGCGGGATCTATATTTGGGATGTGGGTGAGGACAAGCTGTGGTCAGCCTCTTATCAGCCTGCCCGGGTGAAGCCTGACGAATCGCTGATCCGCTTCGAGCTGGATAAGGCGGTTTTCCAGCGCCGGGACGGACTGGTGGAAACCAAGATGGAGATTGCTGTCTCTCCAGAGGCGGATGCGGAGGTGCGGCGGATTACCCTGGTCAACCACAGCGACGAGAAAAAGGTGCTGGAGGTCACCACCTTCATGGAGCTGGCCATGTCCAGTCCCATTGCGGATGATGCCCATCCCGCCTTCAGCAAGCTGTTTGTCCGCACTGCTTACGATGAAGACAGCGGCTGCCTCGTAGCAGGCAGGCGTCCGCGTACGGTGAAGGACCGTTCTCTCTGGTCCGCCCACCTGCTGGCGTCAGACGGGCAATCTCTGGGACCGGTGGAGTTTGAGACGGACCGGGCGGCCTTTGTGGGCCGGGGGTATACCCTGGCGGAGCCCCAAAACGCCAAAAGCCGGCTGAAGGCCAAAACCGGCTCGGTAGCGGACCCCGCCTTCATCATGCGGCGCAGAGTGGAGCTGGGTCCGGGAGAAAAAGCGGTGCTGTATGCGGTGACGGCTGTGGCGGATGAGCGGCAGGATGCGGTGGAGGCCGCAGCCCGTCTGGCCTGCGACCAGCAGGCGGACCGGGCGTTCCGGCTGGCGTGGAACCGCAGCCGGATCGAGCTGCGCAGCCTGCAGCTGGACGGGCGGGAAGCCGCCATGTTCCAGCGGCTGGCGGGGCTTGCGCTCTATACTCCGCCGCTGCGCAAGGACCGCCGGGAGGCGGTTGCCGCCAATGTGAAGGGGCAGTCGGGTCTGTGGTCCTTCGGAATTTCGGGCGACCGTCCGATTATGGTGGTGCAGATCGGCGATAAGAGCCAGCTGCCCTTTGTGATCAAGCTGCTCACCGGCCATGAATACGCCCGCCGGCTGGGGCTAGTTTACGATTTGGTGATCCTGAACCTGTCCCGGGACGGCTACCAGCAAGACCTGCAGGAGGCGCTGCAGCGGGCGGCGGAGCATGGTGTGGACCGCTTCGGGCACGGTGTCTCGGGCATCCATGTCATTCCTGTGCACCGTCTGGCGGAGGAGGAGAGACTGCTGCTGCTGGCGGCGGCAAGGGTCAATCTCCAGGCCGGCGGGGCCAGCCTGGCCTCCCAGCTGCGTACCCTGCGCGGCGACAGTCCGGCGCTGGCGCTGGTCAAGACAGGCGGCGGCAGTGTGGAAGGGACACCTGCCGTAGACAGCCGGATGCCGGCAGCACTGGGGCCGGGGATGGAAAAAGGAAGAGCAGGGACGACTCCGGATGGGTTGGATGGATCCAGAGTGTTGAGGTCTGATGGAACGGAAGCAGCGTGGACAGGACAAGAGGAGGCCAGAGGAAAACAAGCGAATCTGGACGGTACTGGAGGAGTAAGGACTCCTATTCACACGGCTCACGCTCAGCCCGGGACGACCCGTTTCTCTGTCGCTCCGGCGGGAATGGCCGGAGCGACTGGGCTGGGAATCACCCCGGGTGCGGGGCACGCTGCAGGGAGGAGCACTCTGCCTCCATTGGCAGCGGCGGACTCCAAGGAGCTTCTGTTCTTTAACGGCTGGGGTGGTTTTACACCGGACGGCCGGGAATACCGGCTTACCATAGCGGACGGCCGCCATCTGCCGGGGCCCTGGACCAATGTTCTGGCGAACCCCGGCTTTGGGGCCCTTGTTACGGAGCTGGGTACGGGCTATACCTTCTGGCGCAACAGCCGGGAGTGCAAGCTGACCCCCTGGTCCAACGACCCGGTGCTGGATCCGCCCGGGGAGCAGGGATATTTGAAGGATGAGGAATCCGGTCTTTTGTGGACCCTTACCCCTTCCCCCGGCAAACATCTTGAACCGTATACCGTTGTCCACGGACAAGGCTACTCCGTATTCCGACATGAGCGGGAAGGCATCCGCCATGAATTAACCTTGTTTGTCCCGGTGAAGGACCCGGTGAAAATCATGCGTTTGCGTCTTTCCAACACCTCCTCCCGGCAACGGCGGCTGTCGCTGGCGTACTATGCGGAGTGGGTTTTGGGGGTAGGACGGCAGCAAACGGCACCGCATATTGTGGTTCGCCGGGATGAAGCGGCTTCGATTATGACGGCGCAGAATACGTACCAGGAGCATTTCCGGGAGGCTACTGCATTCCTGGGAATTTTCCCTGAAGGCGGAGAGCGCCGGGAGACAGCGGGCCTGGGCGGCAGTGCGGGAGATGAAGATGAAAGCAGGAATGGAGGCAGCGGCCAAAGCTGGACCTCGGATCAGCTGGAATTTGTCGGCCGCAACGGCAGTATGGAGGCTCCCGCCGGGATGGCAGGAAACCGGCTGTCCAACCGGACCGGCGTCCAAGCCGCCTCCTGCGGCGCCATCCGCCAGGAGCTGATCCTCCTCCCCGGCGAAGAACGGGAGGTTCTGATTCTTTTGGGCTGCACCTCCTCCGAAACGGAAGCGGCGGCATTGGCCCGCCTATACGCTGACGGAGCCAAGTGCGATGCGGCCTGGGCAGAGATGGAGCAGTATTGGAATACCATGCTGCATCAGGTGAAGGTAACCACTCCCGCCCGGGAGATGGACCTGCTTTTGAACGGCTGGCTGCTGTATCAGACGCTGGCCTGCCGGATTTGGGCCCGCAGCGGCTTCTTCCAAGCCGGCGGCGCCTTCGGATACCGGGACCAGCTGCAGGATACGCTGGCGCTGCTGCATACGGCGCCGGAATTCGCCCGGCGGCAAGTGCTGCTCCACGCCGCCCACCAATATGAGGAGGGTGATGTGCAGCACTGGTGGCATGAGGAGACGGAGCGGGGCATCCGCACCCTGTTCTCCGACGACCTGCTGTGGCTGCCTTATGTGGCCTCCCGCTACACGGAGCATACGGGGGACCGGACTCTTTGGGAGGAAACCGCCCCTTATCTGGTGAGCGAGCCCCTGAAAGAAGGGGAGCACGAGCGGTATGAGCCGACGGTTCTTTCCGGACGGACAGGCACCATCTATGAGCACTGCCTTCAGGCGATCGAAAAAGCCCTGTCGCGCATCGGCGAGCATGGTCTGCCCCTGATCGGCGTAGGCGACTGGAACGACGGGCTGAATCTGGCCGGCGACAAGGGCCGGGGTGAAAGCGTATGGCTGGCTTGGTTTCTGGGGGAAATCCTCGAGCGCTTCGAAGGAATCTGCGGAGAGCGCGGGGAAACGGAGCGGGTGGACCGTTACCGGGAGCAGCGGGAAAGCCTGTTCCAGGCGGCTAATGCCCACGCCTGGGACGGCCAATGGTACCGCAGGGCCTTTACGGACTCCGGCACCTGGCTGGGCTCCATCCGCAATGATGAATGCCGGATCGATGCCATCGCCCAATCCTGGTCGGTGCTCTCCGGCGGAGCTCCGGACGATCGGGCCTGGCAGGCTATGCGGTCCTTCGACCGGGAGCTGGTGGACCGGGAGCTGGCCCTGGCGCGTCTCTTGACCCCCGCCTTCGACAAAACCGATCCCAGCCCCGGCTACATCCAGGGTTATCCCCCGGGTATCCGGGAGAATGGGGCCCAGTATACCCACGGGGTCATCTGGAGCATCGCCGCCTGGAGCAAGCTGGGACAGGCGGACAAAGCGGTTGAGCTGTTCCATCTGCTAAACCCGGTGAACCATACCCGGACCGATCAGGAGGTCCGGCAGTACACCGGCGAGCCATATGTGATGGCCGCCGATGTCTACACCTCCGAGCCCCACCGGGGCCACGCGGGCTGGACCTGGTATACCGGCGCCGCGGGATGGATGTACCAGGTAGGCCTGGAGTGGATCCTCGGCATCCGCCGCCGGGGCGACAGACTGTGGCTCGACCCTTGTGTCCCCGACGCCTGGCCGGGCTTCCAGGTGGACTATCGGTTCGGCAGCACCGTGTACACCTTGGTCTTCAGCAGGGAGCAGCCGGCTGGAGGCAGCAGGTATACTCTGCTGCAGGCGGGGCCGGAGGCTTACCTGGACCTGGCGGACGACCATATGCCCCACCGGATCACGGTTCTTCTGCCCCTAAAGAAGCAGGATCCCTCTTGATCTTCAAAGCAGTAACCAATAAACGCCTGCAGGCGGCCTGACCCATGCATCATGCGTGGACCGGCCTGCCTTGCAGGCGTTTTTTCTCGTGGGAAGGGTATTGCGTGATGCGGCGTCTTACCTGCAGACTCCAAACTTATCCTCGATGAAGGCACGGTGCGAACCTAACGGACACCAGAGGCGTTATTCCTCCCAAAAGCGCCCGCTTCAAATTCTAACGGACTGGAGCGCTGCTATTTGCTTGCCCCGTGCCCCATTCTCCCGTTTTCCACCCAAATAGCGTCCTCTGTGTCCGTTAGTCCCAGTAAACCAGCTGTTTTCGCGGAATAAGATCCCCTGTGTCCGTTAGACGACGGGATGTAATAGAGGCAGTGGTTGGGCTGTCGGGGGGCCGGGATGCATTGGAGACAGCCGAGAAATGGTTTGCGCATCAGCACGCCACTCCCCATCTGGCCGCTGCTGTAGCATTTGAATCACACTCCTGCTCCTTCCACTCCCGCTCCGCCCTGCCGCAGCAGGTACAGGGCTTCCGCGGCGGCGGACAGCCGACCCTTGATCAGGATGGCCTCACGGTACTCTCCGGGAATGGCCGCATACCCGTAATAGAGGCCGGCCAGCCCTCCGGCAATGGCGCCGATGGTGTCCGAATCGCCGCCTAGATTGGCGGCCCGCTGGATGGTTTTCGCGAAGGAGGCCGAGTCCAGCAGCAGATACAGCACCCAGCGGAAGGTGTCGACCACAAACCCGCTGGGCGAGCACAAAGGCTCCGTGCCCAAACCAACGGCATAGTCCGTCCCGGCCACAACCTGCCGGACAACCTCCTTCAGCTCCTCTCCCTGCAAAAGGCGCCAAGCCATCCGGTTGTACAGAATACACGCTTCGTCGCAGCGTTCATCGTAGTGGGTCATCCGCGACTGGAGGCGGGAAACCTGTTCCACCTGCTCCAAGGAGGCATACGCCAATGCAGCAGGCAAACACCGCATCAGGGAGCCGTTGCCCGCGCTTTGCCCCAAGTCCAGATGCGCTACAAAAGCCGCCTCATACCAGTTGCCCTCATACCGCTCCAGCACCTGCCGGATGATGTTGCCCACATCCTTGGGCCCGCCCGCATACCACTCCCGGAACAGGCGGCCGATGGTTCCCATAGGCTCCGCCGGATTCTCCAGAATCCCCTCCGCCACACAGAGGGTCATCATGGTGTCATCCGTCACCTCACCCGGTGCCAGTCCCCACACGCCCCCGCCGATGATCTCCGTCAGAAAGCCGTAAGTTGCCTTCACCTGGGCAACACTCATAAACTCCGTCGTCCCGCCCAGCGCATCCCCGGCGGCCACACCGAACAGCCCGCCCTTTATTTTGTCCAGCAGGCTTCCGCTTTGGTTCAGCAGCAGCTCACTCATATGTTCCGCCTCCTTTTTGTGCAATGTGCCCCAACTCAGGAGCTGCGAGGAAATAAGTATCCGCTTTTGTTGCCAAAATCTCCGTGGTTTCGGGAGTTTTGTTAATCTTAGCTATAGATGGACAGCTGCGGCGTCAAATTCGTAAACCGGTACAGCTTCGCCGCCCGTTGGGAATAACGGCTGGAATAACGGAGACGCCCCTCCTCATCGGTTGCCTCCTCCAGAATCCCCTGGCGGCTTTTGGTGGAGGTAATTTTGCGGATAAAATTAGGCTCCTCGAACTCCGGCACCACCGCCTGGATCACCTGGTACAGCTCACTTAAGGTAAACTCCTCGGGCAGGAACTCCCGGGCGATGGTGGTGGTCAGCATCTTCTCCTTCACCTTGCCGAGCGCATCCTCCAGGATCTCCCTGTGGTCAAAAGCCAGCTCCATCGCCAATGCCTCCCGGACGGTCATCAGCCGAACATCCTCCGCATCGGAAGCCGCCTGCCGGTTAGCCAGGGCCTCCTCCTGCACCAGCGCAAAAAACGCATGGGAAATCATCCAGCCCCGCGGATCCCTGCCCGGTTTGCTGTATACATTGAAATACTCCATGTGGACATCCGCGACGCCGGTTTCCTCCTGAAGCTCCCGGAGGGCGCATTCATACATGCTTTCCTTCTCCATGCAAAAGCCCCCCGGCAAGGCCCATTGCCCTTCATGAGGCCATTTCTTGCGGCGGATCATCAGCACCTGAAGCTCCTGCACGGGCAGCGCTTTTTTGGCCGTATCCTTTTCCCGGGAGGAGATGGTGAAAATCACAATATCCGCCGGAGCTCCGTCAGGGGTCCGGTAGCTGGCCGAGGTGTAATTGCCGGCATGTTCATCCACGTTCTCGTCTTCCATTCCTTCACGGTTTAGAGGTTCCATGTTCATTCCATCCTTTTAATATCATAATATTGATATATTCATTATGACATTTTTAATTTAGATGTCAACCCCTTCCATTCAACAAAAAAACCGCCCCCTGCCCGTAAGAGCAAAGAGCGGCAATGAAGAACCTGCCCGAACATTATTTTTCTGCCAAAAACGCTTGGTACGCTGTCAACAAATCATGAAGTGCGGTGCGGATTTCACCATTTTCCCCGGCTTCCAGTGCTTGGGCCACAGCAGTCTGTGCCTTCACAATCCCTTCGTCCAGGGGAAACACCTTCAACACAGGGGAAACGGCGGCAGAATCCACACCCTCCAATTGCTCATCCTCCACCACCACAGCCCGCCGGATATCCACGGACAAGGGCTTCGGGGCAGCTTCATCCGGAACGGCCTCCGTTTCCCCATCAACTCTTAATGCCGGCATGGCCCGGACCGCAATCTCCACCGGGAGCGTTGTTACATCCTCTCCTCCCTCCGTGGGTGACGTCAGGTGTACGCTGTACGTCTGGGCTTTGCCTTTTTCCTTGTATTGCTCCAATGTGCGAGTCCATTCCTCCACTGTTTCCGGGGCATAGGTTTTGGCCAGCTCCAGAGGATCGGGAATCGAGGCAAGAGCAAATGACGTCACATTTGTCCCGTCATAAGCGGCTACCGCACGGGTCACTTGAACGTTCCCGGCAGACACACCTCCGCTATCCTTCACTCCATCGGTAGATCCGGCACCGCCTCCTCCTGCCGGAGCGACAGCGGATAACAGCGTGAGGGACAGCAAACTTTTGGCCAAAATAATAGGTAATGACATGGTTGAACATCTCCTTCGTCTGGTTTGTCTAACATCCCCAGTCTACCGAGGGACCATGGCAGGAGATTGGTGAATTTGTGGAAAAACAATGGCAGGCCGTCCGCCAACCCTGCGGCTTGTTATAATGGAACCAACCTTACGAACGGGAGCTGTGACGATGAACCGTCCTTTTTATATTGCTGTTGTAGATGACGATACCCATATCCGGGAGCTGGTGGAGGCGTGCCTGAAGAAGGAGCAATACCGGACAGCCGGACTGGCTTCGGCGGAGGAGGCTCTCGAGCTGTGGCGGAGGGACCCGCCGGACCTGTGGGTGCTGGACATCATGCTGCCGGGTATGGACGGCTACGCCTTTTGCCAATTGATCCGCCGGGAGGCCGAGGTGCCGATCATCATGATTTCCGCCCGGGACCACGAGGTGGACAAGGTGCTGGGACTGGAGCTGGGCAGCGACGATTACCTGACCAAACCCTTCAGCCTCCGGGAGCTTACCGCAAGGATCAAGCGGCTCCTCCACCGCTGGTACCGAACGCAAGAGAACAGCCCGGGTTTACAGTCCGCTGGGGGGCCGCCCGCCGCTTCACAGCGTTTGGTCTGGGGAGCTCTGCATGTGCTGCCGGAGGAACGCAGAATCTTTTGGAACCAGCAGGAAGTGGAGCTAACGATGAAGGAATTCGAGCTGCTGCATGTGCTGGCGCTGCATCCCAACCGGGCGTTTACCCGGGAGGAGCTGCTGACGCTGGTGTGGGGCGACGATTATTTCGGCAGTGACCGTGCCGTAGACCATCTGATCAAACGGGTGCGCAAAAAAATGCCGGAGCTGCCCATCGAGGCCATTTGGGGTCATGGGTACAGATTCCGCATCGGGGAGGCTGAGCAGCTTGAAGCTGGTCTATCAGATTAATCTTGCCTTTGCCATATCGCTGATTCTGGTGCTGTCGGTAACCGGAGCCGTCATTCATTTTGTGCTGATGGATCATTTTATCGGGGCGCAAAAGGAGGATCTCAAAACCATGGGCGCCGCCATGACCGCCAAGCTGGGGGTGGCTGCCGTATCTGGAGTTCAGAATGAGGCTTCCGAAACCTTACCCGCTCCTATGCAAAACCAAGGCGATTCTGCAGGCCCCACCCTTGCCCCTGCAGACGAGGACGGGAGCCTCCGCATATCCGTCTCCTCCTTCGAGGTATCCGGGAATGTCAGTCCTACTGGCGTTCCCATGAGCATCAGCATCCCTTATTCCGAGGTCAGAGCTATTCTGACCGACAAGGAGGGCAATGTGGTTACCGCCAACCTATGGGAGGAATCTGCTGCGCCGTTGACTCCTGCAGTGGGTATTTCCCCTTCCACCTTAATCCCCCCCTCTGTGAATTTGGAAAAGATCTGGAACGGCACCGATACGGCCTATGTTTCCCGGGTGGAGGCTCTTCCCGCCGGGACCCTGACCCTGCTGACACCGGTGAGCCGGATTAAGGCCATTGAGCAGGAGCTGCTGCGCAGATTTCTGATCATTTTCGCAGCCGGGGGAGTGGTCATGGCGGCGCTCAGCCTCCTTTTTACAAGAAAGCTGATCCGCCCTCTGATGCTGCTGAAGGAGGAGCTGGAGAAGGTGAAGGAAAGGCGGTTCGCCCAGGTGCGGCTGGTCCGCGGCGGCGGGGAGATCGGAGCTGTAGCCAAAGCCGTATACGAAATGGCCGGGGAGCTGAACCGGTTTATCCGGGTGCAAAAGGAATTTTTCCAGAACGCCTCCCATGAGCTGAAAACCCCTCTGATGTCTATTTCCGGCTATGCGGAGGGAATCCGGGACGGGCTTTTTGAAGGAAAACAAGTGGAACGGGGATTGGACATCATTGTCAGTGAATGCGGCCGGGTGAAAAAGCTGGTGATGGAGATGACGCTGCTGGCCAAGCTGGACAGTGCGGAGGAGCTGTTCCGGGTAGTGCCGGTTCCGCTGGCGGAACTAATCGAGGAGGCTGTGGAGCGGATCAATCCCATGCTGGATTCCAAGGGATTGTCTGTGCGGGTAATGCTGCCCGAAGAAGGTCCTCCCGTCATCCGGGCCGACCGGGACAAGCTCTTGCAGGCGCTGCTGAATGTGTCTGCCAATGCCGTGCGTTATGCGAGGACGGGTATTGTGATCAGGGTAAACGTTGCAGAGGATGAGGTGCGGCTGTCGGTGACCGATGACGGCTGCGGGTTCCCGGAGGAGCTCTTGCCTATGCTGTTCCACCGTTTCGTGAAGGGCAAGGATGGGGATTCCGGGCTGGGGCTTGCCATCTCCCGGGCGATTGTGGAGGGCTGCGGGGGAATGATTGAGGCCGGCAATTGCCCCGAAGGAGGCGCGGTTATCTCGATGACGCTGCCTGCCGCCGCGTAAATGCAAAAAGCGGAGCCGCTGTGTGCCGGATTGCACACCGCTGCCCCGCTGATTCACCGGATGCATATGCTCTATGCTTCTTTTGCAAACACAGCCTAGAACATAGGGAACACATACCGGACCAGGAAATACAACACACCGAAGAAAATAATCAGATACGCCGCATACTTGATAAAGGTCGACATGACTTCGCTGTTGTCCGTCTTTTTTTCAATGCGCGTTTCCTTGATCTCGCGGTCATTCACGGGCTCCATGGCCATCCGCCTCCTCATGTTGGGATAGGCGTTTTTACCCGCTGTGGTGAAGGGTCAAACAATCCCGCAGAGCGGCCTATTGCTTGATCCATTTTTTGCGGTATTGGTAGGGAGTGGTCCCCATATGGGCTTTGAAAAGCCTGCAGAAATAAGAGCCGTTCATCAGCCCGATCTCCTCCGCGATCAAAGAAACCGGCTTGTGGGTGGTGGTCAGCAGGTGGACCGCCTGATGAATCCGGCGGGTGGCGATATAATCCGAGATGGTGATGCCGGTTGCAGCCTTAAACAAATGGGCGATATGGTAGGGTGACAAATGCAAGGCCTGGGCCATTTCCTCCAGGCTGTACGGAGCAGTAAAATTGGCCTCAATCCAGCTTAGAACATGCTCCACCTGATGGTTTTTCCTGCGGCTGTCCATATCCGTATCCAGCAGCTCCTGCTTGTCCCATAATTGCTTCAGCTTGCGGAAGAAGATGACCAGAAACAAGGAGGTTTCCTCATTCCGGTCCTTCCCGGGAAGAGACGGCAGCCTCTCCTGCATATCGATGAACAGCTGCTCCAAATCATCCCCGCCGTCCACCCCGTACAGGCAGGGAAAAGGAAGCTTACCCAAGTGGATAAACTGGAAGAAGCTGTGTAAGGCCGGCCATTTTTGAAAATAACTGTCGAACCGGGTTGGCTCGAAGGTGACCACGGACCGCTCAAAGGATTGGTTATCTGAATAATCCAGGCTCAGATGGTGAAGCTGGTAGGGCTGGAACATACACAGCATACCCGGCTTGATGGGGTAGCTGTTGTTATTAACGATCATGGTGCCTTTGCCCTGGTGGATCCACAGAAACTCCATGCCCAGATGGGAATGGAAGGTTTCCTTATGCTCGTAATTCACACTCTTGCGCTTATAGGCAAACTGCAAGGGCTCCCCGCTGAAGTGGCCCACCATATATGACATGGGTTTATCCTCCCGTGGTTCATCGTGAGTGTTTGTGGAGCAAACGTCACTTCGTAAGCATCTACCGCCGCAGCGGGCTATCTCTACTATATCACAGTGAGAGTTAATAACCGCAATCTGGTGTTATTTTTTCAACTATGGGGAATCACAATTATTGTCCGGCTTGGGCTATTCTTTTATAAGGGGCAACGTCTCCGAAAACATAAGTTCGAAGTTTCCGTTAGGTATGTAAAAAAGCGCTTCCATCCCAAACCAGTGTTGAAGCTGGCTTAGTATTGGAAGCGGCTGCAATATAATGAGCCATGAGGAGGAAACCACATCATGCAAAAGAGTGACGGAATGAATTACGCGCCTAAGGGAAAACCCAATCCGGTGGTTAAAGCGGGAGAATTTGTAATCGCGGCGGTTGCATTAGACCATGGGCATATCTATGGAATGGTAAACGGCCTGCTGGAAGCGGGTGCCACCCTGAAGTGGGTGTATGACCGTGACCCGGCCAAGGCAGCAGCCTTCGCCAAGACCTATTCGCAGGTACGTATTGCCTCCACTGAGGAGGAGGTTTTGGCCGATCCGGAGGTGCACCTGATCGCAGGCGCCGCCATCACCTCTGAACGCGGACCTCTTGGCTTGCGGGCGATGGATGCGGGCAAGGACTATTTTACGGACAAGGCTCCCTTCACCACGCTGGAGCAGCTGGAAGCGGCTCGCGCCAAGGTAAAGGAAACCGGCCGGAAATATATGGTGTACTACAGCGAACGGCTTCACGTGGAATCGGCGGTTTATGCCGGACAGCTCATCGAGCAGGGCGCTATCGGACGTGTGGTTCAGGTGACCGGCTTTGGCCCGCACCGGTTGAATGCCCCCTCCCGGCCGGACTGGTTCTTCAAGAAGGAGCAATACGGCGGCATCCTCTGCGATATCGGAAGCCATCAGGTAGAGCAGTTCCTGTTCTATGCCGGCTGCAAAAGCGCCCAGGTCCTGCACAGCAAGGTGGCCAATTATAACGCACCGGATTACCCCGAGCTGGAGGACTTCGGCGACGCGACTCTCCTGGGGGATAACGGCGCAACCCAATATTTCCGGGTGGACTGGCTGACCCCTAATGGCCTTGGCACCTGGGGTGATGGCCGGACTCTGATCCTGGGCACCGAGGGTTACATCGAGCTCCGCAAATATATCGACATCGCCCGGGACAAATCCAGCAACCACGTGTATCTGGTCAATGGCGAGGGCGAGTACCACTTCCATGTGGACGGTCAAGTGGGGTATCCCTTCTTCGGCGAGCTGATCCTCGACTGCCTGAACCGCACCGAAAAAGCCATGACGCAAGAGCATGCCTTTATGGCCGCGGAGCTGTGCCTGAAGGCGCAAGCCCAAGCGGTACGCATCGAGGGGTAGGCTGGCGCCGCAGGGTGTGAAGCGGCAGAGCGTAAAGCGGCAGCGCGTAATGCGTAAAATATGTAGGAAGCCGCATGACTGTTGGGTCATGCGGCTTTTTGTTCTGGGCAGGTTGGCTTTCGGATATGCTCTACTACTCCATTTTCAAAAACAGTATTGCATTGTTCACCACAACTACACACTCGGACGCGGATAAAGGAATGACCTCCGCACTTGAAATCGTTTTGTTGTCTACCTGCAAAATAAAGCGCAGATTCCCCTCCTGATCCAGACTATGCAGGCTTCCGCCGGTAGTAGAAATGTACATATTACCCGCCTTGTCGCTGGTCAAGGTAGAGTTAAACAGGGAATAGCCCATATTCAGTTCCTGCTCAGGCAAGGTATACGTCCATTGTACAGCTCCTGTATTAGGATCAGCCCTGCTGACGGTATTTTCTCCCTCCTTGGATTCGTAACCCCGCCCCCCGTTTGAATAAGACTGTCCAACCGGGACAGGCTTTCCATCCCTCACCCGGAATGCGGAGCCTGAAGTTAGAATGGTGCCATCCTCCATAATGCTGGAACGCATCAGGCCTTTTTTGGCAAACTGCAATTCTCCCGCGCTATTCAAAACCACAAAGTTCTGGGCATACGTCAGGTAAAAATTATTCTGGCTATCCACCGCTCCTCCCCACAGCCTGTCCTTTGCGGAAACCGTTCTACCGGAGGGATCAGTCCATTCCTTACGCCCCCATAGCCGTCGGCCATCGGGAGCATATGCAGCCAAACCCTCTTTATCTACAAGAATCAGGTTGTTTTCCCGGTCAAGGAGTGCATAGACAAAGGAATAATCCTTATTGTTTGGGAACGGGAAAGACGAATTTGAATCTTCAGGTAGTGGAATATCTGTCCAGCTGTAGGTTTTGTCTCCGTTTTTAATGGAGATCTTAAAGCCATTGCTGGTCCGAATAGTTGTAGCCATTTCCAGCCGGTCCGTATCCAGAGGCTTGCGACCCAGCAGTTTGCCCTCACGGCTCAAGGTCAATACTTCTTTATGACTGGGAAAATACAGGTTTCCGTCTTCACCTGCGTATCCGGAGAAATGATTGTGCGGACTCTCGTCCTGCCAATACCAAAGCAATCGGGCATTCCCTTGATGGGCCAAATGCGTAGGCTTTTTCCGGTCATTCAACGCCCCTAGCTCCTCTGTATGCTCCAAGGTCCGGTCAGCCGAAACCACATGCACTGTCGAAGCTGCTCCGTCCCAGCTTACCTCTGCGCCGAAAGCCTCTGCTACAAACCTTGCCGGGACATACGTTTTTTCCCCAATCAGCACGGGAGCCTGCTCCAAGGACATATCCCCTCCATTGCGCTTGGCCTGGAATGAGCCTACCTTCAGCTCTACAGAATCGACTCCTCTGGCTCCGGTGATCAAACCGGTATCGGGATCGTAATTCACCGTTGCCCCCATCTCCTCAAAGATCAGCCGAAGTGGAACCAATATGGTCCCTTCCTGATTTACCGGAGCAGGCTCAACCGTTAGCTCTCTTCCGTTCAAGGTTAGCTTAAGCCCTACCTCAGCAGATGCTCCCTCGCTCATTGCCAGCAGAATGCATCCAGCCAGTAATACTGTTCTTCCAGTTTGTCTCCACCTCTTCACAATCCATCCCTCCTATGTGTATTCCCTTGTCTGATTAACAGCCTTGGAAGCCGTTAACAAATAATGGTTCGCGCTCATTGGAGGAACTCCTCTTAAAAAATAGAAAAAATTGTTGAATTTTGGTGAATAAACATATTTTTACTCGATTAATATCCCTGAAGCAGCTCTCAGTTCATTCGCCAGATGATGCTGCCAATCCCGCAGCCCCTTCCACGCCTCCGCGTCTGCGGAACGTCCCTCTTGCTCCGCCTTGACCCGTTCCTTCTCACATTCGGTCCAGTGCTTTTTTAGAAAGCTGTCGATAATATTGGCCGCCACCTCTTTACTAAGCTGCGGCGCTGCTGGTTTAACCGCCATCCCTACTCGCCACCCTCCAGCATCCCCGTTGGACTCACAGCGATCAATGCCGATGCCGTTGACGGAGATGTCATTTTCATATTGGTAGATGCTGTTTTGCGGGAATACCTGCCCGCGGCTCCAGGCATAGGTTTGCATCAGCTTTTGGGTGACCCCGCGTTGGTACATCGCTTTGCAAACCGCATAAGAGCCGTAGATGCCCAACTCATACCCGTTGATCTCCGCATCAAATGCCCGCATATAAGCTTCAATCCGGTCATAGTCCGCTGCCTGCGCATCATAATCCACCGCTGCATAAATGGCGCTGCCCTCCGGCTGGCCAACTTGTTTGGCGTAGGTCAACGCTTGTTTGCCGTCAGCTTGCCCCGCGATAGCACCTTCCCTGGAGCGGTTGGCCGTGCGCTCGTACAGGGAGACCATGTGCAACCCCGCCTCGGAAATATCCTTGGCCTCCACGGCCGAAAGCGCCTTCCAGCTGGTTGGATGATCCAGATACCTCCCCACAAAAATAAAACCCTGTGCGGCAAACGCCTGGGCTTTCTCGGCTGTTAACCGGGTGGCGGTATCAAAGCCTTTTGCCATCTTAAGCAGCCCCCCGGTTCTTCACGTCCAGCTCCTGCCAGGCTTTTTGGACGGCGGCGGTTACATCCTCTGCCGACAGACCAATCTTGTCCAGTCGCAGCCGGTCGAGCACGTAGCGCACCGCCTCGTTAAGCTTATGGTTTCCGTCCTCCGTAGCATATTGATGCTCCACCCAAGCGTAAGCTTCCCCCGCCAGCTTATGCAGCAGTTCCCGCTGGGCGGCGCTTGTCCTTGCGGAGAGCCATGCCTCCACCTTGACGCGGAGTCGAGCGATCAGGGCCAAAATGAGCATGGCCAAAAGGCTAATAATGGCGGTTGCGATGGTTTCCAGATAAGGTTGGGCGATTTCGATAATGTTGTCCATAATGATATATCCTCCTTGGAGGACGGCTGTGATTAGCCGCCCATCAGTTTAATTAATAAGGTGGCGCTGGCAATGCCGGTGCCCACCATAGTGACCGTTAGCCCGATCAGCCAGCGCTGGGCGGCCTGCATATCATTCAGGCGGTGATGAGCGGAGCGTGAGGCGTTGGAGGTGTCCGTCACCAGCTTCTCCAGCACCTCCAGCCGCCGGGAATGATCCGTCAGCTCCCGCATCAGCGTCACCACCTCCCGCAGTTGCAACCGGACCTCGGTCATCTCCTTGACCGTATCCTTCAGCTCCTCACACGGCGCCGACGCCATGGGACAGTCTTTTTGTGTCATATTTGTTTGTACATCTCCTTTCAATCCTTTAAGCACCAATGTATGTTACAAAAACTCTCACACACCAGCCTAAAGGAAACATAGCAACTAGATTGGTACACTAATTACTCCTATGCATCTGCTCCACATTTACTGAACAGCACATTAATCAACTCCAAAATGGATGACTTCGATGCCTAAGTCAGCAATAGTAAAAGCTTAGTTTGGGTGGCAACCTATTATCTAGTTACTTTCTCTCTTTACCTATCTATGCATATAATAAGTCCCCGGCTTATCACCAGGGACTTACCACTTTACTCTCCCAGAATCTCTTTTGCCTGCGCTGCTGTAATCTTGCCAGCGGTGACAAACACCTGTAACTGCTCCTTCTTGTATCGTCCGGTATCATAATAACGTTTTATCAAGGTAAACCAATCCATCTAAAGTACCCCCTTATCGACTAAAACAAAAAGCAGGTCCGCATTGGCCTGCTCCATTTGGTCAAATTTATTTTTGTTTTGGGCTAGTTCTAGGGCTACTTCGATGTTTTCCGCTACCATTTGGGCTATAAGTTTGGCCGCAGTTGGTGTGGGATCAGAGACAGTAGGCATTGCTTCATAGGTAATATCTTGGGTACGGGGATTAATCTTTACCCGGTGATTCTCAGGAATGTTTTCCAGCTCAGGTGGTAATTTGTCCACAAAGAAATGTGGAAGCTGAATTTCATCCTCCTCGGTAAGGTACTCATTGGTTCCGATCACGTACCCCGAATAATCGTAGAGAACAGCAATCATGGAGAAATCCCTCCTTAGATAATATTATATTTTATCTGCATATTTCTTAAGGCACAGTTCGCGCCTCCGTTGGGGCAAGTAGTAAAGACATAAATCGGAACCCCACTTTGTACACTTATGGTCAATTCTCCGTAAGTATAAGAAGTGTTAATCGTCTGTACTGTTCCAAGTACAGTATATGGGAATGTCACATGCCCATATTCTCCTTGGTAAGCTTGACCATAGGCTATATAAGTACCCAATGGAGTTCGATAATCGAACAGCCCGAGCCCATATGCTGGTGATTCCATGGAACCCCCATACCCTCCATAACCATCGCTTATGAATTGACTTTTGCTCCTGGGCGCCCACACACGGAATCCACCGTAATTATAAATAGTATTGTCATCACTATCCGTCGAGGTTCCTGCTCCCCTGACTTCCCCGGCGATAACAACCTCTCCGGTAAAGCGGGGTACGAATTTATAAACCAACAATCCAAAAGCACTGCTTCTGTAAATATTTGAGTACTCCGTTAAGTTTTGCTCTCGGACAGTATTACTCGCTACGTATGTTCCACCCCTCATTGGATTCCACTCCCCCCATACTCCTCCAGAACATGTCCGGTTATAAATCATAGTAGTACCATACTCATAGGCCACTTGGGTTATCCACGATGGATCGTGGGTAATTACTTGATAAAAAAACCATGCAGCCGGATTTCCTGGAGATACTGGAGGCCGATTATTGGTTGCATCGCCACGGTAAAACCCAGTAGTCTTAAGGTTATTTACATCGAACCCACTGGAGAGTGATATTGCGGAACCATCGTCACCAGTCACTTTAGGTGTCTGTATGTTGGAAATGTGTACTCCGTCAACCGTATCCGCATCCAGACCGCTGCCAGTTCCGTCATTTTCAGCTGTCCACACTTTCACCCAGGATGTCCATGTATCGGCATTTATTTTTCTTCTTATCCACATAGCTCCATATCCGGTTTGATAGGCCGTTTGGAAACACCAGTTGTCTACTCCGTTATAGGTATCCCCACCGTTAACTTTGGTGATGCAAATACCATATCCATTCACATTTTCTGGACGGTTGGCGGTTCCAGGTCCCCATGAGTAAACTCCAACTTTGATTGCATTGTTCAAATCTCCTCCTGCATCCTTACCAGCTAGCATCTCGAGAGCGTCATTAACGCGAGTCTGCGCTGCATTGGCCGCACTCTGCGCCGCCGCAGCAGCCGTCACTCCCGCACTCCCTCGATCATAAGCATCCTTCACCGCTTTAGGCGTAGCTGCCAACACCTCAGATGTGCTGTTGACCACACTCGACAGCTGCACCTTTCCCTTAACGGTCAAGCTGGCATCCGGAATGGTTGCGCCGGACACGGCCGTGTCCACATACCCCTTGTTTGCAATATCAGCCGCCACAGCCGGCGCCACTACCTGCGCCCGACCTACCGAATCACGTGCCATCAGGGTGCTGACAGTTGGGGCCGCTGTTGCCCCATGCGCAGTGCTACCCAATGCTGCATGAGTGTTCAAACTGCTCTGTACCGCATCCACTGTATCCTTCCGTGCAATATCTGCCGCCGCCGAAGGGGCTGCCACCTGAGCCCGACCAGAGGTATCCCGCTTCATCAGGGTGCTGGCCGTACCCGCATTCGTTGCGGCGTCCAAAATGGTCTTGATTGCTGCAATAGTCATCCCCGGGAGGGTCCGCCAGGTGGCTCCGCCTGTGATAGCCTTGATCATGTTGGCCAACCACCCGAAGAGGATGGTTGGGGTGCCACTGTCGCCCGTAGGCGCTGTGCTATCGCTTACCGTGCGGCTGCCGATCACCGTATCCGTGGCAGCTCCTGCCGCCAGGCCGCTGCTCCCGATCTTGGGACCATCACCTGCTGTCCCTGTGTGACCGTGACCGGAGGATGCCCCGAATTTTCCGTCCAAGGCATCCGCATTACCATTAAGATCAGCTATGTCCACTACATCTGTGCTGTCCGGCTTTTTCAGGCCTAAGTTATTCGTTGTCTGCACGTTCTTCACTCTCCTCCATAAGTCTTCAACTGATTCCAGGTCATTGATTTGGCCTTTTCCCAGGTTAGCCTGTAATTCTTCAATGTCTCCCAGATGACGTAACGGTACTCGAAGGTGTACGACACATGAGCCGGCTTAATTTGGTTCAGCAGCTTCATGAACTCCGCCAGATTGGGCGGAATGCCCAAAAAGCCGATGAACCGGATGACAAACCGGTACTCGGCCGGGTACTCCAGCACCTCTACTTCACCACCAGAGAAGGCGGCCGCAGTTTCCATCAGCATCTGTTTGGTAACCGTCCCGGTCCCCCGGAGTTTGGCCAAAATCTGCTTGCGCCGACGTTCCGCCGGTTTGCTCGGGTCTACATTCAGAGCCAGCTCCTGCTCCCAACGGCTAAGTCCCCATGTGGCGGAACCGACAAAATACTGGTCCAATACATCGCTAATGCCGTCACGCAGCGCCCCGATCTCTCCAGCCGCCGATTCTTGCAATACCACCATAGTGCCGCCAGGCACCCGGTAGTATTCCGGCAGATACCGGAGCAGATCCGGAACATACGGCTCCGTTCCTCCCTGATTCTCAGCATCCAGGCTATAACCCAACACCCCGTATTGCGAGCTTCCGTATGCCATTACGCATCACCCCGCAGTTGAGCCCAGGTAAGCGGCCCTTTGGGCATAACGGTGGCGGTATCGGCTATCTGCCTCCAGGGCAGCCAAACATCCGAATTGAACAAGGCGTACCGGTACCGGGTCGGGCTATCCTGGTTATACGGATACAAATATTGCACAGCCGCCATATTGGAGTAGCCTTTCACTGTCATGACGGTGCAGTATTGGACTCCGTCAAAACGATTAGTAGGACTATTGCTGAAAAATACCGTCAGCCCCCGGTCGTAGGTTGAAGGCAATGCGTCCGCCTGCTTCCAGTTGTCGCTTTTTACACTCAGCGCGTCGTGGGTATGCGCCGACGGCGCAAACGTCCCCGGCTTCCCCGTCACCCCCGCCCACGGGACGGCGTCCGCCACCTCGGCCGCATCTACCTTGCCGTTGTTATTGGTGTCGTAGATGCCCTTCAGCATGTCCCCGGTGCTCTGGGCTGCGACCAAGAGCACATTCCCGGTAGCAGTGCCGATATAGAGCTTGCTGGTATCCGTACAATACCCCAGCTCCCCTGCGGCCAGCGTGCCGATGGAGGACTCTGCGCCGCGCCGCACTTGAATTAATACTTTTCTGGCCATGCCGCCGCCTCCCTTCTTAGAAAGTCCCTCCATCAATGACGGCGACCATCAGCCGGTTTCCATTGGCCGTATCATAAACGATGCTGTCCGCATCGATGCTTGCCTCAATGCCGGTGGCATTGACCACAATGCCCTTGCCCGGCTTTGCGGAAACCGTATCCGCCGCCACATCAATACCGTAGCCCGCCCCTACATGCAGAGCCACCGTATCCGCCTGGCCGCCACCCGTCAGACCGTTGCCTGCAGTGACAGTTTGAAGCGCGCCGCCGCTGCGGGCCCAGATAGTGCCATTCCAGGTATATTGTTTGGCCTCATCGTCTACAATGGCAGTCATACCCACGGTCGGCACCACAAAAATCCAAGCCGAACCAGACCACTCCGCAATCTGCCCGGCTTTGCCCGCCCACGTTCCCGTAGGAGACGCAGCAACAATATACCGGTCTCCGGCTGCTGGGGACGCAGGAGGTGCCGCCAGGTTCTGATCCTTGACGCTATCCTGATACTCCTGTCCCGCCCGGGCCAAATCCAATTCGTTCTTAATCTTCTGCGCACTCCACAAATCTGTGCCGCCCACACCGGTGTCGTTAATGACGCGGTGCTTGGTGGCATCATCAATATGGGTTTTGATTTCCGCTGCCGTTTTGGTATTGGTACCGTCGGACACCCTGCTAACATGCCCGCCGGTGAGATCCGCCTTCAGCACTTTCCCATAGGTACTGCCATCCGCCACATTGTCCAGAGTCCCGGTCAAGTCCGCCAGCCCGATGGCATTGATCCGCACCCACTGGGTTCCATCGTCCAGGTACAGATAGGCATTATTCGTGCCGCCACCGGTGACAAAATAGTACCGTCCTGCCACAGCCGCACTGGGCCGGGAGGCGTAAGGCCCCATCATTACCCGGCCGACGAACAAATTCGCCGTTCCGTCCCCGATATATACTTCCTTGGTATCCGTGCAAAAACCCATTTCCCCGGCCAAAAGAGCGCCTCTGGCTACCAGCTCCGCCCTAGTGCCCCTCCGGACCTTAATCGTCTGAGCCATCCATCATTCCCCCTCATTAAATAATCCGCCATCCACCAGCCCAACCGTTTTGTACCGGTCCAACTCCGCCTGCGTGGCCATCAAGGCCTCCTGCAGCGCATTCACATCATCCGCCTCCACCTGGTCCCCCGGTGTTTCGTAGCTCACAAATACCACCGCCGCCTCAGCAAAAATGCGGATGCGTCTGCGCCAAGGTGTCTCCGCAGGCGTGGACAGAGTCCATGCGATTATTTCCTGGCCGGTGAGCTTGGGGCCGGTGAAGACCTTCACCGTGCTGTTTATTGCATTGTCATGGGCCAATAAACCCTCATATGCGCCATCTGCCAGCTGAACCTGCTCGTCGATGACATACACGCCGCCGTCCTGCTTTTTGTTCAGCTTTTCCACAAATACGTCCTGCTGTTCGGGATATGCCATGCTACACCCCCAGCTCCACAGTGCCGGCCACAGGCACCTGGTTATCCGCCAGCACCACATTGGCCGTGCCCCCGTTAACGGTCAGCGCCGTATAATCCAGCACACCGTAAGTGCCCAGGAGCAGCGTCCCAATTTTGGCAAAGCTGACATAAGTTGCAGCAAACGCCACACCCCGCAGATAATCCGCCAGCGCAGCATGGAAGCTGTCCTGGATCGCCTGGAGCGTGTAGCCCATAGCCGGCACAATGGTGGCTTTTACGTGGATGCTCAAGCCCGCTGCCGAAACCACTGTCACCGCCACACAAACTGGACGGACCGTTTCAATATATGCTGCCGCAGCTTCCACCAACGCGGGTGAAGCCGGCTCCCGGTCCGTATCCACAATGCTGACCTTCACCGTGCCGGGTCCATTCCACTGCTCCGTCACCTTGGCCGCGCCCACTCCCGTCACCGAGGTAACCCATTGGATATAGTGGGAGGCATTGCCGCTGGTGGCAGGCTGCCGGACCTTCTGCAGAATACGCTCCCGCAGCTGTTCATCCTTCTCCTGATCTTCCCCGGGCAACAGCACATCCGTCAATTCGGCGCTGGCCAGTCCGGCCACGTAGGAGATGGGCAGCAGCTTCCCCAAAGCGCGGTTTCCCGTTTCCCCCGCCGCCTCGCATTCCAATACAAACTGTCCCGCCGCTAAACGTCGTACCGCCACAAAGGTCAGGGAATCGCAGGAATACCTGCTTCCCAAGGGCACATCCAGGGCTTGACCCGCCGTATTCCAAAATACTCCCTTACGCAGCGCCTTGGAGGCTTGTTTTCGTTCCACACCGACTTCCGATCCGCGCCGGTCCAAAAACTCGCCGCTGGACGTATCCCCGAAACCCAGCCGCAAGGCCGCATCCAGGGAAATGTAAGCCTGAGCCAGCTCGGCCGCCGCCGGAGCCAGGGCGTCATGGATAATGCTGCCCTCCCGCTTATCCTCCGTATCCGGCACCTGGGCCAGCATCCGGGCTAAAATCGCCGAATAAGTCTGATGCTCATACAATCGCATTCACCTCCTGGTCGAATGTCCCGGCGGAGCTTTCCACCGTGAACCGTACCGTCATGCTGTCTCCTGTTTGTTCAAACTGAAAATCCCGTACATTCTGAATCCGCGCATCCTGCAGCAGCGCCTCGGCAATCCGGCGGCGCAGCTCAGACTGGGCATAGGCAGGGCTTTGACCCATCAAGTTCTTCAGCTCCACCCCGTAGTCGAAGCTGTAGGCCATATACGCGTACCGCTCCGTCTGCAGGATTTTGAAAACCGCCTGCTTCACTGCTTCCAGACCGTCGATTTTTCCGGCTATACGTCCGGTTTCCGCATCCAGCCTCCAGGTCCGGGAGGGTTGGACCGTGGTTCTGCTGGGCAAAGCGGTGGTTAACTGTCCTCCGGTTGGAATCATAACACCGCCACCTTATCCATAATGAGAAACTGCTGCCCGCCCTGCACCCGCAGAAGAATGACCTTATCCCCTGCTTCCAGCCCCGGACGGATCACCACAGGGGTAGCCAGGCCTTGCCCGCCGGAACCATGGGTATGGCTCAGGTCCAGCTCCAGCCGGGTTAACGAATCGGGCACAATCAAAAAATCCGCATCCAGGATAAAACGCTGATCCACGTTTACCTGCAGCGGATTGCCGGATATTACCTCACCAAACAAAACGGCCATGGGCTTGCCGGCTTCCATTCCGGTCAAGGCCGCTTGCCGTATGGCATTCAACATGCTGCCTCACCTGCCTTAGATTACTTTTAACGTTAATGACATGGTATGGTCATCGCCTTCGAAGCTGTGCTTCGCCTCATCCACCAGCATGGGCAGATTCAGTCCCAGTGCGTCAATCACCACTGGAACATACACTCCCGCACGGACCCGGATATCCCCGATGGCGTCCACCTTCAGGGATTTGCTCTCCCGGTTTTTCAATTGGGCCAGCTGATCCAGCATGTCCTTGATCTGGGCTTCGTTTTTCTTTTCGTCCACACTTTGGTACAGCTGAAGCACACCCCACTTGGCTATGTTAGCGCTGTCCTCCACCATATGGACCTCCCGCCTGCCGGTTTGTTTGTTATCCTTGTACAGCTTGATCCGGTTGTAGGTATCCGAATCAATATCTGCAGAATAGTCGTATCCGGTCATGAGACTGCCGTCGCCGATATAGAAATCCGTCTTCAGGTTATCCACCAGCCGCAGAGACAGCCCGCCATAATCATCAAAAAACACATAATGCCGCTGTGTGGAAACCAGTGTCAGTGTAATGGCCTTTTCGATGATGTCCAGCAGGGTTTGCCCGTCCTCCACCATGGATTCTATGGCAAAGCCCGTATCCTCCAACGTCCCCGTTTGCAGCTTGAAGTCCGCAGCCAGCTGGGAGATAATCTCCGAAGCCGTTTGCCCCTTAAAAATATATAAGGCCTTGGACAGCAGGTACCGGACTTGGTCGTAAGCCTTCACGGAGACCTCTCCGTCCGGGTTATGGCCGATAGAAAACACATAGCCGTAGAAAAAACCGGCTCCCTCCTTAAACACCCGGACAATATCCCCGTTGCGGATGGCGAAGCTGTCGGATTGGTAGAATCCATTGCGCAGAAGGGAAAATTCAATGCTGGCCGGGCGGCCCGTCCGGGTGGTGGACCAGGATAAACCGGAGACAATCTCCGACAGGTTCCACATGTTGCCGTCCTTGTTATCTAATTGGATGGTAATCATGGGGTGACCCCCTCCGGTCCCTTCAGCAGATCCTTATTGGGCAGCTGCAAAATTTGGCCGGGAAAGAGTTTTTCTACTGCCGCATCGGTCAGATTGTTAAGCCTCTTAATTTCGGCATGATAATCCGGCTTTCCGTATACCTTCTGGCTGATGTTGGACAATGTTTCCTTCTCTTCCGTCACCGCATAAAAGGGCTGGAAGCTCCGGTCAATAGCGCGGGGCGGCTCCAACTGCTGCACCTGGCCGTCCATCACCGTTGCCCTGCGGGCTGCATAAAAGCGGTACTCCTTGAGGCTCAGGCTGATTTGGATATCCCCGCTTTCGCCAGCTGTTTCGGACCAATCGAAGCTTTCGATGGACGCCGGTGTATTGATCTGCAAGCTCGGACCGGTGTAGACAAAACGGATGGGATGCCGGGTCTGCCGCCATTTTTCGATGAGGTCCACGTAATACCGGGGTTCGTAATAATAACGTGCAGTAATAAACGGATAGGGATTTCCGGCAGCAGGCAAAATCGCCTCAAAGGAATACTCCGCCAATCCGGGGGACTTGATGACATTAATCTGGCCAAGGCCATAAACCTCATAACCGGAGCCCTCTCCTTTCCCGGTAACCTCGATTTTGCCGGGCAGAACAGGAAGCTCGAAGACCTCCTCCTGATTATTAAACGACAGCCATAAACCATAGGCATAACTCATGTCCCATACACCCCCTGGGCGCTGCTGACAATCTGCTCCGTAAGCACCTGCTCAATGCGGGCCACGATGCTGTTAATGTCCGACTCCTGACGGATATCCCCCGTCTGCACATTCACACTGGGCGTCATCTGCACAAAGTTCTGGATATTCTTCATCTCCGCCAGCTCCCGCATAGTCGCCAGATCCTCCCCGCTCACCTCGACAGTATCGTTGATGGAGCCGACTTCCTCCACCTTTTTGATGTTATCGATAGGAGGAATGGCGTCACCATACTTGGAATCCAGATTGAAGGGGTTCTTCATGGATCTCAACCCGTCCATAAGCTTTTCGCCTTTATTGAAGCCATTGTCGAATGCGTCAGCAAGATTTTCGAACTGCATTTTTTCGTTTGAAAGATCGACTACATCTTTTGTAGTTGTTGGCTTTAGCTCTTCCAGCCATTTATCTACTTCCACTTCAGGAATCAATGGGACCTTTATTCCAATTTTCTCCGCCGCTTTAAGTAATACATTTAATTTATCTACTATCCCATTAATCACACTTCCAAAGAAACCGGCAACATTCTGAGCTAAATCATAAACTAGCTTTTTAATGGCATACACAGGGTCTTTAAATACATTCAAAAGGAATTCCTTAAGAGAAATAAGGATGTTCCAAAAATAAGCAACACTATTCTTTATATAAGCAAAGAATGTATAAAATACACCCGTTATAAACCCGACAATCTGGCCAGCAGATACTCCTAACTTTATAAGAATAAAAAGTAAGAGTGCTATGGCACCGATGATGAGAAAAATGGGTAGATTGGCCATGAACCATGCCCCAGCTTGGGTTAATATCGGCGGAATCATTGCGAACAAAGGAGGAAGTACGTTCCATAAAGCAACAACCAGTCCACTGGCTATTAAGCCTGCTATAAGGGGAAGATTAGCACCCAAAAATCCAAGTACCCCCATAAAGCCCTCTGCCAGCCATGAAACCAACGTTACGATGACATAAAGTCCTTTACCGAAGAACGTAAAGAAAGGAGTGAATTTACCGGAATCAAAAGCCTCCGTAATCATAGAAATCAAGGGCCCAAAAGCCTCCAACCCCATTTGACCAACTAAGCCCAAACTAAATTGGAAGCTGTTCACAGCTTTTTCCCACTGGGCCGCTGGAGATTTCATCATGCCTTCGAATGCCTGCTCCGTCATATTGCGTTTGTTCAACAGTTCATCCATGCCCTTAATGAATCCATCGATGTCCCCTGCCTTACCTGCTTTAAGTGCAGCGCTGGCTTCCACCGAGGATTCGCCCATACCGAAGTCGTCAACCATGGAAGACGATTCCCCTTTAAAAAGATCCATCATGGAAGAAGCTGCACCATCCAGGCCTTTTTCAGGATTCATCTGTGCCAACCGCATCGCCAGCTTGTTCATTTCGGCAATTTTGCTAGGGTCCATCGTAGTATTGGTGAAAGATAAGGCACTAGACAAGGCGTCCTCAGGCTTTTGTCCATATTGAAGGGCCTGTTTGGCAACCTTATCATAAATGGCACCGCCAAGTTGAGCATTGCCAGCACGGGCAATAAAAGCACCTTTGGTTTGCTGCTGCTTCATACCCGCACCCATAGTTGAAGATATAACGGACTTCGCATTATCCAAGTTCATAAATCCGGGCATTTTAAGCTTGTTGCTACTATTCTTTTGCCAAGACTCTTTCATACTGCTTCCAAACCTTGATAGAATACCAGGTTTATCATTGGGATTTGACTTGCTGCTAAACTTACTTCCTGTTGCCTTTTTACGTTTAGACTGGCTGCCTTTATTTTTTTCCGAATTTAACCTTTTACTTGCGTTACTTTCAGATCCCATTTTAAAGTTTGAAAAAGCATTCTTAATCTTTGGCGGAACTATTTTGCTTATTGTATCGCTGATTTTTAGTTTTCCAAGGCTTTTATTCAACTGTTCTTGTAGTTCCCAAATGGGAAACGTAAGTTTGATGAAACTAGCATCCAGCGCACTCTTTAGTTTCTCACCAATGCTTGGGGCTGATTTTTTTCCCCGAGAGTTTCGGCCATTTTTGCCACCCTTGGACTTATCAGCTTTTCCGTTCTTTTTTTCTGTTACTTGCTCCAACAATCGGTCAGGAACTTTCAAATCCTTAAGCTCACCGGATAACTTAAGCTTCAGGAGTTTATCTGGCGTACTTAATTCAGTTAACTCACCGGTCAGCTCCAGCTTCAATAGATCTTCTGCGATTTTCAGTTCGGTCAGTTCACCGATCATTTTGAGCTTTAGGAATTCTTCCGGCACTTTGAGCTTCGTTAGCTCACCAGTCAACTCAAGCTTCGTGATCCGGTTGAGAGCTTTAGTGACTTGATCAAAGCGCTTGGTCAGCTTCTCAAACATCTTAACGGCCTTGGCTGTGGTATTCAGGACATTCACCGCCTTTCTTCAGAAAATCAAAGACACTCCCGCGATGGAAGTGTCTTTGGGTTATTTTCTCTTCATCCGCGCCGCTTCCTTCTTCTCCTGCTTGACGCGGATGTCGATCATGGCGTAGATGGCGGCCCGCTCCCGCCGGGACATGGCCATGAGCTCATGGGGCAGGATGCGCAGCTTGTGGAGGGCATAATAGGCGTAGTTGGTTTCGCCGTCGCCCTCCTCGATCAGTTTTTTACTTCTTCCACCAATTCGTTCATGTCGGCGTCAAAGCCGTTCAGCTCCTGAACCTTCTGCACCAGATTGGCATATTCGCCGGGAAGCAGCATCTTGTGCAGCAGGGCCTCCGCCCCCATCACCCCATAGGATTTTTGGAGCTCGGCATTCTTCAAATCCGGGAAGGTGACACTGGCGGTGACCAGCTTGGCCAGATATTCGGCAGAGTCCGTCTCCATGGAATATTGGCCGTTTCTTCCCTTCACTCGGCGGGTGGCAGCCTTGCGGATGGACTCATTCTCCTCCTCGGTCATGCTGCTGACCACCCACGGGATGGGCTTGCCGCCTTTGTTCAGAAACCGGGGGGATACCACGATCTCTTCGGTCACAGAAGCGGTGACGTTCTGGGCATAAAATGCGCTCAAATCACTCATTCAAACATTCCTCCTTAATTTCCGCCTGTAAGCTTACTGAAATGTTGCGAGATTTCATAATCGTTGAAGGTGAACGGCATTTCCTCTTCCATCATATCGTCGCTGCCTGCATCGAATTGGGCGGCGCTGATGCTGTCCAGGTTACATCCCTTCAAAACCGTGGTTTGGCTGCCGGCAGAAGAATCGGGCTGCGCATTGACCACCATCAGGTCGAACCAGAAGTCCTTGCCGGTCTTCACATATTCCCGCATGAGCTGGCGGAATCTGCTGGTTACATAGTAGACGGTGAGGGTGCCGGAGCCGGACCAGCCGGCGGAGCGTTTGGGGGTATTGGTTTTGCCGAGAACAGGCACGTCCACCTTGTTCTTTTCAATGGTAGCCTCCAGGCTTTTGGCGTAGAACAGTTCCTCCTGCTGGCCGTCAATGGTGATGAAGGCTTTGGCTTGTTTGCCGCTGATGGCATCGGTTTCCTTAAAATAAGCCATATGGTCTCATTCCTTTCGAATTAGGATACGGTAATGGTGAGATAGAGTTTTTCCATGCTGTCCACCGGCTGCACATACAGCTCGGAGACAACAGCGTCCAGGTCGGCGCCTTCGCTGACGGTCAGGTCCTTTTGGGCATCGAAATTCTGGATGGCTTCGATACCCTGCAGGGTTTCCAAATAGGTGGAATACTCGTTCTTCAGCAGATTGCGGCCGTCCGCATTGTTGCTGATCTTCCCGGTGTAGAAGTCGGCGAAAATCTGCCGGAAGTCGTTGTTGATGCCGTCCAGTACACGGAGCACCCGGTTTTTGGCAAAGGCCTTGCCCTTCTCCGGACTAAAGGTATGCAGGGTGTTAATGTCCTGCTCCACAACAGCCTTGCCGCCGGAGCCTGTAAACACCAGCTCACCTGCCTGCAGCGCCGCAATAATCTGGCTGTTGGTATATTTGGGCGTCACATCCACCGCATCATCATAAGCCGCGTAAGTCAGGGACTGGTTCATTTGTGCTCCGGCCGTTGCGCCGGCTACCCATGCCACAGCCTGGGCGGCGGTCAGTACCGTGCGGTCGGTGAGGATAACGCCGTTTTTGACGGAAATAACTCCTTCATAGTCGGCCGCCGGGTAATTTTCCACCACTACCTGAATCTTCTTGCCCTCGTCTTCACGGAGACGTTTGACGAAGGAGACGAATACCGCCTTGGTGGCCGCATCCGTAGCAGGCAAACCGATGGTGTTCACCTCCAGCACTTCAATGGCGCTGAGATAGTCCAGATATTCCTGGGCGGTTACGGTGCCGTTGGCACCGCCGATCAGAGGAGCGCCGGCAGTGGCCGCCAAAGCGCCAGTACCTGTCCAGACCACCCACTCGTTAGCCTTCAGCGCGCCGATGTTGGCTACGGTTTGCTTGTCCATTTCCACTCCTGCCAAAAGGGTCGTAACATCGAACAGGGTGGCATTATCCACGTTCACGGCAATGCGCACGGTAAGGTCATTGCCCCGGACACCGCCATACTTGGCTGTTGCAGTCAGGTTGCCGCTTACCACGGAAGCTTTGGTGCCGGTGTTCAAGCGGTACAGCAGCAGGGTTTTGGCCCGCTTCAGAGCTTCCCTTACCAACAGCAGAGACGGGTCCGAAATGGGATACCCCAGCTTCACGCTGACATCCTCACCGGCTTCCACAGTAATGACCTGCTTGGCGGGTCCCCAGGACAGGATCAGGGGCAGGCTCACAATGCCGCGGTCTCCGGCAGCCCCCAAAGCCTGGGCCGCGCTTTTGATATTGATATAGGCGCCGGGGCGCACCTTATTTTGGGTCGTCCATGTTCCTCCAGCCATCTATTCCACGCTCCTCTTCACATATTCCTCAATCTCGGTTCTGGCTTGAGCCAGCGTATACTCCTGCCCATCGGCCAGAAGCGCCTGCAGCACATCCTTCTCCAGGGCGGTAAAACCCTTGGACGACAAAATCTGCTCTTTGCCGAAGGCCAGCGTCTCACTCTGTGTTTTGGCTTCCTTGCTCATTTGATCCCCTCCATATGGTCCAGCTTCTGCATCACCGGGTCCTCCGGCGTTTGCAGAGCGGCCACAAATTGGTACGTTACATAAAACAGCAGTGTGCCCTCCGCCATTTCAAAGCGGATGTCCCGCCCCGCGAGAGGTCTTCCGGACAGGCTTATCTGGTACAGCTCCAGAGCCAGCTGCTCGGCCATGGCGTACATATCTGCGTTTGGTGAGCTGCCGCTTGGTTTGTACCGGACGGCAACGGAAATACCGCGCCGGAACCGCCGTCCCATCTCCTGGGTATGGGTCCCCTCCGGCAATGTGACATACAAGTGGGGCGGATTCTCCGGCTGCTCCGGCTCCTCTCCCGCCACCGGAATCTCCGGAAAGGCAGCCTGGAGGGTTTGGACCACTGCGTTGTGCACATCCAAAAATGTACCCTGCATCCTCATCACTTCCTGCTATCTGGTTCAAGCTGTGCCCCGCACCAGGGGCAGGGATGGTTCCCGTCTCCTGACCACCGGTCCGCAGCAGCAGGATCCGGTTATCTGCCTCCAGCGTTCCAAGCCGCTGCCGCAGTATCAGATTGTCCGTATGCAGTTCTTCAAGCTGTTGCATCAGCGTTTGTTGGCATCTGGTTATATGGTCCAGGCCGGTTTTCAGTTGTTTTTTCGCTTGCGCCAGCTTGTTGTACTGCAGTTTCGGAACAAAATACTGCGGCAGCGCCTTGCCCGCCTTGCCGATGACCGCATCCGCTTGGGTGTCATTCAAGCCTTGCTCTTGCAATAAAACACGAAGCCATTTCATACCTGCTTCAGCCTCCATAGATGGTTATAGCTGCTCTCCAGCTGCGGGAGCGGGCCGTAATGCTCCGGCCAACGAGCGTGGGCGTCAAGGTTAAGGAAGTATCTATCCCTTGATCACCTTGCCATTTTCATTCATTTCTTCTAATCTCTGGCATGATATAACTATAACACCGATTTTTTTCCCGTGGACTACAACATGCATTTCTGCTGGGCCACCTCGTACAAAAAACGTCTCCGCCAACGTCGGTACGTCTCCGGACTGGCATCCATAGGACAGGTTTCATCCATGGTAATGGCCATCACGCCCTTCCGGTATTCCGCCGGAATGGCCGCCAGGGCCTGCTCAATGGCATCGCAGCGCTGCTGCAGCGCCTCCCGGCGGATGGCCTTGTTCACTGTGGAGTCGCTGATTCCCGAACCGCGGGGCATCCCATCCGGCGCTCCGGGAGAAGAATGGAGAATATCCCGCATCTCCTCCTTCAAGCGGTCATAGTCGCGCACGGCGTACAAACATTGCATATATACATTATGAGGTAGCTGGTAAGGGTTCTTTTTCTTGGGCTGGTAGTTGCGCATCAGGAATCTCTCCTTTGTTCGGGTGTAAAAGATAAGGATATCTTTGCGGTTTCTTATATGAAACCATCTTGCAAAAAAATGCGCCTCTACAGGCGGTTTCTCTAATGACTTGTCCGTTCCTATGATTAAACATATCGACAGTTTCTTTTAAGAAACCTATATTCCTATTTTACGCCCAGAGGGTTTCTTTGTCAATAACTTTACCGGCTTTACGGTTGCGAATTTGAAACCATTATTGTATAGTTTTGGAGTATAGGGATAGTCTGTCCGCAACCCGCGGCGCTATAGCCGGAGGCTGGAAGAGTGAGGGAGAGTACAATGAAAACCACGGGGAACATCATCAGAGAGCTGCGGCTCAAAAAGGGACTTTCGCAGGAGGAGCTGGCCGAGGGGCTGAACCGCCGTTTTGGCTCCAGTGTCAATAAGGGAATGGTCTCCAAGTGGGAAAATGAGATCAGCGAACCCCGCCTGGATGCCGTGCGGCAATTGGCCGAGTTTTTCCATGTGTCAGTGGATTACCTCATCGGTTCCCTGGAGCAGCCGTCCCCGGGCGAGCAACCCGACATTTCTGAGGACCAAATCCTGACCATTGCCGCTCACCAGGTAGGCCATGAAGGGCCTCTAACCCCCGAGCAGATGGACAAAATCAAACTTGCCATGCGGATTGCACTGGCCAAGGAAGAGAAGTGACGACCGATTGGCGCCTTACGACTCTTTAAAGAAGGAATCGCCTGTTTATATCGATGACCAATCCGACCTGCCCGAGGGCATCAAGGGTTTATATATTGAAACCGGCCATACCCAAATGATTCTCCTGAACAAAAACCTCCCCGTCCAAGTGGAGAAACGCTGTGTACTCGCTGAGGAGTTGGGCCACTACTATACCACCTTCGGCAATATTACCGACCAGACGGATGTCCGCAACCGCAAACACGAAAAACGGGCGCGGAACTGGGCCTACGAAAAGCTCGTCCCTCTGGACAAGCTAATAGCCGCCTCCCGGCTGGGCATCCGCAACCGCTACGAGCTGGCCGAGTATTTGGAGATCACGGAGCCTTTTTTGGAGGAGGCCCTTTTGCATTTTAGGGAAAAATATGGATTATACGCCGCTTTCGAGAATTATTTCATATATTTTGATCCGCTGGGTGTATTGGAGAGGTTTGAACCTTAATTGTTACAATTTTGTGGACAAAATCGGATTCTGGAAAATCCGTCAATAGATATTCTTTCCTGCCTGCTCCTTCCTTGTGCCCCGTCCGCGCTTATGGTACGCTGAAAACAAAATAAACCCCGAATAAAAATGCGGATGCTTTTGCCCGAATGAAAGGTGAATCGCTTGAACCTGAAGGCCCGACTCCACTTGTATGAAGCCGACAACCCGCGCCATAAGCATTGGATTCACCGCTTTCTGGGAATTTACTGGCTGGTGATCGCTTTGCACTTTTTCGCACAGTTAGGGGCATTCCTGTTTATCCCCGCATATGAGATCGGGACCCGGGAATTTTACCTTCGCATCCTGCTGTTTCCGCATCTGTTCATGAGCGCCTTCACCATAATTGCCTTTGCCATCTGCCGGTTCTGGCCCAGGCTTTCCTTCCATGCCTTGTCCGTTTGCGGGACCATCATCTCCACGGAGATTATTCACCTAAATGGCGATATCCGGATTATTTCCGCCGCGATGCTTCTCCCGATTATGGCTTCCGCCATCTTTTTCCGGCCGGATGTGACCTGGTTTACCGCGGGGCTTCAGGCTGTGGCGCTGCTGTTCCTGTACAGCACGGATTCCGGGTTCCGGCAGTTTCTGAACCCCTTTGACCTGATTGCCATTCCTCTGTTTCTTTTGGTGGGCACCTTGGTAATGGGGATTATTATCCAGAACGGCCGGGGGATTGCCGAGAATCTGGAGACTACCACCCTGGATAAGCAGGAGCTGATGGTCGAGAATGTGCTGATGACAACCATGGCCAAAACCGACGCGCTGACCGGCCTGTACAACCACATGTCCTTTCATGAGTTCTATGATAAAGCCATTGACTTCGGCGCCCAGGGATATACCTTCCACCTGGCGCTTCTGGATATTGACCACTTCAAGTCGGTCAATGACAAATTCGGCCACCGCACCGGCGATATTGTGCTGGCCCGGGTGGCGCAGGTGATTCGTGAGGCCATTGAGCCTACGGATATTGCAGCCCGCTACGGGGGTGAAGAGTTTGCCGTCTTGCTGTTCGAAAAAAGCTTCGAGCAGGCCTACGCCGTTATGGAAACGGTCCGGGAACGGCTGGCGGCGCTTCATCACGAAGAGCTGCACCATAAAGCGGTAACCATCAGCATCGGCCTGCGGAGCTTCAGCCGCTTCGACACTAAGGAAGCCATGTTCGAGGCCGCGGACGATCTGCTGTACCAGGCCAAACGGGCGGGCCGCAACCGGACGGTGGCGGCGGTTTCCGCCAAGGGCAACAGATAACTCCGTCATCTACAAAAAAAGACTGCACCTTCTTATGAGAAGGCAGCAGTCTCTTTCGCATTTGTATATTTGAGGATTGAATGCATATCTGCAGAGCGGTACGGCAGCACTTAATCGATCAACCGGTGGGCATACCACTTGGTTCCCCGGTAGCGCCACAGGAAGATAGCTCCCCGTACGCCCCATTCGCAGTTCATCGCCAGCCATACGCCGATGATGCCGTATCCCAGCATGATGCCGAGCACGTACCCCAACACTACCCGGAACAGCCACATGGTGAGCATGGCGATGATCGAGGTAAATTTGGAATCTCCGGCCGCCCGCAGCGCTGCAGGGGTAATGAAGCTGATGGACCAGAGCGGCACTTGGAATACAAAGTTGATCACCGTCAGGATAAAGAGATCATGCATAATTTCATCCGGCGGATTAAACAGGCTGACCAGCGGATAGAACAAAGGAAGCAGGATCAAGGCCATCAGCAGCAGGGACAAGGAGGACAGGAGAATAAAGGATTTGATAAACTTGCGCGCATCCTGTACATCCCGCCGCCCCATACATTGGCCTACGACGGTCACGATAGTCAACGACAAGGCCCCGGATGGAATTTGGGCCAAACCTGCAATGGTATTGCCAATGGCATTGGTAGCGATGGCATACGTTCCAAGGCTTACGATGAAGATCTGTGTCAGCAGCTTACCCCCGTTGAAGAACATTTGCTCCGCGGCGAAGGGCAGTCCGATAAACATGATCTTCTTCAGCATGGAAATCTGCAGCCGGAAAAAATCCGCAAGCCGCAGACCCAGCGTAGTCTCCATCCGCAACAGATAAAAGATAGCGCAGGCCGCACCGAGATACCGGGCGATGTTCACGGCAATGGTCATGCCGGTAACACCCATACCCAGCATGTGAATAAACACACCGTTCAACGCCACATAGGAGATGTTGGTGATCAGCGACAGAGCCAAGGATGCCCGGGTTTTGCCCGTTCCCCGGAGTACGCCGCAGACGGCCTGGACGATACCGGCCCCGCCGAAGGAAATGCCGCTGCCGATGAGATAGGTTCGGGCATTGTCCATTACATCAGGTTCGGCTGTGCCGAAGAGCAGATGCAGGATGGGATTATGGAAGGCCACCACAATTGCGCCTATTACCAGGGCCACCAGAGAAACGACGGTCACAGAGGAGGCCCCCGATCTGGAGACCATCGCATCATTGCCGCTGCCCTTGTATTGAGCCACCACCACGGTCCCGCCCGTTGCCAGTGCGATAAACACCTGCATCAGAAAGATATTCAGGGAATCTACCATATTCACCGCACTGATGGCGGCGACGCCGTAGGAGCTGACCATGGCGGTGTTGACCAAATTCAGCCCGATGACGAATAATTGGTCAATCAGGATCGGAATGAACAAGGATATAATCTGCCGGTAATCCATGGATTCCCCGGTAAAATACTTATCCAGGAGACCGGGCTTTTTGCCGGGTAACGCTTGCTGTCCCATGTCATCACATTCTTTTCTGCTTATAATGGTGAATTGGTCCTAATAAAGGAAAAAACTCTTCTCTAGTAAAGAAGAGCAGCGCCGGTTCAACGGGTAAACGGTAAACACCAGCCCAACTGCCGCGGACAATCCGCCGGTTAGGGCATACCTGATTGAGGATACACCGGTTCTACAGGTCTGTCAACGGAACTTTCAGGGAAATCCGAAGCGGCCTGGGATAATTCCGCCGTAGAATTGCCAATACTATGGAACGATAGTAAGATGAGGATGACTCTAAATAAGTTAAGGGAGCTGTGGATATGGCTATCAATCCTTATATCAACTTCAATGGGAATTGCCGGGAAGCTGTCGAATTCTATGCGGATGTTTTCGAGTCGGACAAGCCGGTATTTATGGCCTTCGGTGACGCCCCGGGGGACCCCTCCCACCCGATTCCGGAGGAAGCCAAACATCTGATTATGCACACCCAATTTTTCATTCACGGCACTCCCGTAATGTGCTCGGATGTATTCCCCGGCCACCCCTACATACAGGGCAATAACATTAGCATCTCGGTCGTAAGCAAGGAAACGGATGAAGTAAAACGTTATTTCGACAAGCTGAAGGTGGGTGGCACTGTTCATATGGAGCTGCAGGAAACCTTCTGGAGCAAGGCTTACGCCAATCTCACAGACAGATTCGGCATCGGCTGGCAGCTGAGCCAGGAGCAGCAGCACTAGACCTCCCAAGTATAGCCTCAACAAAAAAGCACACGGACGCCTGGAAGAAGCGTCGTGTGCTTATTAAATTTCGCGTTCCCACATCTTCCTATCTATATCTACCCTTGCGGGAGCTTGCCGAAACCAGAAGAAGGATTGCCGTGACCAGATGCAGCAGCCAGCCCAGAAAGGGAATCCACGCCAGCACGGATGTGATGATACCCATCACAGACCCGTATACCGGTTCCGATTCGTCCCTGGACATAATCAGGGTGAGAATATGCAGCACCAGCATAATCCCCAATGCCACATACACCGTCGACAGAACGATCAATCCTCCCAAAAAGGGAATGGCCAAAAGCAGCTCCAGTCCGCCTGAAACCCACCGCATCACCCGGGCATTCGACATATACAAGCCCCTCCATTCGTCAGCCTTTCATCCAATTTTTATCATATCATGCTGACAAGCTTGTTGGATATCCTGAACTATCACTTCCAGGAAATCTCCAGCGGGTTCCGGTCCACCAGGCGGGAATACCGGTACTTGGGATAACCGGCCATGATGGCACCTGCCAAATTCCTGCCCTCCGGCAACTCCAGCTCCCGGAGCAGCGGCTCATACCCGCTGAAGGCACAATGCTGGACGAAGCCGCCCCAGCAGGTGCCGAGTCCGAGGCTGGGAGCGTACAGCTCCGCATAAGCCAAGACAAATTCGGCGTTGCTTCTGCCCGTGTGCTGGGTCATTTTTGCCGGGGCCAAGGCCAGGATCAGGTGGGGTGCACCGCGCAGAATGGTATCCTTCCCCCGGCGGGCGGCCGCAATATGCAGCTTCAAATAGCTGAAGCCTCTTCCCCCGGATGCCTCCACCTGCTCCTCCATCCAGGCAATCACCGTTTGCCAGATCCGGTTCAGCCGCTCCGCACCGCTGATCACCTGAAAGGTAATTCCCTGGGTGTTGCTGGCAGTTGGCGCATACCGGGCAACATCGAGAAGCTCCGTCAGCTCCTCCCGCTTCACCGGCTCCTGCCGGTACACCCGCACGGAACGCCGGGAGCGAAGAAACTGCTTTGCCCCTTCCGCGTTCCACTGGAGCTCCTTGCGTACAGCTGTCTGCGCCGCCAATGGCGTAAGACTGTTATCCAGCGCCTCCGACGGGCAGGCTGCCACACAATGCCCGCAGGCAATGCAGCGTCCACCCTCGGCCTCCTGCGGCCCTTCATCATTCATGAGAATATAGTTCGCGGGACAAACCTCCTCGCAAACTCCACATACCATACATTTCTCCGCATCAACTGTAAGAACGCTCACCGTTATCCGCTTCCTCTCATTCCTAACTCTATACTTACGCTTACCTACTCTTTCACAACAGCTCCACAGCACTTCTTATGCTTTTTGCCGCTGCCGCAGGGACAAGGGTCATTGCGTCCCACCTTGGGCACTGCCGCATTCCGGGCGAAATCCGGCTTAACCATGGTCCCCATGGGGCGGGCAGCCAACAGAGCTGCCGGAGGGGTAAACAGGTTCCTCATTTCCACCGGAGTATACCCGCGGTTTGTCCAGAGCCTTGTGTTGTTGCGCAGCTCCACCAGAAGCGGAAGCAGGCCATCAATCTGCTGCTCGCTGAGCTCAATATCCAAATAAAGAAACTCGTCCAACAGCTCATCCAGCGGCGCCTCCATACTGCTAGCCAACCGGATATTGTCTGCGACTGTCTCTGCAAGCTCCCGGTCACGCACAATATGCCGGGATACATAGGTCTTCAGTTTTTCAAACTGAAGGGTGTTGGGGGTGTACAAGTTGTCGGCATAACGCAAAAACTCCGTTTTCGGAGGGATATAATAAGGTTTGTTCCGGCTTAACTCCAGCAGCTCCGCCAGTTCTTCCCTGGTATCGTCATCTTCAAAATAATTGCTGATCCAATAGTCTTCATAAATCAGATACTCCCGGTGCGGGTACATAAGCTTGAGTCCGGCCAAGGTCACTTCGTCATCAGTGGCGGCTTCTTTATTCTGATTATTAAATATCTCCAGCAGCTTGCTCCGTTCACAAGCCCCATACAGGTTTGCGGCAGCTGCGATATAATCCGTAATCAGGTGCTGGCGCTCCCATTTTGCCCAAAATTCTCGTAAATCCAAGCCCTCATAAACCTGACGGATTTCCTCCGGCAGCACAAGCGCAAGCTTATCCTCTTGCCAGAAGGTATAGATCAAACCTCCATTCTGCAGAATCGTGTATTGCGAAGGATAAAACTCATCGTTCTCCAGAACAGGCTGCTTCAGAAGACGCTCCCACAGCTCCCGTTCCGTACGGTTTATGACATCCATGGTTCGAAGTATAGCCTTTGGCTCCAGCAGAGCCTGACTTAAAGCGGCGGCCAGCTCCTCCTTGTTCATGCGGGATCGGCCGGCCACCTCCAGATCGGAGGCCAGCTGGGACAGCATCGTTTTCTTTTGAAGCGCCAGGCATTCCGCCAATGCCGTCCGCGGCTCCCCCGGAACAGCGTATTGTTTATTTAGTTTATCGAAGAATTTTTGATCAGTCGACTTCATCATTTCACTCCATCTATTTATATAATTACCTCTATTTTAAACCATCGCCCCCCACTTTGGTATGAAAAAAGAGCTTTCCGGCCTCGGACTGGTCCCGGAGCCCGACTTTGGTCGGGATAAACAACACATCCCGGGATGGTTTTGCGGTTTACGTTCTCCCTGTATGCTTGAACTACAGAAATCATTATGAACGGGCAGGGGATACCAATGAATAAGGAAGAAAGGCAAGTGTATGTGTTATTAACCGACTCGGGGACGGTGCTGGGACGGATGATCAAATGGTACACCAAACAGCCGCTCTCCCATGCGTCGCTGGTGCTGGACCAGGAACTGCAGGAAATCTACAGCTTCGGCCGCAAAAAACCAAGCAATCCGTTTATCGGGGGTTTTGTCCGGGAGAGCTTAAAGAGCAGCCTTCTTCTGGATGCCTCCTGCGCGTTATACCGCTGCTCCGTGAGCTCCTCCGTGTATACGCGGCTGCAGCGCCACGTGGATGAGATGCGCCAACGGCAGGACCAGTACAAATACAGCGTGTGGGGATTGGTGGGCGTGGCCATGAACCGGGCGTGGAGCCGGGATAATGCCTTTTTTTGCTCCCAGTTTGTCGCCACGGTGCTCCAGGAAAACGGTGCAGTCCGTCTGGAGAAGCCTCCGGCCTTAACCACACCGGGGGACCTTGCAGCTCTGGAGGAGCTGGCCCCCATCTTCCGCGGCTCGGTGCGGGAGCTGCTGGAGCAATGGCGTGAGGCAGCCAGCCAGCAGCCTACCTATACCGGTCCTCAGCGGGCTGCGGGACGCAGCCGTCATGAGCTGGCGGTAACCAGCCCGGCTGCCGCCCTCACTACCGCCGGATGAATCCGGCTTTACGGATAAACGCATACCAAAGGTAAACTAGCCGCCGCAGCGGGCTTCTCCTATAATAGATGCGAAGAATCTCGAAACCAAAGGAGCTCGACATATGAACGGCAAATGGACGGATAAAGCATGGGCCACCCTGGGCGACAGCATCACGGCAGCCAATGGCTACCAGCCCCTAGTACAGGAAGCGCTGGGGTTCTCCACCGTACAAAACCTGGGCAAAGGCGGATGCCCCATGACCGCCGGAGGAGACCGGGATTATGGGGCAACCACGCATATGGGCAAGGCAATTGAAGGTGCCCCGGAATGCATCACCATCTTCGCCGGCACCAACGACTTCCGGCTGGATATGCCCCTGGGCACCATCGAAACACGGAGCATCTATACCTTCTACGGGGCATACACCACCCTGGTAGAGGAAATCCTCACCGCCCATCCCGCTGCACGCCTGAATCTGTGGACCCCGCTGATGCGGGACAAGGATGGCTGGAATATCTTCTCTGTCAACGGAGCGGGTTACCGGTTGTCCGACTATGTGGAAGCCGTCCGGGAGATCGGCCGGCGGTATGCCCTGCCGGTGCTGGACTTGTACGGGCAAAGCGGCATCAACCTGCTGACGCTGGCCCACTTCACCTCCGACCGTCTGCATCCCAACGAGGCGGGCCACCGGCGGATCGCCGATATGGCGGTGCCCTTCCTGAACAGCCTGTAAACCCGGTTCCGGCGGTGAAGGCTCTCCGTCAGCGCAGCGCCTTCACCGCCGCAGCGTTGGTAATCCCGAAGGGAACATGGGCCGAGGGCGAAATGCCGGCCACACCTTCGATATGTCCGATCTGATCGTCGAAGAAGATATGGGGCTTAAACACCCGCAGCACCCTCCCCTTGTCGATGCCGCCCAGGAAAAAAGCCTCGTCCACCCGGATGCCCAAGCTCCGCAGGGTGGTCACCACCCGTTCATGGGCAGGGGCATTCCGTGCGGTAACGATGGCAATGCGGATCCGCGGCCGATACGCTTCATCCTGCCGCGCCCATTCCCATTCCCGCTTCTGTAGGCGGGCGATTTCTCCGAAAAACTTGAACAACGGTCCGGGCGGCAGCAGCTCCCGGGCCTTCTGCCGTTCGTTCTCGTGGAACTGGAGCATCCCCAGCTCCTGATAAATACCCTCCGCCGAATCATCGGCAATAATGCCGTCGAAGTCAAAGGCGATCCGCAGCTCTGTCCCGTCTTCCTCATCCACGTATTGGGAGGGAAACACCTGGGCCGCGGGCAAACCGTTAGCCACCGCTTCCCGCACATCCTCCAGGTTAGCCGAGAGGAACAGGGAGGCATTGAAGGCCTCCATATAGATGAAGGGATTGGCCCCTGCCACAAACGCCGCCCGGGATATGGACAGGCCGTAATGCTCAATGGACTTAAACACCCGCAGCCCCGTATCCGGATCGTTCCGCGATAACAGCACCACCTCTACAGGCTGGTCCTCCGGCTCCGTCCCGTTCAGATTCAGCAGCCGCTTGATCAGCGGGAAGGCCACCCCCGGCTGAAGCACCGTTTGCTCATGCTCCCGCTGGTAGGTGCGGTACTCCTCCTCCCCTTTTTCCCGGAACACCTGATCCGCCTCATCCAGTTGGAATAAGGCGCTGGAGGCAACCGCCACAACAAATTTTTGTTCAATGGGATAAGGCAAAGCTACTCCTCCTTTTAATCGCCAGGATCACCCGGATCGCTGGGCTCAGACTTTCTCGTATACAAGCTTCAGGGTGTCGAACACATACTCTACACAGCGGCAGCTGCCGTCCTCCTCCAACCGGAAGAAAAAAGTGCTGTCGCAAACGGCGCATACGAACGACACGATGCCGTTTTCCGCAGAGACCAACCGCAGGGGAAACCGTTTCCGCCCGGCTGCTTGGATGAACAACCGGTCCACCCGCAGCTCCCCTTCCTCCCAGCTGACCGTAAATTCCCAGCCCATGGGAGAGAACACATACTTGCCGGCCAGATGCTTGTACGGCTCCGCATGACCTGCCAACAACTGGCTGGGATTTATGGGCATATCCGGCTCCTCGCCGGCCAATAGCCCTGCAAGCCCCCTTTGGATCCGGTTAACCGGAACGGCATCATTGTTGGCCAGCACAATTACGGTGGTTTCCTCCTGCAGCAGGTGGTGGACGGTACAGGTGTAACCGTAAATATTGCCGTCCATCACTAATTCTTCCGCCGGGTTCCCCTTGACCAGACAACCATAACCCGCATAAGCGCCGAGATATTTCATGAATCCGTACGCCGAGGTCATTCTGCCATAAGAAGCGCCGCTGATGATCTGTCCGCTGCCCAAGGCTTTGGTCCATTGCAGCAAATCACCGGCTGTGGAGTAAAGAAACCCGCTCCCGTAAGCACCGGTCATCTCGTAATAGTCCGCATGCACCGCTCCTTCGCCGGAAACCGAATAGCCGTTGGCCATACCGGGAATTACATCCCCATTGCGGCAGACACCGGTATGCCCGAGCCCCGCAGGACCGAACAGGTTTTTGCTGTAATACTCCTCTATGCCCAAACCGGAGACCTGCTCCACAATCCGGGCCAACAGCACATAATTGGAATTGCTTTTCTCCGTCCGTTCCCCCGGCCCGCATGTCGGTGGATGATCATTCAGCCACCGGAGGATAACCTCCGGCGACAGTTTTATGCGTGTCGTGTATTCCGGCAGTGCCGTGTAATCCGGGATTCCGGAGGCGTGGGAAAGCAGGTGGTGGACGGTGATTCCTCCGCCATGTCTGTACTCTGGCACATAAGCAGCTATATCCTCCTCCAGCGCAAGCTTCCCTTGGTCATGAAGCTGCAGGACAGCAGCAGCCGTAAACAGCTTGGTGATGCTGGCAATTTTGTATATAGTGGCAGCCGTATTGGGGGCCCCAAACTCCAGATTGGCAAACCCGTAGCCTTGATGCAGGAGAACCTGTTCCCCCTGGGCCACCAGAACAGTTCCGCTGAACTGCCCGGCCTCTTCCCAAACCCTCATATACCTGTCCAGACGGTGGTGAATCCTATCCATGATAACTCCCTCCCTTTCCTGCCCTCATTATATAAGCCAGCCCGTGAAGCTCTCTTGTAAAAAACGGACAGCTTACCCGGACTGCTTGACATAATCGGATGGGAGCAAGCCGCTGAAATCAACGAACTCATGGATAAAATGCGCCTGATCGTAATAGCCGTGCTCCAGGGCCGCACGGATTAACACCGGGTCCGCCTCCTGATTCAGATGCCGGAGGACCTGCTGGAACCGGATAATTTGGGTAAAAGTTTTGGTGCTTAGCCCCGTCCGTTCCAGGAAAATCCGCCCCAGCTGTTTACTGCTGACACATTCCTGTTGGGACAGCTCATGGACCGTGAGCCGGCCTTTGGCCAGGTAGATATGCCGGAGCGTATTGCGGAAGGTGTGATCCCAAGGCAGCCGCTCCTGAAGCCTGGCCAAGAGACATTGCTGCACAGCAAGAACAAGCTCCTCTGCCGGGACAGCCGGGCGGACGGAGCGGGTCAGCTCCGTTTCCAAGGATTTGCTTATCTCCGCAAGCGGATAAATCCGGTTCGTGAACAGATGGCCCGGCTCCTTCAGAAAATGCTGCAAACCGCCGGGATAAAAACGTATGCCCAGCCTGTCCCAGCGGGTATCCTCCGCCGGAACAAATACAGGTTGGTCCACGGTCCCCACCACAAAAGCGATAGCCTCCCCCGACATCCTGTCCCACTGCAGGATAAGATCGATACAGCCGTCCGGCACCATCCTCTCGCAGGCCGCCACCACGCTGCCTTCTGGACGCGCAGGCAGATACCAGTAGCAGCAAACCCGGCCTTGCAGGTCTGGACAGGGCTTCCATTCCCGGTAACGTCCGAGTGGATTGTAAATCCGGGAGCCGGTTTGGACAGGGGAAAACAAGGCACTGGAGGCAGCTGCTTTCACGTTCTTTTGTCCGTTGGGATCAGGCATTACTCTTGAACGCCCGCGGCGATACATACACGAACCGCTCGCCTCTGGCCATCACATGGCATTTCTGCCCAGGCGTCCGCTCATACAGCTCCTGAAGGAAATAACCGGGTTTTTCGCTGTTGTTGGCGAAAATATCATAATGCAGCGGGATGACGGTCTCCATCCCTGCTTCTGCCGCAAGCTCCGCTGCCTCACGGATGTTCATGTTGCCCACAATATCCCGGCTGTTGCGGAAATAATCCCTGCCATTGATGGGCAGCATGCCCACATCGATCCGCTCCTTACGGAGGAAATCCGGCAACCCGGGATAAACCACCGTGTCCCCGGCATGGTACAGAACAACACCGTTTATGTTCACCAAATACCCCACGAACCGGTGCTCCCTCTCGTCCCCGGTGGTTTCCAGAGACTCATGGGCCGCCGGCACCGGCTGGATGCGGATTTGCTCTCCTTCACGTCCCTCCAGCTCCACCCACTTGCCAGTAAGCGCATCGATAATCCGTTCAGAGGCTATCCCGCACTGCTCCTCCAGAATGGGACGGCAGCAGGCTGGCGCGAGAAACCTCATTTGCGGGCAGGCGGCGGCAAGTGCAGGCAAAGTTTTGACGTCCAGGTGGTCGTCATGCTCATGCGTAATCAGACACAGGTCGCCAACATCCACATCCTCAGGCCGGAGCAGCGACGGATACGTCCGTTTTAGGCCGTGAAGCTGCTCCAAATGATCGGAAAAGAACGGGTCGAAATAAATGACGGCATGCTGTCCTTTCGCTACGACACTTTCCTGTCCAAAAAACCAAAGGGCCGCACAGCCCTCCGGCGGTGCCGTATCCCTGATTTCGGCCATCAGTATCTCCGGGGTGCGGGAAGGTGTGGATGATGGTTGATTCATTATGCTGCCTCCATTCATGAATTCGCTATATCCCCATTCTAGCAAGTCCGCCTTACAACAGTAAAGAAGCTGCCGGGATATACCCGACAGCTTGGAGTCTTTTCAATAAGTTAGTTAGATCAAACCGGATTTTTGCAAAAGCCGTTGAATGACAGTGGCTACTTCTGCTCTGGTAATGGATTCCTTCGGAGCCAGAACATTGCCGTCCCGGCCTGCGATGAGGCCTGCTTGAACGCTTCCGGTAATACCGTCAGCAGCCCAATCGGAAGCATCTGCTGCATCTAGGTAAGCGGCAAGCACATCGGCTTGTGCCTGAAGCTTATCCTTCAAGCCGGTCAGCTGCATGGCTCTGGATACCATCACCATGGCCTGCTCCCGGGTAATGGACTCGTTGGCACGGAAGGTTCCGTCTTCGAAGCCGCTGATCAAGCCGTAGGAATAAGCGGTTTGAACTGCGCTGCTGTACCAATCCGAAGCGTTCACATCGGAGAAGGCTGCTGCGCCGCCTTCCAGCTTCAAACCAAGGCCGCGGACAAAGATGGCGGCAAATTCCGCACGGGTAATGCTGCGGTCAGGGCTGAAGCCGTTATCGCCGGTACCTTCGATGACCATACGGGAGCCCATATCATTGACGGCTGCTTTGGCCCAATGGGCTTCTACATCACTGAACTCCAGCGGGTGCCATACAACAGAGTAGGAGCTGTTGGTCATGCTGTTCAGCACTGCATAATACTTGCCGTCCAGTACGATGACCTTCGTCGGAATGTGGCGGACTGTTCCGTCAGCATCCACCACAACACCTGTGGTGATTCTGCTGGGGTCAGCACCATCAGGTACTGCAATGGTACGTTTTACGAATGCATCGAACTTCTGCACTTCAACGGAAGCTGCTTCATACGTCGCTGTGATGGTAAAGTCCACAGGCGCAGTCACCAGCGTGAAGTTTCTTGCGCCTGCTGCCTGTTCAGCTGCCTTCACTGCATCCGCGGAAGCCTTGGCAATCTGGATCTGCACCGTAATATCCTGCAGGGCCACGAATTTGCCGAGCTTCTCGGAGATGGAAGCCATGTGAATTTGCTGGGCAGGCAGGGTGTAGGAGGCCTGGCCGGTTTTGATCTCCAGAATAGCTTGTTTGTTCTCCATCTGCTGGATCATTTGACCGTTCAGGGTAGTGACGATCACATCCGAATTTACCGTTACCGGAACTGTTACTACTGCTCCTTGACCTTCGGCTGCAAGCTTGGCTTCCAGCTTGGTTTGGTCGATTTTCAATGTAGAGACGGTTTGGTTGTTCACGTTGTTGGTGTTCAGGGTGCCTGCTTCTTCAGCCTTGCCGTTCACCAGGACACTGACTCCGGATGGTGCAGGGGCCGCAGGGCCACCACCGCCACCGCCCGTAACAACGGGAGCAGCCGGTTCTTCAGAGGAGGAGTCCTCCGGTTGAACAGGGACATTCACCGTCACATTTACGGTACCGGTGGAGCCGTTATAGGTCTTGTCTCCGTTGTAAGTAGCTGTAATGGTTCCTGTCACCAGGGTTGTGGACGTAAAGCTTGCTTGACCCAATTCATCCAAAGCCACAGTCTCATTGAGTCCGCCGGGGCCGGTAAAGGTTACGGTTCCAGCGGGAATGCCCACGTTGGGAATAATGACAGGCACATTGGTAACGGGCAGATCAGTCGGCATACCATAGATATGAAGCGGGCTGTCCTGCGCCACCGTTGCGGTTACCGTTACGGCTTCGCCTGCATTCGTCGGATCCGGTGTGGCGGTTACGGTCGTGAGTGTATCCGTCAACTGTACGGTAATCGGTGTGGTGCCGGTGGAGCTTACGAAGATGCTGTCACCGTTGTAGGTGGCAGTAATGATGCCGGTTTGCAGGTTTGTTGTCACAGTGCTTGCTTGGCCTGATCCATTCAGGGTCACGGTTTCGTTCAGACCCGGACCGGTGAAGGTTACAGTGCCTGTAGGAATACCCACATTGGGAATAATGACAGGCCAGTTGATCGGCCAATTCACAGGTGCATTAGACGGCTGCGAATAAACCTGAATAGGTGCATTGGCTGCTACAGTAGCCGTTACCGTTACCGCTTGGCCCACAAAGGACGGATCCGGAGTAGCGGTTACCGTTGTGGTGGTTTCCGGCTTGTTCACCGTAACGGTTGTGGTGCCTGTGGAGCCTTGATAAACGTTATCTCCATTATAAACAGCTGTGATGGTACCGGTTTCCAGCGTTGTGGTGGAAAGGGTGGCTTGCCCCACACCGTTCAACGCCACGGTTTCGTTCAGACCGCCGGGGCCTGTGAAGGTTACCGTACCCGTGGGATTACCTACGTTAGGAATTAACGGGAACGGCGGGAAGTTGATGGGATTATTCAATGGATTACTCAGGACAACCGTTGCCGTAACGCTCACCAATTGACCTGTGTAAGAAGGATCCGGTGTAGCTGTTACAGTCGTTGTGGTTTCCGGAGCATTTACAGTAATCGTTGTTGTACCGGTGGAACCGTTATACACGGAATCCCCGTTATAAGTTGCAGTAATAGTGCCGGTAACTAATGTATTCGCAAAAATATAGGCTTCCCCGTTCACATTCACACCGGCCAGTTGGTTATAACCATTGGGGCCTGTGAAGGTCACTGTACCGGTAGGAATGGGATTATTACCCGGTTGGGCAGGCAATACAGTAGCAGCCAGCATGACATCCTGACCTGGTGCTGCAGGGTTTGGCGATGCAATCACGGAGGTTACGGTATCAGCAAGTGCACCGGGCAAAGTCGTTACGTTGGTTGTGCCGGTGGAGGTATGGTAATAGACACCCCCATTATAAGCGGCAGTTATGGTGCCGCTGCCCATTGTGGAGGTGACGACACTGGCTTGGCCCGCTACATTCAGGTTTACGGTTTCATTCACACCAGGACCGGTAAAGGTAACAGTGCCATCGGGAATTCCCGCACTCGGGTTAAGTGAGGTCACAGCAGCAGTAAGCGTAACGGAATCACCGGCCGTCGACGGGTCAGGTGTGGCGGTCACCATAGTTACCGTAATGGCTGGCTGCACGGTCACCGGTATAGTATCGTCGGAAGGGGTATAGTTTACGTCGCCATTGTAGGCAGCAGTCACAAGACCGGATACCAGCAGATCGGTCATCATGCTGGCTTCGCCGCCCATGCTAACCGGAACTGTTGCATTCAAGCCGTTGGGACCGGTAAAGGTTACAGTGCCGGTTGGTGTCCCGGACCCCGGAGGGGATGCCGTAACGGTTGCCGACAAAATGACGGTTTCTCCCTTTACGGACGGATTCGGAAATACGTTAACCACGGTATGCGAAGCAGCAGCGTTTACCGTAAGGTTAGCCGTTCCCGTTGAGACATCATAATTTACATCCCCATAATAAGTGGCGGTAATGGTGCCGGCAGCCAGATTAGAGGAGGTAAAGCTGGCTTGTCCCGCCGGGTTCAAAAACACATTTTCATTCAGACCGCCAGGCCCGGTGAAGGAGACCATCCCTTCCGGAATGCCTGTAGCCGGAGCATTAGCGGTTACTGTGGCAGTGACGGTCACAGATTCTCCGATGACAGCCGTATTCGGCGTCAAATCCACAGTGGTGGTGGTCGATGCAGGGTTAATGGTAACGGGAGTGCCGTTCATGGAAGGAAGGAAATTTTGGTCTCCGGAGTAGCTGGCAGTAATCATACCGGAAGTCAGGGTACTGACCATAGTTCCGGCTTCACCGTTGACCAATACGACCATTTCGTTAAAGCCGTTGGGGCCGCTAAAGTTGACAATTCCGGTGGGTTGGCCGGAGCCTGGAGGAAATGCTTCTACCAGCGCACTTACCAGAACGGATTCGCCGTATGCGGAGGGATTGGGTGTTGCGGTTACACTCGTAAAGGTTTCAGCCGGATTTACAGTGATGTTTGTATTCCCGGTGGACGTATGCATAGCTCCGTCTCCGTTATAGGTTGCGGTAATGGTACCCGTTACCAAGGAGGTGGAGATCACGTATGCTGTACCCGAACCATCCAGCGGAACGGTATCATTCAAGCCGGCGCCGTTAAAGGTTACCGTGCCGGTTGGTGTCCCGATATCCGGGGCAACCACTTCTACGGTAGCTGATATAGTGACTGACTGTCCATAGACAGAGGGGTCTGGCGATGCAAAAACGCTTGTTGTGGTATCTGCCATAGCGGCCTTAGCAATATGTAAGGAGCTTCCTATGTAAAAAAACAATAATGCCAAGCTTATGAATACGACAAAAATCTTTTTTAGGCCCGTTACGCTAGATACCATCGATGTGATCTCTCCTCTTGTCATGAATGCATGTTATAAATTGTGGATGGGGGAGATAAAACAAAACCTTTTGTATGTGAGAAAACTTGCTGTTCTCACCTCCTTCTAAATAGCCGATCCAACTTTATAATGGTTATTAATTGAAATCTATTATCAGTATAGCACGAATTTTCGACAATTTTCTACAGAAATTTTCAAAATTTTCTTTTCCAAGTTTAGGGATATGGATAGGTCTGGTGTCCCACTTCTCCTTTTGCCCAAAACCCGCTTGACTGCGCCCCGGGGTGACACCCTAAGATGGGGACAGAGGTGAATGAAATGCGTTATTCCATCGGCCAGTTTGCGGGCCTGCACCACGTATCCAAAAAGACACTCCGGTACTACAAGGATATCGGCCTTCTTGAACCGGCCGGCCTTGATCCGGCCAACGGATATGCCTTTTATGAAGAGGAACAGCACCTGCGGATGCAACACATCCAGTACCTGCGCAGGCTGCGTTTCAGTCTGGAGCAAATCGGCCTGCTTCTTTGTACCCAACCGGGAGAGTGGGCGGATATGATCAAGGGGCAGCTTGCCATAATGCGGTCGGAGGCGAGGCTTTTGGCGGGCATTGAGCATGAGCTGCATTCCCTTCAAGGCCGGATTGACGAAGGTCAGGAGCCCTTCCGGATTCCGGCAGCAGCCACAGAATATCAGGTGGATACCTTCCGATTATTTGCTCCCGTCTCCATTATTGGCCGGGGGGAGCGTGTGCCGTATAACCGCCGGGTGGATAAGGAAGCCCGGATCAATCATTTAATCAGCCAATTTTTCGGAAATGATGAAGCCTCCGCCATTCCCAACCAGGCTATCCCGCCTGTTTCCTTCGGTCTTGTCTGTGAATGTGAGGAGGATATGAGCGAAGGCACGTATCTATTGGGAGTGCAGGTGGTAAGCCTGGATACAGTTCCGGAAGGGTTGCGCAGCTTTATTTTGCCGGCCGGACGGTATGTGCGGGTTGCTTTCCAGGCTGTTGACCGGGAGGACCTGACCAATCGCGCCTTGGAGGGCGCTTATACCCTGCTGTACAATGAGTGGCTGCCTCAGTCGGGATACCCCCGGCCGCCTATGCTGGCTGTAGAGGTGTACCGGGAGCACCATATGGAGGCCCCTGTTCATCCCGGGATGGAGCTGTGGCAGTTTTTATCGGATGAATAAGGAGGAGGTGCTTGCTTGAGCTTCCCACGGCTGTTCCCCAGTGAACGTTTAGTTTACCGCCCTCTTTCCATGGAGGACCTGGAGGTTTATATGGCAATGCGCCATGAAGCCACTTACCGGCAGTGGTTTTACTTTCAGGCTCCACCCACATTGGAGAGCGCTGCCAAGGAAATCAGGGTGATGCAGGAAAAAGCATCCCGCAAGATTAATTTGCTTAAGGAGTCGTTCGACACTGGCGTTTATTTAAAAGAGTCCGGCAGCTTGATCGGTACGGTCTCGCTGAACAAATTTCACGGACCCGAGGATGAGCTGGAGTTTGTGGAAATCGGATTCGGCATCGGGGAAGCATATCAGGGCAATGGGTATGCAACGGAGGCGGCAAAGACTGCTGTTGTATGGGGATTGGACCGGCTTCGGGAGTTGGGAGCCGTGCCTGTCATTGAGGGGAATGTGGAGCATGCCAATTGGCCGTCCCGGAAGGTTTTGGAGAAAGCGGGATTCCGTTTGGTCCGCACCCAAAAATATGTGACGGTTTATGAGATAAGGAGCACTTCATCTGGTATACTGGGAGGTTAATACCGAATGAAAGTTTATACAGAATGAAGGAGTATGCGCCTATGAACCCTCCGTATTTCCTGCCGTACAGTGTGGCCATGATTACCCCGTACACCCCTGGGGATGAGATCGATGAGGCGGGCATCCGCCGGATGGTGGAGTATTATAAGGAGCATCAAGTCCCTGCGCTGTTGGTTAGCGGTTCAACGGGAGAGCAGCATTCGTTGTCAGTGGACGAAAGAGTTTTCCTGTACCGTGCGGTGAAGGAGGCCGACTCGGACCAGGTGCCTCTGTACGCCGGAGTCGCTTCCATCCGCACGCGGGATGCTGTCCGGCTGGCCAAGGAAGCAGAATTGGCGGGGTACGCCGCGATTATGCTGGGGTTCCCTCCGTATGTCCGCCCCAATCAGGAGGAAGCGGTGCAGTATGTTGAGGCAGTCTGCGCCGCTGTCTCTTTGCCGGTGATGCTCTACAATAATCCGCTGCGGACCGGCTTTTCTCTGGAGCCTGAGACCTTGATCCGCCTGGTCGAGCAGCATCCTCAGATTACGGCCCTGAAGGAAGCGGGCAGCCCGGAGCATGTCTTGAGGACGAAAGAGAGGCTTGCGCCCGGCGGCTTCCAGGTGCTGTCCGGCTCTGATCTCACCATTGAGGAATCCTTCGCCAAAGGCTACAACGGACTGACCAGCGTAGCGGGAAATCTGTTCCCGCAGGAGATGGGCCGCGTTATCGTGCTGCTCCGGGAAGAGCGGCAGAGCGAAGCCCGGGAGCTGCTGGCGGAGCTGGAGCCCCGCTTGACGCTGGCCGGCCGGATCGGATGGGTGCGGGTCATCCGCCACCGCTTTGCGGCCTTGGGTCTGGTCAGCGCCAGCTGCCGGGAGCCGCTGACCCCGTTGACGGGAGCGGAACAGACGGAGTTGGCCGGGACGGGGATGTGGGAGTTTGCAACTGGCCGCACCCGCTGACTGGTTGATCGTCCACGCTTCCGCACCATACCCCGCCCCGTAACGGACCGTCGTTCCGTTATTTCCTCTTTCAGGCATGTTTTGAGACTTCGCGGACACAGATGACCTTATTCGCCGCTCCGGGAGCCGAAATGCGCTCCTTTTGCCTAAATAACGGCTCCTGGGTCCGCACAAATGACCTAACAGACTTTTAGCCAAATAACGGATCGTCTTTCCGGCTGCCAACAGAACCACTCTACAGCAAGCCGCGCAAAAAAACGGAGCTGGTTGCCCAGCTCCTGGCAGGAGTCGTTTTGAGATCACGTTTTTGATCTAACGGCGGTGAAAGCCTTTATTCCTGTAAAAACACCGCATCAAAAAATCTAACGGCGGCCACAGCCGCTATTCTACCCCGTTGCACCGTCACATGACCATTTTTAGCCCAATAGCGTCTCCTGCTTCCGTTAGATTTTTCAGCCCTCCATTTTGGGGCAAATAGAGTCTCTCACCGCCGTTAGAAACATACGCCTCTGGATAAAAGCAGCCGAAGGCTTGGGGATCGATAATTTGCTTACCTCTCCCACCCGCCGCAGCCCGCAGTCGGGCCGAAACGCCTAAGGCAATAGGCGGGGAGCGGCACCGGCCGAGGGCTAACGAATCTGTCGCACGCTATTTCGCCAAAACAGGCGCGACAAAAAATCCAACGAATCTGTCGCACGCTATTGGTCGGTATGAGACCATTTCGGTGCCCATTATGGACAAATAGCGCTGCTGAGATTCGTTAGATTCCCAAAACGCTCCGAAACGGCCAAATAGCGTTTCACAGATTCGTTAGCATACTGTCCCCGTGTCCCAGGGGCTAGCATGGTATAGTTACAGTAAAAGAACACCAACTCAGCGGGAGACGATTTCGATGAGCAAACCCCGAACCATCTACTTTGTTGAAGGCTTGCCCGGCAGCGGCAAAACCACACTCTCCATGTGGCTCAAAATCATCTGCAAGGCCTTTTGGTTACGGAGAGCGATTCCAATTACCCCCATGATTTCAGTGGAATTGCCGGAATCACTCCCCGCCTCTATTCCACACTCCTTCATACTTGTCCGGGGCTTCGAGAATATGCATTTGAGTATGCGTTCATCCATTATGTGCGCATTCCCGAGATTGAATCGCACTATCCTCAGGAAACTGACTTGATTGACCTGCTGCGGCAATGGGAATTCGGGAATGAATTCAATTCGAATATTTCGTTGGAGCACTATATTGCGTGCAGCCTGGGTCTAGTACGTAAGTGGATAGAAGCCATGGATGTGACCGGTGAACCTCTCATCTTGGACAGCGTTTTGCTGCAAAACCCCATTAATGAGCTGCTCTATCGGAATGCACCGGAGGAAATTATTATGCAATATTGCAGTTTGCTGGCCAAGGCCTTCTCTGGCTTTCAAGCCAATTGTATCTATCTCAAAAGAGATTCCGCCGCGCAGGCAGTAGAATGTGCCGCTCGGGCCAAGGGAGTGAATTGGAGCACGCGTGTAGCGGCGCTGATTGCCCGAACACCCTACGGTCTTGCCCACGGCCTGGAAGGGATCGATGGAATGATCCGTTTTTTTGAACACCGCAGCAGAATCGAAAAAAGTCTTTTGTCCAACCCTCTGATGAATGGCAAGATTTATGCCGTAGACGAGCTCCATTGGGATCAAGTCCAGGAGCGGATGATAACGGACCTTGACTTGAACCTGACCCCAAGTGGTATCCGCGATGGCTTTGTCCAATCCCGTACTGAAGTTATTGAAGAGTACGACCAAACCCTGCGCGCATTAAAAATAAATAAAAAACCAAAAGCCTAAGCAGCTCCTTGCTGCCTAGCCTCTTGGTTTTTGTATGTACCTTTTCCCCAAACCGCCTCTACCCCAATACACGCTGGAATACCTTCAGGGTTTTCTGCTCCGCCGATTTATCCAGGACGGCAAACACGATCCGGTCAAACAGGGTGCAATAATCTTCCTCCACCAGCACCTGTTTAAACCACCCGGCTACCTCGCTGGGGTTATTCCTGAATACGCCGCAGCCGAACGCACCCAAAACAACCACCTTTTCCCCATGATAGGCTGCTACAGATAGAATGTACCGGATGCGCCCCAGCATCACAGGGGCGATTCGCTCCACATGCTCCGGCTCCCGCTCCCTCACCACTCCGGCATTCACCGCCGGTGCTGTGATCATCGACACCGCATACGGAGCCGCCAACAGCCCCCCATGATCCTCCCGGAACACGGGAACCTGCGGAGAGTAGATCATATGGTCTGAATACAGGCAGGTTTTCAGATTCCGGTTAAATCGGTACATCTCTTCCATCTGGGAAATGCAAGGATACAGCGCCGAGGAACGGGCCAAGCTTTCCTCCTGGGCCTGGCTTCCGCCCATAAACCCGCCGCCCGGATTTTTGGCCGAGGCAAAGTTCAAGCACACGGTCTCTGCCACTCCCTCCACCTGCACCAGCCTTTGTGCGGCAGCTAATGTGGATTCGTCTGTTACCTCTATGTCAGGCAAAACAGATCTTCTCTTATAAGCGGCCACCATTCGCTTCGTCTCCTGCAGCGCCGCCGGGGTATACAGCTTGGAATCCCGCACCGCTGCCTCTATTTCCCTCTTCAGATCAATACGAGCCCCGTCCTGGTTCAGATAAGCCCCATCTTCAATGATACGCAATGTTTCCTGGGCGATTTTGGACCGGACCTCCCGGTTATTGATGTTCATGTTTTCTCCCTCCAATATCCTTCGTTGGAAGTGGAGCGGCCCTTTACTCCAGCCGGTACAGGACAACCTCCACATCCGCAAAAATGTCGTTAATCATTCCCAGCACCGTATCCCAGTCCCCGCCGCCACGGTCGCAGCCGATTTTGTAGGGAAGAGCCACCGTCAACTGATGCTGCTTCGCAAATTCTGACAATCGGATAAACGCCTTCCGAAGGGCGTCATCATCCGTATATTTTTTGCCGCCTCTGCCATAAGTGAGCTGCCCGAACAGGTTGGCCGCATACCTCCCTCTTCCGTCCTCAAGGGGCACAAGCTGACATAAACCCAGCAGCTCCTGCTTTTCCTTCTCCCCGCATATCTGGGCATACGCCGCAAACACCTCCGGATACAGCCGCTTCATTTCCTTGGCGACCCCGGATCCCATCACACCCTGGCAGTTCACCTGATGGCCAATGACCTGCTCCCCCGCCTGAAACAAATCTCCCGTTACCGTCCGCACTGGCATTCCGGCACCTCCTTCCTACTGGCTACTGCCTGCCAGCAGGTCCTCTCTCAGCTTCGTCAACATCTCACCCAGCCAGTTTGTTCCTCTCCAGGTGGCGCGGTTTCTGATCCGGGGGTCGCTCTCCTCCAGCCCCACACCCCATATCCGGTCCGTAGGACTGGCCTCCACCAGCGTGGTGCCCTTCGTTGCCAGCAGTATTTCCAGCAGCTGCGGATTTTGAGTAAATTTCGCATGGTTGGCTTCATACACAAACTGTCTGCATTGTGCTTCCCATTGGTTTTTATCAAAGCCGCGCACCCTGCGCCCAAGCTCCTTTTGTTCCCTGGGAGTAAGTGCAGTAAGAATCTTCCCCGCCGTCTCCTCATCTCCAAACAGAACGGCCTTCCGGTACATCATATATTGCTCGGCACAATTGTAGTGCACGCCTCCAATTTCGAAATCAGCGGGATGCCATTGGGAAAACGGCGATTCCGTCCGATAAAAAAATGTAAACCTCTCCATTTGTATCCCTCCGCATTCTTATTCCAAACTCCCCCAATGGGGATTAAAGCGGTACAGCTTCGAGGGCCGGTGTCCCGCGTCCTTGGTATATTCGTTGGTCTCCGTCACCAAAGGAGCGATCTTGCGACGAAAAGCCGCGGCCAGCAGCTCCTTGCCGAGAATGACCTCATACACCTGCTGCAGCTCGGACAGTGTGAAAAGAGGCGGCATCAGATGGAAGGCAATGTCCGTGTACTCGATTTTGTTGCGCAGCCGTTCGATGGCATATTCGATCAGCTTGGCATGGTCGAATGCCAGCCCCTCCGATTCCACGATCTCCCGGCTGACCCGCTTCGTCCGGCCCACATAGCTGGTCGTCACCTTCACCGTTGCGCCAAGGGACTCCGTTTCATGAACCAGGGACACACGGATCAGCCGCTCCAGCTCATACCCGTCCGCCAGCATGGTTTTCTTCTCCTGCACCAGCCGGCAGTCTACCTCAAACCAGCAGGCATCCGCCGCATCATCCCCTGCCTTCACATCCAGCGCCGTCCGGTCCACCAATGCCATATATGACGTGCTGATCACCCGGGTACGGGGATCGCGGTCCACATCTCCCCAGGTAAACAGCTGCTCCATGTACAAATTCCCGATATTGGCCTCACTCAACAGCTCCCGCTGCGCTGCCTGCTCCAGTCCTTCATGCACCGACACAAATCCGCCGGGCAAGGCCCATTGTCCCAGGAATGGATGCTCTCCGCGTTTAATCAATAGCAGCTGCAGGGCCTTCTCCGGCAGCTTCCGGTAGTTGTCCTGTTCCTTATCGAATACGGTAAAAATCAGCATATCCACCGTAACCGACGGCCGTTCATATATTCCGGCATCATAGCGCCGCAGAAATTCCTGTTCCGTCAGTCCGTTCCGGTCACGGAGATTGGAGTCGGCCATATTCATCACCTGTTATTATTATTTTGATATTATCTAAATAATATTATATACCCTCACTTTCTTATGTCAAGTTGTGGAAAAGAAAAAAGCCCGGCTGCCCGGGCTTACTGCTCCTGCTTACTGCATATATTCTGCCAAAATCGTGGCGGTATCGAAGGGTGTAATTCCTTTTTTCAGAGAATAGACGGTATCTGCTTCAGCCGGGTTTCCCACCAGCTCGCCTCTGGCCTGGGCATGGAGCATAAACAGCTCATACAAATTCGCCTTTCGCAGGGAGGTCATGGCCTTGCCCATCAGCACCATCCCGCGTTGGTTGCCCTCTATATTGTTGTAGTAGTCCGGCTGCCGGGTCAGAGCAATATCCGTCCAGATCACCGTTCTTTCCTTCAAATCCAGAATAACCGGAATGGCGATCTCCGTATCCGCAGCCAGATCCACCTTATCCACCACCGTAGCGGGTTCGAAGATTTCCCCGGAGCCAGGCACCTTCCGCATCATCCACCCGGCGAAGCATTCCGGCAGATCGCAGTAAGGCTGGGCAGTGAAGGAGTTCAGGGAAGCCACCACATACCGGCCCCCATAGTTCAGGACGGAGGGAATATCGATGTCGATAAACTCGCACGCTCCACGAGGTGCAGTAGTAATATCGCCGCTATGCACAGCCCGGTATTTGGCGGACCGGAGATTCGTATACGAAATATGCTCCATATACTTCCAGCGGCTGTCATACATAACGGCAGACAGGTCAATGTCCACCCGTCCCGTAGGCTTGCCATCCACCTCCCCTTCCTTCCACCAGGTGAAGAACCGGATGGTATCACCCTCGGGCAGCTCAAGTCTGCTGCCTCTTACAAGGGTGCGCAGAGACTTGCTGGCGGACCGCTGGGAGTAAGGCACCAGATGATCCTTCAGGCGCTCATCCAGATAGACCTTACCCAACGCGGGCAGCCCGGCGAACCGCTGCACCAGTGCCTCCCGGCAGATAGCGGCCAGTTCTGCGCAGATTGCGGGGCCCAGCTTCGGCAGACGGTTATCTACCGCCACGGCCTTGCCCACATTGCCCTTGGGGAAAAAGATACGCAGCTTCTGTCCATCATTGCGGTGGTCAAAATGCGCCATCACCTGGAGCAGTACAGGAGTGGACACCTCTGGGGCTTTCAGCCGGAAAAACTCCACAATGTCGGCTGCTTCTCCGCTTATCCGCAGCAAGTGATCCAAACGTCTGGCAAACTCGCCGGGGCGGGATTCCAGAAGCTCCACAGCCTCCCATACATCCCCTGACAGCAGCGCCAGCTCCACCTTGCTGTTGAAGGTTTGGTAAGGCCGGTCATTCCGGAGAATGTCGAAGGCCTCCCGGCATTGGGAAAACCGCTGCTTGTATTCCGCCGGATGCAGACGCTCACCAAGCCGGATCCAACGCTCCTTATAACGAAGCATATCCTCCACCATATTGCCGCAGCCCTCCAGAAGATCCAGCAAAAGCCGTCTTTCGGCGCGTGTGAAGGAACGGAACCTTGTGGAAGCAGCCAGACTCACATCCCCGCCGGACATGGCGGCGGCCAGACGGAGTACATCCGTCGCCGTTCTGAAGTAACGCCGGATCAGACCCATGCTTACCCGATTATGCTTCAACAGCGCACCAACAACAAACGCTATATTTTCCTTGGAGGGAATCTCCTCCGGCAGAATGGCCTCCAGGTCCGCCACATGGGCAACAGCCCAATCAATCCCCTCTTTATCGCTATCCGAGATAGAGCCGTTGGCCTGGACCAGCTGCCGGATCAACCGGGCAAAGTCCGCTTCGTCCCCAAGACCGATCACCTTCAGGTCAACCCGGTCCAGCAGAGGAAGCCGCGCCTTTGCCCCCTCCCCCGGAAGGGCCAGGGTAATATAATGCAGAATGGCATTGATGTAAAGCTCGATATCCTCCGCATCCATAACCTGATCGGGAAATTGCGGATACATGGGTTTATAAGCCACATGCGCGCCCACAATAACCCTTAATTCTTTCACCAACACGGTATACACCGCCGTAAATTCACCTTTGGAAAGCGTCCGGAATACCTCCATCAGCTGCTTGGAAAAGGTGTAGCCCAAGGACTCCACATTTTTCATCGCCGTGGCCAGATAAGACTCCGGGAGCCAGCTTTGGCCCGGATGGACAATGAGCTTCCCCGCTTTTCTCAGATAGATGGAATGATTCATATTTCGGAAACCTCCTTCGTTCAAATGGATAAGCATTGCCGGGAAATCCGCATCTCTATAAGCTCCAATGGTTGTAGAAGGAAGAAACGCGATAGCCCGGCATGCCGTCCTCAGGAAACCGGCCACCCTAGTATCAGTAAAGGGATGGAGAAGGAAGGATGGCCATAGCCTGATTGACCCTATTGTGCCAGATTACCGAGGAGTCCAACAGGGTGAAAGTATTACGAGTTATAAATCAGACACCCTTCACCGCAGCCAGGGGCTTGCACTTGGCCACCACCTGGGCCAGCCCGGCGCCCACTACACTTTCAATAATCTGGTCCACATCCTTGTAGGCTTGCGGGGATTCATCCACCAAGGCCTCCAGTGACTTGTGGTTCACCACCACCTCATCCTCCGTCCCGATCTTCAGGGCGGCGGAGAAGGCATCCACGGTAATCAGCTTTTTGGATTGGCTGCGGGAGCGGATCCGGCCTGCCCCATGGCAGATGGAATAAAAGTTGTCCTTGCCGCCCGGCGCCCCCACCATGATATAAGAGGAGGACCCCATGGAGCCAGGGATTAAGGCAGGATGGCCTGTTTCCCGGTACGGCTCCGGGTTATCCAGATGATGGGCGGGCAGAGCGCGGGTTGCCCCTTTCCGGTGGACAAAATAGTCTTCCCCCTCATGCTCCTCCTGCCAGGCGTAGTTATGCATCAGATCATAAAGCACGCTCATTTCGAATTTGGAGCCGAACACTTCCTTCCCCGCTTCCCTTACTGCGTAGGCGATCAGATGCCGGTTGGCTACCGCATAGTTCAAGGCGGAATACAGCAGACTCACATAATTCCGGCCCTCCTGGTGGGCAAGAGGCGCAAACAGCAGATTGGGATCGGCCGTGCCCAAACCTTCCTTCTGCATCATTTTTTTCATCAGGCTGCCGCAGTATTGGCTCACCGACCCTCCCCAGTTACGGGAGCCGGAGTGGATCATCACCGCCACCTGGCCGTCGAAGAGACCCCAGGTCTCCGCAATCTGCCGCATGGGCTCGGCAATCTCAATGGACTGGATCTCCACAAAGTGGTTGCCATTTCCCAAGGTGCCCAGCTGACGGTGGGACCGGTGCCAGACCCGTTCGGGAAACAAGTTCAACGCTTCCTCGTCGAGGGTAAACTTGCTCTGCTCCACATGGGTGAGGGAACGGCTTTTGCGCGGCGTGTAGCCATCAGGCAGATATTTCTTCGGCAGGCCGTGAAGCCCCTTCAGGACCACATGCTCCAGCCGGATGTCGGAGAAATGCCCACGGGCATGATCCTCCACCGGCAGCAGCCTCTCGATGGCCTTCACCAGCTTGCGGCGCAGCTTCACATCCTTCACTTCGTCCTTGTGCAGATTGGTCAGATGCACCCGCATGCCGCAGCCGATATCGCTGCCCACAATAGACGGGGACACATAACCGTCGGCCGCCCGCCATACAGCAGTAGTACCGATGCAGGTTCCCACACCCACATGCACATCGGGAGTATAGCTCATGTAGACCTGGTTAGGAATCTGCAGGTTGTTGTTGGCCATTTCGAACACTTTGTAATTCAGCTCCGCAAACAGGGAATCCCCTGCATACACATGCACATCTCCTGCGGGAAGCTGCACCTTCCGGTAATAATTGGTATCCATATATTCATTCTTTCCTCTCTTGATTAGGTTAAAAAAAGCATAAAAAAGCCACAGACCATCATGGCCCGTGGCTGCATATTCCGATAGAAATAGGGTGCGTGAAAACACAGGTCCTATTATCTCGTACTGCTCCGAGAGACCGATGGCAGGAATCGCCTATTCAATTGGTGTGCAGTTCGTTGAATGCCGGTCATGCTCATCGACTCCTTTCGTTTGAATTAGTTGCATCATACTATCCCGCGTTGGCTTACGTCAATGGGCGGCGGCGGGAGAAAATGGATATAGGCGTTTTATCGGGTGTCCAGAGTAACGGGTGGTCCCGCCTTGGCATAGATGGCCAACGCCAGCTCCGTGGACAGCGCCGCGGCTTCACCGGAGATAAACGGTTCCCGTTCTTCAGCGATAGCAGCGAGAAAATCCTCCAGCAAATCCACAAACAGCTCATCGTTCGGTTTGGCCAGCGGCCAATCCGGCTTCTCCTCGCCGGGGACATGGAACCCGATAATTCCCCCATAATCCGCCTTCATGCTGCCCCGTGTGCCTGTGATCTCCACGTATTCCTTTTTCAGCCCGGTGCTGGCCGTAGAGGCTTCGATCATACCGACAGCCCCGTTCCCGTAACGGATCACCGCATAACCATGATCCTCCGTCTCAATATCATGGTATGCCCGGAAGGTCCGGGCTGTCAGCACCTCCCGGTATCCGCCGGCCAGCCACAGCACCATATCCAACAGATGGCTGCCCTGCTGCATGAACGGACCTCCCCCGTCCAGCTCCCAAGTGCCATGCCAGGAATCATAATACTCCTTCGGCCGGAAATGCTTGATCACCGCATCCACCACCATGATCCGTCCCAGCTTGCCGGAGTCGATCCAATTCTTCATCTCCCGGATATGGGGAATGAACCGCCGCATATAGGACACGCCCAGCCGGACATTATGGTCCCGGCAGCTTTGCACCATTTCCCGCTGCCGGTCCGGGGAGATATCCATGGGTTTTTCGCAGAGGCAGTGCAGGCCCAGGCGGGAGGCCTCCATCACTCCTTCATAATGGAGGGCATTGGGGGTACAGATAACGGCAGACGTTGCTCCGGAACGCTCTGCCACATCTGCAATCGAGGTGCCATAGACAGAAATGCCGTGTTTCTCAGCAAACACCCGGCACTTCTCCGCATTCCTCCCTACGACTCCCACAAGCATCACCCGCTCCGGGAAACGGGCAATGGCGGCCACGTATTTTTCGCTGATATTGCCATGACCGATTAATACGATGCGATGTACAGCTCCCGCCTCAGTCCTGTTCACGATAATCCTCCACAATAATGTCCAGCTTGCCTGTTTCCGAATCCATCACACAGCCATGTACAGGCACGGATTTGGGGAAAAGCGGATGCCTGCGGATCATACGGACGCTATGCATCACACCATCCTCCGCTTTGGCGAAGCCGCGCAGGAATTTTTCCATGCGGATGCCGGAATGCTCCAGAGTTTCGATAACCAAGGGATCGATTCCGAATTCCACGAACTTCTCCACGATGTGTCCCGGGTCAATCTCCGTCATCCCGCAGCCGTGGTGGCCGATCACGATGATTTCCCGCGCCCCCAATTCGTACACCGCCACCAGGATGCTCCTCATGGCGCTCCCGAAGGGCTGGGTCAGGATAGCCCCGGCATTTTTGATAAACTTGGCATCGCCATTTTTGATTCCTAAGGCCTTGGGCAAGAGCTCCATCAGCCTGGTATCCATACAGGTCAGAATGGCCACCTTTTTGTCCGGGTACTTATCCGTCAAGTACGCCTCATACTGCTTCTCTTGGACAAACTGCCGGTTAAACTCCGCCATACCAGGCAAGATCGACATGGTGCTCACCCTTTACATTTTTTATTTTTCATTTTCGCACTCCCGGATGTTTCTGTCCACTGCGGGACATATGGCGACCCACTCCTCTATCCTTTCAAAAATGGATTCTTGTTTACGTTACTTGTCCGTATCCGTTCTCTTAGTAGCTTCATAGACTACAGTATCAAAGCATGAAGGGAGGAAGAAACATGGCGATTCAATTAGTATTCCCTTACAACCAAGCTGCCGGCGTTGGCCAAGGCTATTATGTGGCCCAGGACCCGCTGGGGACCAAGGGGGTCGTAACCGTAGCCAGCACGGCCGGTGCAGTCACCCTGGTTATCACCCGCTACAATGCTCCCACCTTCCAATTTACCGTTCCTGCCGGTTCCACATTCTCCGTCAGCATCGGTAATGTTCAAACCATCGGCCTGCTGGCTCTGGGCGCACCGGTTACTGGCACGCTCACCTATCTGATTGAGCCGTAAGCGAAAGCTCCAGGAAGCTCAAAGAACCACCGCCCTCTGTAAGGAGGATGGTGGTTCTTTTGCGTAATGCCCTATTAAATCAGTCCCGATTCCCGTAAAAGCCGTTCGATCATAACCGCAACCTCTGCCCGTGTTACATAAGCCTGGGGTTCAAGCAGCTGCCCAGTTCTTCCGCCTGCAATACCGCTTTGGAGAATAGACACCAGACTGTCTGCCGCCCAGTCTGAAATCTGCTCTTTATCCCCGAAGCGCTCCAACAGGGAGGATGCATCACCGGGCTGATCCGTCTCCAATCCGGTTACCTCCATCGCTCTGGCGATGATCACCATCGCCTGCTCCCGGGTTATTCTCTCCTCCGGCCGGAAGGAGCCGTCCCCGAAGCCATCCACCAATCCGTAAGCTGCTGCAGTGCGGATGGCGCTGTTATGCCACTCCGCTTGAGCTACGTCTGTATACGCAGATGCCCCTGCCTCCGGCATCAAACCAAGCCCTCTGACCAGCACTGCCGCAAACTCCGCCCGGGTCATCTCCCGGTCCGGGTTATACAAGCCGTTGTCCGTACCGTTCACGATCAGCCTCGAACCCAGGTTATTCACTGTTTCCTGCGCCCAATGTCCGGCCACATCATCGAATGCCACCGGGTGCCGCACAACTGCGTACGTGCTGTTCGACAAGCTGTTCAGACTGGCATAATAGCGGTTTTCCTTCCGGATGATCTTCGTAGGAACAGGGTGGAAGGATCCATCCGCGCCTAAGGCTACACCCGTTATGTTCCCGACCCTATCCGTGCCTTCCGGCAGGGCGATCATTTTCTCCACATAGGCTGCAAAGGTGGCAAGCTCCATCTCCTTGCCCTGGAAAAGTGCTTTTACCGTAAAATGCACCGGTTCTCCCACCAGCTCCAGCTGGTCCTGAGCAGCCGTGCGCTCCACATGCTGTACCGCTTCGGCAGAAGGCTTGCCCATTTCAATCTGAATCCCGACGGTTTGCAGATCAGCACCGCCGCCCAACCGCCGTGCAATTTCCGGCAGATTAATCTGTCCGGCCGGAAGCAGGTAAGAGGCCTGCTCCGATTGAAGCTCAATTACCGCTTTCTTTTCGATAAGCTCCCCAAACATCGCTCCGGTCAGCTCACCGACTACCCGGTCAGATGCCGTATCTACAGGAATGGAAATGACGGCCCCTTCATCCGCCTGTTCAAGCCTTGCCGCCAGCTTCTGCGGATCCAGCTTAATGACCGTAACTGTTTGTCCGTTCTCCTGGCTTGTGACGGCAGAACCCAGCCCGGTTTCCTTAGTGGTTCCGCCGGTATTGCCCCCGCCCCCGGAACCCGACGGGGAGGACGGCTCAGGATCACTTCCGCCTGTATCCCCGTCACCACTTGCTGCTGCGGCGGGTGTAACTGCATTGGAGGCCTCTGAAGCAGCGCCGGTCCCTTCACTGTTAACGGCACGGACCGTAAAGGTGTACGTCTGCCCGTTGACCAACCCCGTTACCGTAACCGGACTCCCTTGGGCTGCCACCATCTTTTCGCCAGGAGAGCTCAACACCTCGTATCCGGTAATCGGACTTCCCCCATCAGCCGGAGCCGTAAAACTGACCACCGCCAGACCATCGGAGGCTGTAGCCGTGACGTTCAAGGGAGCCCCCGGCACTGTCTTCGGTTTGGCTTGTACTTCATTGGAAGCGGGACTTGCCCCTCCTGTATTGACCGCCTTCACCACAAAATAATAGAGGGTGCCGTTGTTTAATTGGTTTGCGGTATGGCTGTATACCGAACTGTTTACCGTTGCTGATGGAGCAGCTCCATATTTCTGCTCATCCGTACGCATGAACACCTGGTATTGGTCTGCCCCCTCTACCGGCTTCCACCCCAACGCGGCATAACCATCTCCGGCTTGAGTCAAGCCAAGGACAGGGGCAGCCGGAACAACTGCAACAGGCATGGCGCTGACCTCATTCGAGGCTGTGGCATAACCCATACCATTCAAAGCATCTACACGGAAGGTGTACGTTTCCCCATTGATCAAACCAGCAGCCGTATAGCTGTAAACGGAGCCGCTCACCGTTGCCAACGGCAATCCGTACGCCCCCTTCGCCAGCCGGGCATACACTGCATAGCCCGCTGCCCCTTCCGCAGGCTCCCAGCTAAGCTCCGCCTGTGAATCCCCCGGAACGGCGGCATTGAGCACAGGCGCTCCCGGCAAGGGCTCCATGGGGGTGGCAGTGAGTTCATTGGATGCCCCGCTGTCCCCTCCCGGATGATTGGCCTTCACCACAAAGGAATACGGTGTTCCGTTGGTTAAACCCCTAACCGTATGACTGTAAACGGAGCCTGCCACCGTCTCCAAGGGCGCTTCATAACTGCCGGGAACCTCCGCCGCGAAAATCTGATACCCGGCCGCCCCCTCCACCGGCTTCCAACTCAGCAACACGGACTGGTCTCCCGCTGTGGCCGCAAGCAGCTGAGGTGCCCCGATTTTTTGGACGGTAACCGTTGCCGCTGCTCTCCATTCCCCATTCAGGGTTTTGGCTGTAATTACGGCAGTGCCGGGGGCCTTCGCTGTGATCAGGCCATTATCATCTACCAAGGCGGCATTGGCATTGCTGCTGCTCCACAACACCTTCCTATTGGTCGCCTCCAAAGGCACTACAGTGGCAGCCATCACAGTTGTATCTCCCGGCAGCAGGGAAACGGTCTTCCTTTCCAGCGTAATCCCCTCCGGCAGCACCTCCGGGCCATACACCTCGAATTCCCACATGGAGTATCCGTACTTGGTAGCTCTTTCGGTACCGTACATCCGTACATACCGGGCATCGGTTTCACTGAAGGCAATCTTCTCGGTGCCGCCTTTTCCTGCGGTTGTGCTGTAAACATCGGTCCAATGCTCTGTATCCTCTGAAACCTGAATGTTGTAGCTTTTGGCGTATGCCGCCTCCCATATGATCCGGACCTCATTAATCCGCTTGGTTTCCCCCAAATCTACGTAAAGCCAACCCGGGTCCACCTCACGTTTAGTGCCGGAGCGGGTGCTTAACAGTCCGTCAACAGCATAATGCGCCGTCTCCGCAGTACTATCATTGGAGGAAATAACAGCCGGCTGCTTCAAGGCCATATTGGACTTGATTCTTGGCTCCTGCCCCTGCACCGGCCGGATGGTCACGCCGCTGTAATACTCCTTATCCACAAAATTCATTTCCGCCAGGGTTTGGGCAGGAGTTGCTTTGCCCGGCATATAGACGTTCTCGAAGGTAAGCCCGGTATACTCCGCCCCCTCCAGCCCTTTAATCTTGCTGAAGCTTTCCCCCGCATCCCGGACGGTAATGTTGCGGATGGTTACATCGTTCACCGGTCCTACACCGTTCCCGCCGCTGTCCACTGTAAACATCGTCATCCAGGCGCTGTTATCGTCATTTTTGCCGCTGATGTCCTCCACATCCATATTTTCAAAAAGGACATGATCGACTCTGCCGGTCCCGTATTTGTGGTGGATGGCAAATCCTACAGCCGCCCTGTACACAACCTCGTCCCGGAAGATAATATCCGATTGGTCCTGCATGACACCCTGCCCGATTTTAAATCCGTAACACTTGGTCCAGGCAATGGCATCCTCGAACAACACATTCCGCACCGGCTCCGGGCTTCCCGGCCAAGGCACCCTGCCGGAGGCAATATCCGTGTCCTCCTTCCACGCCTTGGTGGAATACGGATCATCCAAAGCGATCCCGATGGAGTTGCGGATGACGGCATTCTGGGATTCCACAATGTCGATGCCGTCATTTTCGCCCATGCCCAGGCTGTTAAACATCTTCAGATTGGTAAACTCCAGGTCATTGGAGCGCACCGGCATTACGGCCCATGCTGCGGATTCCCGGATAATCACTCCGTCCATCTTAAAATGGGAGGTGGCAATGGGAACCACCAGATTGTTGATCATTCCCTTGTTGTTGGTGGTTTTATCGTCGTGAAGCGCCTGGCCGTTCCCGTCGATGGTTCCGCGGCCATAAATCTTGATATTCTCCGAATCGAATGCCGTGGAAATCCACCACGTAGCAGGCCGGCCCATAGAATCCTTAAACCAGTGCTCGGTGTAATCTGCCGTTTTTCCCGTCCCGATCAGTGCGGCTCCCGGCTGCAGGTAAAGGGCTGTATTGCTTTTCAGCACCAGATTCCCTACGTAATACTCACCTGCAGGCACGTAGACGATACCTTGTGCCCCATTTCCCTGGGTAGTTCCAAATGCCCCGGCATCATCGATGGCTTGCTGGAGAGCCGCGGTTCTTTCGGTGACACCCGTCTTGCCGCCATTGGGTGCGATATTGTAAGGTGCCTGGCCTACATGAAAAATGCCCGTACCAGATGCAGATGGAGCATCCGTTTCTGCCGGGTCCGCCGCAATCACCAGCCGGGTGGCCCGGTTGTTCATCATCACGATCAGATATTCATCCTTCTGCGTAGTGAAGGTCAGCTTGGTACCCACCACCGAATCCGCTGTAATCCCCAGCTTCTTCGGGCTGATGGAATACTCATGCACCTTGTCCGTGTTCAGAATGGTGACCTCATAGGTGATCGGCCCCTCCGAAGCGGAAAAGTGGGCATAATCATAATCGCTGAAGGCCTTCACTACGGGAATCTCCACCCCGTTAGCCTTGACCCTGTAGTTGGTGGAAGCCGCATATTTGGACGGCTGCACATAAGCCGAGATAGAAGCGGGCGCAGCCGCTCCTGTAACTGGAGGTGTATCCGCCGAAGCCTCTCCGCCTCCCCAACTGAGGGGCATCCCGCCTACCAGCAGGAAGCATGCCAACATAACCACCACAACTTGCCTTACCTTCAACATCGTCTCATTTCCTCCCCTTCTGTTTTTCTGCAAGTCATTGGGCAAGGAGTTTCTGTAACCCCTTACATGAAACACCATAAGAAGAATATTCCTTCCCACTCCTTTCCATCCGACATCCATTCAGTGGGTCCAGTATAGCAAACCGCCTCCGCCCGCATAATGCGGCTAATCCGAGTTTGAGGGCAGTAATTCGCAGGCATTCAGACAGCGAAAAAAAAGGCCACCGGATATTATCCGATAGCCTTTAGTCATCCACATCCAACAGAAACACCTGATCCTTGAAGCCACCGCGGGCCTGGGCCTTTCTTTCCCGCAGCGCATTCAGCTCCTCCCACGTCGCCCCATGCACAGCCGCCAGCGCCTGGATCACCTCCAGCAGATCCGCCAGCTCCTCCAGTGCTTCCTCCGGTTCCCCGGCAGCAGCGTATTCCTGTGACTCTTCCCGCAGCTTGGCATGAAGCTCTTTCTTATAGTCGTCCTCATTCAAAACCGTAGTCCTGCATTCTTTCCCAGAGGCACGGATAATCTCGGGAATCCGGTCCCGAACCAGTTTATTGTAGATTGGCATGGAGAAACTCCCTTTTAGGATGACTGCCTTTCCGAACGCTACCCTCCACCCTATAAAAAGTGGATTCCTCATTATATAGGCTGATCGTCATACAGTACACGTGCGAGCAGGTCCTGGCTGTAGTTGCCGAAGTGCTTGCCGTAAATGGTCATGCCCCGTTTGTTCTTGGACTTCTCCCCGACCTCAAGCCGGAGGATAATGTCGCTTTTATGATGGAGTCCGATGTCAGACAAGGTAATGTTGGATATCCGGCAGCCGTCAATAAAGCTGCCTTCGTTATTGATGCGTATTAGCTTGAGCATGCCGTACTGATTGAGGTGGGGAGGCCACCATTCCGGGTTGAAGACTCCCCGGACATCCCCGAAGTCGCCAGGGCTGGTCCAATAGCCGATTTCCATGCCGTTTACGTAAAAATAAATATCGGAAGGATAGTTATTGCAATGACCCGGCGCCTCCGAGCTCAGCTCCATGGAGAACTGAATTTCCTTGAAGGCCTGATTCGGCTTCAGATAATTCGGGATCCGGTACTCCAGATAACCCTCGAACAGCCAAATCATTTGGGAGTCAATGCGGGCCGGATCTGCAAAATACCGCGGGTCATCGAAATCACCGATGATACTGTCCTTGGTGGCTAACCCGCAGGTAGGGGAAGCGGCATACCCGCTGTAATGCCCCACCTTTATTTCAACCTCATACAAATTCTCCGTATTGATGCTTCGCAAATCCACCATAAGCTTCTCTTCGTTCAAGTAACATATTTTTTGAGTGCCGTGCTTTCCTACCGCTGAGGTGATTTCGATAAGACCGCATTCCTCAAGCTTCTTAATATGCATGGTAATGGCGCCATTGGTTAAATTCAGATGGGTCGCAATATCGTTCAGATTGAGGCTTTGGTGCTTGGATAACAGCTCCAGAATTTCAATTCGGATTTCGGAGCCGAGTGCTTTGAAGATATTGAGTCCCGATCGTAGCTCCTTAATATATAGCATAGCATTGACTCCTTTTGGGATATGAAGGCACAGAATAAAGGATGACGTGCAGATTTTCACGTTATTTTATTTTAATATAACATAAATTAGTTTGGAGGGTAACCAATTATTCTATGGAAACACCCTGTATTAAGCCGAAAATCAGTACATAAAATACATAGTTTGAAATAACATTAAAATGAAACGTTTACAAAGACGCAATTAATCATTAAAATTGGATTATATAGGGTATTATCGAATTTAATTTTAATAAAATATAAATTAATTTATATTGATATAAAGTAAAAGGCGAGTTATACTGAATCTATACCAAAAAAAGGATAACCTGGGGAGGATACTCGCTTGACTACGAAAATGAATATCCGCAATCCGCTCATTGTGCAGCGGGCAGATCCATGGATCTACAGGCATACGGACGGATATTATTATTTCACCGCTTCTGTGCCGGAATATGACAGGATCGAGATTAGGAGAGCCCGAACGCTCATGGGTCTTGCAGAGGCAGAACCGGCAATCGTATGGCGGAAGCACGAAACGGGGCCAATGAGTGCCAACATCTGGGCACCGGAGCTTCATTTTATCAATGATGCCTGGTACGTGTATTATGCAGCGGCCAAATCCACAGAAACAGTGGAGGGCTGCTTTGACCACCGTATTTTTGTGCTGGAGAACAAGTCATCCAATCCATTGGAGGGATGTTGGACGGAGAAGGGACAGCTGAGAACCGGCTGGGAATCCTTCAGCCTGGATGCGACTACCTTCGCCCACCAGGGAATCCGGTATTTGGTTTGGGCGCAGCGTGACCCTGATATAAAGGGAAATTCGAATCTATATATGGCCGAAATGGATACCCCCTGGTCCATCACCGGGCCGCCGGTTATGCTGACGATGCCGGAATATGGATGGGAGCAAGAGGGTTTCCTGGTTAACGAGGGTCCGGCTGTTATTCGGCACGGGGAGCATATTTTTATAACATATTCGGCCAGCGCTACGGACCACAGGTATTGTATGGGGCTGCTTTGGGCCTCATGCTCCTCCAATTTGCTCGAAGCCTCGTCCTGGTCCAAGTCGCCGGTTCCTGTATTCCAAACCTGCGAGGCAAACGGGCAATACGGTCCTGGACATAATTCCTTTACCCAAAGTGAGGATGGCCTCCATGATATGATCGTTTACCACGCAAGGAATTATAAGCGGATCGAAGGGGATCCCTTATATGACCCCAACCGGCATACCCGTGTTCAACGCTTCACGTGGACGGCAGACGGAATGCCCGATTTCGGTGAACCTGCAGCCGACAATTAGTAAGCGCATACATGCAAGCTTTCATCATCGGCTCGGGCCGAATGTATCTCTGGCAATAATCCCATTACGGGGATTACGGCATACATTTTATTTATGGGGGTAGGTTGCTATATGAAGAAATGGCATGGTCTGCTTTTGTCCGCAGCCTTATTGGCGTCTACAGCTACAGCTGCAGGCTGCTCGACTGACAAGGACGGCGGCGCTTCTGCAACCGGTAAGACAAAGCTGCAATTCTGGACGTTCAATGAGCTGCATCAGAAGTATTTTGAAAGTATGGCCAAAGCTTGGAACACGGCTAATCCAAATGACACCATTGCGCTTGAAGCAACCACCTTCCCCTATGATGACATGCATAACAAGCTTCTTGTTGCGCTTCAGTCCGGTACAGGGGCACCGGATCTATCGGATATAGAGATCAGCAAGTTCCCCAACTTCTTAAAGGGAACCCCCCAGCTTGCAGAGCTGAATGCTGTTGTAGAGCCGGAGCTGCCCAATATCGTCCGCTCCCGGGTTGATATTTACTCCAAGGGCGGGAAGTTCTACGGGATTGATTACCATGTAGGAGCCGCCGTTATCTATTATAACAAGGAGATGCTGGATAAGGCTGGCGTCAACCCGGACAGCATCAAGACATGGAATGACTTCTACGAAGCCGGCAAAAAGGTGGTGTCCGCCACCGGCAAGCCCATGACCACGCTGGAAACGACAGAGCAATGGAGTTTCTGGCAGATGATTACCCAGCAAGGCTCTGACTTTACGGATAAAGACGGCAACGTAACGTTGGACAGCAGCAAGAATGTTTCTACGCTTGAATTTATGCAGAAGCTGATCAAAGACAAGGTAGCGGTTGCAGCCCCTGGCGGTTTTCACCATGCGGAGGAGTATTACGGCTTTATGAATAAGGGCGGGGCTGCCTCCATCTTCATGCCCATGTGGTATATGGGGCGGTTCACCGATTATATGCCTGACCTGAAGGGCAAAATTGTCATTAAGCCCATGCCCTCTTGGGCAGCAGGCGGAAACCGCTCTGTCGGTATGGGCGGAACAGGGACGGCCGTCATGAACCAATCGAAAAACAAGGAATTGGCCATGAAGTTCCTGGCTTTCTCCAAGCTTACCAAACAAGCCAATATTGAGCTGTGGCGGCAGCTGGGCTTTGACCCCATTCGGATGGAGGTATGGGAAGCTCCGGAGCTGAAGGAAGCCAATAAGTTCACCGATTATTTCGGCAAGGATATTTTTCAGGTGCTAACCGCTATCAAAAATGAGCTTGGCCCTGTAAACGTCACAGAGAAGATGCCGGCAGTGATTGATGAAGTCAAACGTAATGTCATGTTTAAAACCCTCAATGACATGGAGGACCCTGCAAAGGTACTGAAGGAGTCGGCTAGCCAATTGAGAAAATAAACGCCAGACGTATCACCGTCTGCCTGAATGCCTTGTTGGCCCCAGTCAGACGGTGAGGTCTGCCCAGAAAAGGAGCTTGGCCTGAATGGAAACTCCCCATGCAGTCGTCCAGCCAACACCCAAACTCAAACGATCCAACAGCTGGGCCTACTCATCCCGGATCGCGCCTTATGTATTTGTCAGCCCTTTCGTCATTTCCTTTTTGCTGTTTTTTGCTTATCCGGTTGTCTCCACTGTGATCATGAGCTTTCAGGAGGTATTGCCCGGACAATCCCGGTTTATTGGACTGGACAATTACAGCAAGCTGCTGAATCCGACCTTCTATAAAGCCATTGGGAACAGCGGAATGTATACCTTTTGGACACTTGCCGTGTTGATTCCCCTCCCTCTTTTGATTGCGGTTATCTTGAATTCTGCTGCAATGAAGGCCAAAAACGTCTTCCGTTCTACATTGTTCGTTCCCGCCTTAACCTCTGTGGTTGTTGCGGGGACTATCTTCCGGCTGATTTTCAGTGAATTGGACGGAGCTTTGGCCAATTCTATCTTTCGCGCATTAGGCGGGGAAGCACAAAAGTGGATGGCTCAGTCCGGAACTGCCATGATGGTCCTTGTGCTGCTGGCTACCTGGAGATGGCTTGGTGTGAATATCGTGTACTTTCTCTCCGGACTTCAGAGTATACCGGCAGAACTCTATGAGTCCGCGGAAATCGACGGTGCCACCGCCTGGGATAAATTGCTGCGGATCACCCTTCCTCTGCTAAAACCGGTTACGATCTATGTGTTGACCATCAGCATATACGGCGGCTTGTCCATGTTTACTGAAAGCTTCATGATGTATAACGGAAACCGCTCTCCTAAGGATATGGGCTTGACCATGGTCGGCTATATCTATCAGCAGGGTATGGAGCAGAATAAACTGGGCTTCGGCTCTGCAATCGGACTTTCGCTGTTAGGAATCACCATGTTCTTTAATCTCATTCAATTGAAGTTCTTCGGCTTGTTCCGGAAGGAGGAGTAGAGCATGCCACATTCCAAGGGCTGGTCTTGGCAGACGCTTCTTATGCTTGTGCTGCTTCTGGTGTTGTCCGTTTTCGCCCTGTTTCCGCTGTATGCCTTATTTTTGGCTTCACTGAAGCCGTCGCAGGAGCTGCTGCGCTACGGTCTTAACGTAAGGTTTGATGCAGATGTGATGACGTTCAAGAACTACATCTCCATCTTTTCCGGTTCGGCAAAAAACTATTATTTTTGGTATAAAAACAGCATCGTTATTACGCTGGTCTTTACGGTACTATGCCTGATCCTGTCCTCCATGGTGGGGTACGGTCTGGCCGTGTACCGCTTCAAGGGAAGATCCTTCATATTCCTTCTTGTGCTGGTGGTCATGATGGTTCCCGTGGAAATTATCCTGCTGCCCTTGTACAAACTGATGATTAACTTGAAGCAAATGGACACAATGTGGGGGGTTATCCTGCCGTTCATCGTGGCCCCGCTGCCTGTATTCTTCTTCCGGCAATATGCGGAAGGACTGCCTAAGGAACTGATGGACGCAGGGCGGATCGACGGCTGTACTGAATATGGGATATTTGTCAGGATTATGGCCCCGCTCATGATGCCGGCCTTTGGGGCGATGGCGATTCTTCAGGCGATGGGGGCATGGAATAACTTCCTATGGCCCTTAATCATCCTCAAAACCAATACCAAGCTGACCCTGCCCATCGGTTTATCCAGTCTGTTGACGCCTTACGGCAACAATTACGATGTACTGATTGCAGGCTCGGTTTTGGCAATCCTGCCGATCCTTATCCTGTTTGTTTTCTTTCAACGGTATTTTGTTTCGGGGCTTACTGTTGGAGGGGTAAAAGGTTAAATGATTCGGAGACGGGATCCAATTGGGGAGCCGCGAAATCGTGTCGTCCAAAAAGCCCCGAAATAAAAAAGTTGGGCGGAAACGTTTTCCGTCCAACTTTTTTGTGCGTCTGCTTGCCCTGTTGAGGGCAGTTAATATACATAGATTCGTAAATTAAAAAAAGAGACGATCGGGAGTTCCCGTTAATCTCCTATTCGTTCATTGTTTACGCTAAAACAGAGCGGACATTCCGCAAAACAGACCGCAGGAATTCCGATTCTACAGCAACATGACCGACTATCTTTACCTTCCTTTTTCGAACATCCAGGCTTTTAAACTGATCTGTTAACACGACTCCTGTAAAAGGAAGCCCTTCAGGGATCGGTACTTCAAACGGATAATCTTTAACTTGGTTCGTAATCGGGCAAACAACAGCAAATCCCGTCAACTCGTTAAATTCTGTATCTGAAAGGACTATGGCCGGGCGGCGGCCAGCCTGCTCACGACCAGCCTGAGGATCGAAATCCAGCCAAACCAAGTCTCCGCGCGCTGGTATACTCAAATGAGTTCGTCTCCTTCAATGCCCAAATCGATTTCTCCATGGCGGGGTGAATCGGCTTTAATTTGCGATAGGAGTGTTTTCAAATGGCTTCGCAATTCCTCACTTGACTCCTCCGGAGTTTGCAAGGGTCGCAGCAGGATATGGTTCTCCGGTGTAAGAACGATTTCCATTTCCATTCCCTCCACCAGATTCATCCGCTTTAAAAACTGGTTTGGAATGCGAATCCCGCTGCTGTTGCCCCATCGGCTAAGGGTGACTGTCGTCATCAGCATCCTGCTCCCTCTTGGTTTATACCCCAATTGTATCACAACCTCTCACCATTGTATATCCATATGATATACATTATGCAGAAGGATTATACTTGTGCCACTTGCAGGCTACTCCGCTAAAACAACACTTCTTCCCCGACTGTATCCCCAGAAGCCCCTATAGCCACGACTCTATACCATAGGGCCCTTTCTTTCCGGTTAGGCTGGGTGGCAAACCAATACCGCTTGTCTGCATGGGCAACTATTCGGGCTTGGAATGATTGGTTTTCGTTATCCGTTATTTGTATTCGGGTGATATCCGGGCTTAGCACCTCCCCCATAAGAATAGGGATTGTCTCAATACCGGCCGATCCGGCAACAAAACCATCTCCCGTCTTCATTCCTTTTTTATCTTGCGGTATATAGAAACTAACCCTGGACGTTCCTTGCTCCGCGATAAGCAATGCTCCTCCGGTATTTATATCCATAGAAAAAATAATAGGCTGGCCGGATTCCGCCTCCACGGTATAAACTCCTTTTAGTGTGATGGGATCTGACTTAAAGGCAGTCTTTGAATAGATGAAGAATACAAATAAACAAAGCAACAGGCATGCTGTCCCGTATACTACGCCTCGTATTCTTGAGCTTCCTCTTCTGGACTCCAGGGATTGTGCTTTCTGCCTGATCCTTGTGGCCAATTCATCATTGAAAGAAGCACTAGCTAGAGGCTTTTCTTGCAGCGCATCATACCAGCTTGGTCTCATTGACTTCACTTCTATCCACCCCCTCCAAGGATTTCGTGATCATTTTACGGGCCGTAAATAGTCTCGATTTCACCGTCCCTTCCGGAATTTGCAGGACGTTTGAAATCTCTTGAATAGATAATTGATACTTGGCATGAAGCACAAGGGTCTCTCTAAGCTTGGTGGGCAACGCGAATACCTGCCGCCACACCTCATTCGCCGCTTCCTTCTCCAAGAATGCATCCTCCGCGGAGCGGCTGGTTTCATTTGAACTTGCCAGACCGAATAGAAACACCTTGCGGATGAAGGCGGACTTCATATAGTTATAGCTAATATTGCGGGTGATTCGAAGCAGCCAGGTTTTTACGGAGGCTTCACCTCTATAACCTGCAACATGGCGGTATGCCTGGATGAACGTATCTTGGGTAATGTCATCTGCAAGGACATGGTTTTTCGTCAGAAAAAACGAGAAGTTCCATACGTCATGACCGTAATCCCGCATTAACTCCTCCAGCATGCTTTGATCCATTTTTTCCATATATCTTAAGTGGTCATGGCCCAAATGCTTCACCTCCACTCAATTGACAACTCATCCCGGCATGAGGTTCATTTTGCAAAATAAAAAAGTTGAGCGGAAAACGTCATGTTTTCCATCCAACTTCTTTGTGCGAATCTCTCTGTTTATGCCTAGACTATGGGATGTCCATAAAAATATTTCACACCAGCTTCCCAATCCATCTCAGAAAGCGCCTGAACATAATGGTAAACTCCCTCAAGCAGCCTGTCGTCCACAACGGTGTTATATTCAATGGGGCAGTTAATGCCGCTCCATATTGACAGCAAGGAAGGAATAAGATGGGTTCCTAACGGAGCTTGTTCATGCCGCGACGCAGCTGACTTCTCAATCAGCTTCTTGGCCAGCGGCGCCGGAAATACCGGGGCGGAGTAATAGTAATACTTGTCCGCATCCACCTTCTTCATCAGATCGAGATAGAACTGTCCAATCTCATCTACAGCCGCATTTTCATCCAGCTCATCGGAATAATTCAGGAAGATATCCAATGCGTTTCGGATGGTCTCCTCTACATTCGTATCCTCCCATTCGTCGAGCATAGCCAACAGATAAGGAACGGCCTCATAAGATAATGTATGAACGGCAGATGAAGCGAAGGTATCGGCATTTTGTTCGGATAAGTCGGAAAGGAAGGCCAGGTTTTCCACTTTCATCAGATCCTGATGTGAGGCGACCAAACAAAATAAGCGTATGTATGCATTCATTAAACCTTCGTTTTTCGTCGTATTCATCTGTTGAATGAACATGGCCTTAGCGGCAAAGTCACCCAATTTGAATAATTCCGTGATGATCAGAGCGATGTCCGTTTCTGCCGATGCTTCTGCAAGAGCAGCTCTTAGTGATGCAATGTCACCGCTCGGATCGCATGTTCCATACCAATTTCCTTTTTCTAATAGATTAGCTGCATTCATGTTTTAGCCTCCTTAGCTGTGAAAAAAAATGTATTACCTTACCGAACGCTGGTGGTCGTAACAATAAATTCCCCCATGAAACCTATGAGAATTGGCTATACAATAATTCCATACCTTCTCACTAACCGCTTTGCCGCAGTAGGCACAGACATGCTCATCTATAGAGGAAAGTTCAAGTTCATTATCACCAACAGGTTTATTGGGAGCTGCCTTATTCGATACCTTGGCTTTAACCACAACGTAACCAACCCGGAGAACCAGTAATGCCCCAAGGCCAAACAAGGCATAATCCAGCTCCGGCACACTAAAAGGAGACTTCATCACATTATTGCCGATTACCCATACAAATACCTTCAACATACACACTAACGCTATTCCTTCCACCAATAACATGGAAATCGATAGTTTTTTTCTCCTGGACATGGCCTCACCCTTCTCACATTGATTTGGTATGCCGGCAGGCTGGGAAGGTGGTACAGCCATAGAACTCCTCGCCGGTTTTGGTTTTACGTTTGACCATCGCGGCTCCGCACTTGCAGGTAACGGAACTTGCCACTGCTACTTCTTTGCGCGTCGAAGAAAGCTCCTTCTTGACGGAAGTCATCTCCCGATCCTTACCTGACGCCTTTTTTCCCGGTTGCCACTTTCCCCAAGACCGCAGTTTTTGTTCCAGCAGAGCACCGTGCCAATAATCCACTTTAAATTGCTCGGCTTCCTTTTTGGCAGGTCCGGTTAGGTCGGAGGTGGTCACAAGGAGGGTCAGAATACAATCATGGTTCCGTTTGGCTGCAACCAATTCCCTTACCATTTGCACAGGGACCAAATGGTGATCAGCGTAACATTTGGCCTGAACTGCTGTTTTCTCCCACGTCTATCTCGTATGACCAGGTCCACTCCGCCATCATTCCCGCCAATTCCTACTTCATTAACCTCGTAGCCTTGATCCCGGAAAAATAAAGCCAACAATCGTTCAAACTCCGCCCAAGACATTTCATGAAAGGCACTGCCCAGAATTTCTGCATCCGTTCTACAACCTTTGGAAACGTGTATGGAGGTGGAAGAATGGGGTTTGACTGAAGCAGTCCTTGGAGCTCTGCCACGTTTTTTCTTTTCTTCTCTGCGTTTTTGAGTCCACATGCTCCCTATCATTTCTGCGAATATAAGCCCTCCTAAAAACACTCCAACAGCGACGCCCCAATGGGCTCCGATATAAAATAACCCTACTGCAAGCAGGACTATTATGGCTCTCAGTAAATTAGCAAGCTGTCTTCCTTCTGCATGATAGGTTTTGGCCATCTGTGCCTCCTGTTTTATTTCAAAGTTTATCAAGTCACCATGAAATCATGGCTTTATCATTGATTTTAGTCTGGTAAATAAATTATATAGTCAATAAAAATTGTAATGCCTAACAATAAGTTTCTGTCGAATCTTAGTATAAGCGATCCGGACATTTTTGTGGAGATATTTGTTAATCTTCAGTCACACAACTGGGATTTGAGTGTATATACTTCCCTATCGAGAATTACGTATATACGTACCAAGTGGATAAAGTAAATGTGATATCCTCATTAGGAAGAATGGTTGGATTTATAATAGAGGGTGACGAAATTGGCCGAATTATTGGATGATTACAATGGAATGATCGAAGAGGAAGACGAGCTTTACATGGGGATTCAAGTTTGTGAAGAATGCACCGATCACCTTCTGGATTTGATCTCGGAAAAGGCAGAGGCCATTCATCTCCCAACAGCCAAAGCTATCCTTTCCGCGGTTCAGGTGATCATGAAGGATTTGCAGACAGAACTGCTGCATTTACGAATCGAAAAGAGCATGTTGACGTGGGAGATCAGCAGGCTTAGGGAGATACAAAACAAGGCCTAGCAGACAAAGAAAGGCGCTTCACTGAAAAGCTCAGTTAGCGCCTTTGGGGGTTTATAGTAAATCTAAACCGTCCACTGTCAAAAGCTGAAGGTATGTTTAGGTGAAATATATTCAATGATTAGCCAGTACGTTTAGTTCCTTCGCGTCATTCACCAGACCAGCCGAATGGATAAAATCAAATCCAATTATGCCATCTATCTCCATGCCATAATTCATTTCGCCAATTTCTACTTCAAAAGCTGGCAGTTTGGTTTTCCCAACTTTCACAAAATAAAATAGCTTGGAATACACGACCTCTATTCCCCCTACGCCTCTGATTTTGTTCATAAAATCGTCGGGTTCAACCTTAACCCTAATAACATCCACAGCATCCGCATTAAATATTGTCCTTGCCGAGCCATACCTTATATCTATATTCATCTGGGACCTCTCACTCCAGCCCACTTTTCACGTAATCGAAGTTTTTCTCTGGATGTATGGAAAAAGCCGTATTCCCGATAAGGCTGGGCACGATGTAATTCGTAATACCGCTTCATAGCAACGGCGGAATCATCAAAACGATCTATGACGGCCACTTCGTCAACAAGCCAATATCCCTCTTCCAAACGAGATTTTAATGCCTCGCAGACGATCCATTCATTCGGAAACTGTTCACGCACCTCATCCCATCGCATCCCAGTCACCTCCAAACCCGACTTTCCAATATTATAACATATAAGCCAAATGGGTTCAGTTTACAAATATTAATCAAGATAGAGACATCACCCCTGTTGGCATACTACAAAAGAACCCCCAACCAACTGGCTGGGGGCCTCGCCTTATTATACGTTCTTTCCCTTACTCCACCTTCATATAAAACAGGTTGGTGGTGTCCGCTTTGGTGATGGTGTGGGAGCCGGCGGCCAGGGAAACGGTAACGATACCGCTTGTCATGCTGTAGCTGGTGCCGTCTACCTTGATTTTGGTGCCGTCCGCTGAATTCAGCACCAGGGTTAAGGTAGACGCCTTGGTGGTGGTGAAGCTGATGCTGGTGGAGCTTTCGATTTTCAGGCATTGTGTCAGGGTCAGGCCGTTATAGGCAACGGTGCCTTTGGTGGTAGACAGATTGCCCTGTATGTTGAAGAAGCTGCTGGTGGTGCCGGAGGTGGTGAAGTTATGGATATTGGCGCCGGGCACCGGAGTCGGTGTTGCGGTTGGTGTTGCGGTTGGTGTTGCGGTTGGTGTTGCGGTCGGTGTGGCTGTTGGCGTCGGTGTTGGTGTAGCGGTCGGCGTGGCCGTTGGTGTCGGAGTCGGACCTGTGCTGGAGTTGCCGCCTACGGATACCAGTTGGGTGGTGTAGCTTGTGATTTTAGCCATCAGCGCTGTATTGAGAGCATAGGAAATATCATCCACCGCGTTGTTAAATGTCCAGGTGAAGTCGCCGCTGCCAAGACGTCCTGCTTTGGCTTTTACAACTTGCTCCACATTAGCCACATTGTCCACGGCCGATGCGCTGACTCCCGTATTCACGGTGGTGTCAAAGTTATTGTACGAGGTCCCGCCAGAAACCGCCTTGTACGAGCTGGGAACAGCTTCATTCCGGGAAGCAGCCAGATAAGCATCGAAGGAGGTTGCATTAGCCGGTGCCGTACCAGCATTGGAGTTGGCGTAGATCAGACCGGTTGCACCCACAATGGTGTTATTGTAAGCCTTGATTACACCCCCGGGCTCACCGGAGAAGGTGCCTTCACCCAGAGCGTCCGTCCCCTGCAGGGAGATCAGCATGGGGTATTTGGTGTTCCGGAAGTAGTTGGATTCCACGAATGCGGAACCGCCTGAGGTCATGCCCACCCCATATTTGGAAACACCGTCAAAGTAGTTGTTGTAAATATGCACCGATGCCACTCTGATCCGCGGATGGCGGGAGTCGGAATGGTCGAACCAGTTGTGGTGGAAGGTCACATAGAACGGCGAGGACTCGCTCAAGCCCACCAGGGAGGATTTTCCCGAATCCCAATAGTGGTTGTAGGAAATGGTGATGTACGTGGAGCCGCCCTTCAGGTCAGTGGAGCCGTCTCCCTTGGCCTGGTCGGCATCTCCGCCGGCACTTCCATAGAATACGTCGTTGTTATGCACCCATACGTTGACATTGCCGGTATCCATGGAGATCCCGTCATCCGGGAACAGCATCAGGCCCAGATTCCGGACCTCCACATTGCCGTTATAACGGAGGAGCATTCCCCATCCGTAGGCATAGGCATCGTTGCCGATCCCTTCCAGGGTCAGATTCATTTCAGCATAGTTGTTCTTCCCCTTTACCTCCAGGTAGCCGCTGCTGTTCAACTGGCCGCTCATGTCGGAGGCGGTAATTTTCCCGATAAAGCGAACAGCAAGAGGAGTGGTATCGTAGCCCTTTTGCCGGAGCTTCAGAATTTCTCCAAGGCCAACAGCGGTTTGTAAGCCGCCAGAGCTATTGATCTTCACATCCAGCGTAACCGTTTTGGCTGTCTGGGAGGTCACATACACCACCTTGGCCCCGGTTCTCAGGGTGCCGTCGTTGTTATAAGCACCTGAGCCTGTCCCATATTGCGAAGTAGGGGAGAAGGCAAACCCCGACCGGTCATGGGCCGCTACAGCCAAAGCACCGGATACGGCCGTGGCAGTGGAACCATCGGACAGCCGTGCTTCCACCTTCATCACATAGCTGCCGGCAGCAAGGCCCACCGCATCCGCTCTCCAGTAGGAAGGATACTTGCGGATCAGTTGGTTATCCAGCTGCTTATACTGGGTATCCGCTGCGCTGGCCGGTTTTACATAGACATTATAACCTTGCGCGTTGCTCACTGGCGACCACTGGACATAAGCCGTTTCATTCCAGCCGCCGCTCCCCGCAATCGTTACACCGGCGGCATGTGTAGTGGAATTGATGAACCCTCCGGACAATAAGGAAATCACAAGGGTAAATAACAGGGCAATGCTAATGGCATGCTTGATCTTCCGGTTCATTAATGATCCCTCCTGGTTTTAGTGTGATACCAGCTTCAATTGAAAGCGCAACCACAAAACCTTGCAGTTCCTTTCCCCACCTCTATTCTCTTCATATTAATAAACGGACAAGCAGCTTCCAAACATCCCCAGATTAGCACAATGGGATATATTTCCGATATAATCATTAGCTCATATTCATGTATTTTTCTATATTTCTGCCCTATTTTTTACCACACGCTTCTTGTTCTCGTACACAAAAATCCGCGGCGTCAGAGTACCCTCTGCTGCCGCGGCATGTCTCGCCTATTCATGACCCCATTGCCGTTTAAACCCCCGCCACCCGCTTCGCAAGAGCGGTTGCCGCCACATAACCGGAGCTCCAGGCCCATTGCAGGTTATACCCGCCGCAGTCCCCGTCTACATCCATGACCTCTCCGGCCAGATACAGTCCCGGCACAAGCCTGGATTCCAGCGTGCCCTCCGTCAGCTCCGTGGTATCGATGCCTCCGGCTGTGGTTTGGGCGTTGGTGAAGCTGTTGGTATCCGTGACCCGGAATGCCCACTGCTTCATTAACCGGATGAAGGTGTGCTTCGTCTCCTCCGTCAGGTCGCGGCACAGCAATCCCGTATCACTTTCGCCAATGCCCGCCTCCTTCAGCAGGATGGGGATGAGCTTTTTGTTGACCACACCGATGAAGGAATTGGCCACCGTCCGGTGCCCGAAGATGCGCCAATGCCCGTTCAGGAACTCCGCCACCTCCTCCTCCGTCCGGTCGGGCATCAGATCAACCGACAGGATGACCTCTTCCCCCTGAGCCAGATAAAAGGCAGCCTTCCGGCTGAGCTGGAGAATAGGCGGACCGGAGAGGCCATAATCCGTAAACAGAATTTCCCCGAACTCGCTGCGGATGACCTCCCCGTTCACGAGAATCCGGCCTGTCCCGTCAAACTTGACGCCGGACAGCTCCTTCAGATGCGGATAATCCAGCTTCAGCTGCACAATCCCCGGCACCGGGTTGACGAGGGTGTGGCCCAGACGCCCGGCCAGCGTATACCCGGAGCCGTCTGTACCTGTTTTGGGTGCGGTCAACCCTCCCGTACAGAGGATCAGGTATTCGCTGGTGTAGACATGCTCCTCTCCCGCCTCGTTCTGGCACAGGATCGAAAACCGCGGGTACTCCTCCGAAACCGTCACATCCAGTACCTTATTTTTGAAATAAACTGGAACGTTCCGGTCCTCCAACGCCAGCTGGAAGATATCCAGCACCGCCCCTGCCTGCAAGGACATGGGATACATCCGGCCATCCTCCAGGCTGATGAGCGGCAGTCCCAGCATAAAGAAAAAATCGATGGTCTGGCGGATGCCGAACTGCTCCAGAACAGGCAGCGGAAAACCCGCGTTATTGCTGTGGTACTTTCGCGCCAGCGCCACCGCTTCCTCGGTTCCCATTGCCGTGGATTCATTAGTAATATTGCAGCGGCCGTTGCCGGTGGTGAGCACCTTTTTGCCGATACGGTCATTGCTATCGATCATCGCCACATCCAGCCCCAGGTCCCGGGCCGTCACCGACGCCATCAGCCCCGCTGCCCCGGCTCCGATCACAAAAACCTGATGATGGGTGGAATTCTGGTACACCTTCATATAGAAACATCCTTTTGCTTCATAGATTCAGCAACCGCCTTGGCGGCCGCGTAGCCGGAGCTCCAGGCCCATTGCAGATTATATCCCCCGAAATCCCCGTCCACATCCATCACCTCGCCGGCAAAATAAAGCCCCGGAACCAACTTGGATTCCAGCGTTCCATCTGCAAGCTCGGCTGTATCAATGCCCCCCGCAGTAGTTTGGGCATGAGCGTAGCCGTTGGTATCCGTCACTTTGAATTCCCAATGCTTGAGTATCCGGTAGAAGATCGCCTTTGCCCTCCAGGACAGATCCTGGCATAGCAGATTCGGTTGTTTGTCAATACCGGCTTCCTTCAGCAGCACGGGAGTCAGTTTTTTGTGGAGAATGCCGATGAAGGAATCCGCCACCGTCCGGTGCCCGAAGATGCCCCAATGCATATCCAGGAAATCCACAACCTCTTCCTCGGTGCGCCCCGGCATCAGATCCACAGCCACACTGACCGCGTCGCCTCTGCCAAGATGAACGGAGGCCTCCCGGCTGAGCTGGAGGATAGGCGGCCCGGATAGTCCATACTCCGTAAACTGGATCTCACCGGATTCGCTGCGGACAATCTCTCCGTTAATCAGAATATGGGCTCTCCCCTGCAGCTTAATCCCGGACAACGCCTTCAGATGCGGATACTGTACCTTGAGCTGCACAATAGCGGGCACAGTGTCCACTACGGTATGACCCAGCCGTTCCGCCATCGTATAACCGGAGCCGTCCGCCCCTGTATGAGGTGCAGTCAGGCCGCCTGTGGCAATAAGCAGGAAGTCACAGGTAAATACGGCCTGCTCCTCCGCTTCCGTGTGACACCGCACCGTAAACCGGGGATGCCCATCTGAAACCGCGATCTCCACCACTTTATGCTGCAAATAAACAGGGACTTCCCGCTCTTCCATTGCGAGCTCGAAGATGTCCGTCACCGACGCAGCTTGCAGGGAGCGGGGATACATCATGCCCTCCTTCAGGTGGGTCAGGGGCAGCCCGAGGGAGTAAAAAAAGTCCATGGTTTCCCGGACACCCAGCTGCTCCAGCACCTTCACAGGAAAACCGGGTCTATTTCCGTGGAATTTAGCGGATAAAGCAGCCGTCTCATCCGTGCCGGAAGCAGTAGAGGTATTGGTCAGGTTGCAGCGGCCGTCGCCGGTCACCAGTATTTTCTTGCCGATCCGGTCATTGCCCTCCAGAATGGCCGTATCAATGCCCAGATCCTTCGCCGTCACCGCGGCCATAAGCCCCGATGCGCCTGCGCCGATAATTAACAACGTGTGGTGCATGAAAGTTCAATCCGCCCTTATCTATAAAATCGTTTCTTCTTTAAATTATAGCACAAGTGACAAAGCTCACGCTCTGAAGGGGCTTAAGCCACCAGACTGCAAGAAAAAACCGCTGTAACTTGCTCAGCGGTTTTGCGGAGTTAAGGACATTGTTACTTTACCACTTTAGCATTGAAGATATTGCCCAGCTTTCCAGTAATTCGTTTGTTGAGAGGACTTTTCATATCCCGTGCCAATTCCCTGAAAAACATATTGGCTTCGTTCGTTTCTGCTTCACAATTGACGTTCAGAACACCAGCCGAAGCGATATCCTGATTATCAATGAGGGGGACAGTGGTAATCACCGTATATTTTTTGGTCAGCGTCTTCATGTGTCGGGAAAAGGACTCAATAAGCTCATGGTTCTCGAATTCATTGATTGCCTTTTGACCATGGGCAGTAAAGCAAAGTTGGATTTTCATCTCTTCTCTCCTTTTGGTATGAGGTGAAAAGGGGAACCCTGCATCATGTTCAGGGCTCCCCTTCTATTAACCGACCATAATTTCTTGTCAACACCATCATAACATGACCATAATTTCTTGTCAAATTAGAGAGCGTTTACCTGTAAAAATAAATTCAATCTATTTTACACCCGAGGGATCCTTTTCCTCCGCGCTTTTCCATTCATCTATATTCTGCATGCCTGATTCCCTCTCATCAAATACAATAAGCTGACCCGGCTGCACATTAAAATATTCACAAAGCTTCTGCAGCAGATCCCGCGGATACTGCACCATTTCATCCTTGTACATTCTACGAACAGAGTCAAAGTGATAATGGATATCCTTCGCAAGCTTGCGTATCGATAACTTGGGATCGTGCACTTCCATAATTTCCTTTAGATTACTGCGTATGATTGACAATGATCTGCACCTCCAATGAACAATATATATGGAGTACAGGTGTGAGTCAACAAAATGACAAGAAAATAAGGTCACGCAAAAAACACCCCCGCATTATTCCATGCGGAGATGTTATTAGCCTGCGTTTATTTCTTCAGCTTAGCGTAGGATTCCTTATACTCGGCCATCAGCTTGTCGCCGCCGTTTTTCTTCCACTTGCTGATTTCTTCCTTCCAGCCGGCTTCATCAATCTTGCCCATGATGTATTTGGTTTCCGCATCCATCAGCAGCTGATCCAGCTCCTGGCCCCGCTCCGACAAGGTGGCAGATTTCAGGGTCAAGGCAGGGTTGGAGACGATGTACTTGATGCCGTCGGACTCCATCTTGGTTCCCTTTTCGCCAATGGGCACATCCTTCAAGGGCTTCACGTTGTAGCCCTCCAGCACCGTCAGGTTATCCCGGTAAGGCTTCACCTCACGTTGGAAAATGTTGAAGCCGTCGCCGATGAATTCCGTCCGTCCATCAGCGGTGTTGCCGAAGTGGGTACCTTCAATGCCGCGCAGGAGCAGCGTGGAGGCCGCCGGCTCCATGAGGGCGTCGAGGAAGCCCAGCACCCGCTTCATTTCGGCTTCGGTCTTCACAGAGGACTTAGGAATCACGAAGAATCCGTTATTGCCCGCCTCGGAGGAGATCCGGATGCCTTGCGGCCCTTCGAAGCTGGCCACATCCACCACTGCCGCCGGATTGGTCTTGCTCAGCCGGTCCTGCTGGCTTTTGCCATTGGTGGCAACTGCGAAGCGGATACCGGCGCGGCCTGTATCAAACAGCTTCTCCTGCTCCGTGGCATCCAATACGGCAAAGTCCTGGTTGATCAGCTTCTCCGCATACAGCTTGCGGAACAGGTTCAGCACATCCATAAATTCCTTGGTTTCGTGCTCCGGCGTAAAGTTATTGTCCTTGTCCACGCTCCACTTGTTGACCCCGCCCATCATGACGGCGAACCGGGTCAGCCAGGAGGCGACACCTTCGTTATACTTCTTGTTCAGCACAATGCCATAGGTATCATTCTTGCCGTTCTTATCCGGGTCATTCAATGTTAGCGCCTTCACAACATTGTACCAGTCATCCATGGTCTTCGGCAGCTGCAGGTTCAGCGCGTCCATCCAGTCCTTGCGGTAGACATACGCGCCCCGGCCCATGTTACGGTACAGCGGTACGCCATAGATTTTACCCTCAACCGCGATGTTCTGGAAAAACTGCGGGTTCTGCGCACTCAAGTTTTTGTAGTCCTTCAAATGCGGACCTACTTCCCAGAACAATTGGGACTCAATGGCGTTCACCACAGTCGGGCCTTGAACCACCCGCAGGAGCTTGGGCATTTCATTGGAGGCCAGCATGACATTAATTTTATCATTGTAGGCGGTAGACGGAATCCACTGGATATCCAGCTTGGTATTCGTCAGCTTCTCGATGGTTTGCTCCACCACATTGCCCTTGGCGGGAATATCTCCCACCTGGCTGATAGCAATGGTGAGGTTAAGAGGTGCCTGCGCCGTAGCTGTAGCAGGTGCTGCAGAAGCAGCGGACGGAGCCTTTGTGGCCCCTGCCGTTTCCTTGGCTCCGTTATCCGTAGAGCCCCCTGAGCTGCCGCAGGCAACGGACACCAGCATCGTCCCTGCCATAGCCGAACTAACCAAAGCTCTTTTTTTCCATTTTCCCATACTTGTTGACCTCCCAATATTTTTTAGATACAAAGCCTCTCGTCACTTTTGGGGGAAGCTTATCCCTTCACAGACCCCAGCATAACCCCTTTGGCAAAATGCTTCTGCAGGAACGGATACACCGCCATAATCGGCAGGGTAGCGAAGACGATCACCGCCATCTTGATGGTGAGCGGTTGAATATTCATTTCATCCATATTCGTATCGCCTACACGGCTGTTGGCATTGATGACGATTTCCCGAAGCAGCACCTGAATCGGCCACTTCTCATTATTATTGATATACATGACGGCGCTGAAGAACTTATTCCAATGATCCACGGCGTAGAACAGTCCGAAGGTGGCGATGGCGGGCAGGGACAGCGGGATGACGATCCGGAACAGAATGCCCAGATCATTGCAGCCGTCAATCTTGGCGGAGTCCTCAATCCCGTCCGGCATCTGCTGGAAGAAGTTCTTGAGGATAATCAGGTTAAAGGCGCTGATTGCCGTCGGAATCATCAAGGCCCACAGAGAATCGATCAGATGCAGGGACTTCACCACATAATAGGTGGGGATCAGCCCGCCGTTAAACAGCATGGTGAACAGCACCGCCAACAGCATCACGCTCCGGCCCTTGAAGCTTTTCCGGGAGAGCGGATACGCCAATAAAGATGTAAGCACAAGATTGAGGAGTGTGCCGACTACGGTAATGTATATGGATACACCCAGGCTCCGGATTAAGGCATTGGAGGAAAAAATGTACCGGTATGCCGCCAGGGAAACCTCCTTCGGGTACAAGATAAATCCGCCTTCTGCCACAATATGCGGGGCCGTAAACGATACGGCAAGCACATAGATAAAGGGCAGCACACAGATGATTCCGATCAGGGATAACAATGCGGTATTGACTATATCGAACAGCCGATTGCTCCATGTATGGTCCTGCTTCATGGATGTCGCTCCTCCTTTCCGGTAGATTAATAGACGCCTTCTTCACCGAAGCGTTTGGCCAGCCAGTTGGATGACAAGACGAGGATCAGCCCCACCACCGACTTGAACATGCCCACCGCTGCACTGTAGCTGAACTGCCCCTGCGTCAGCCCTTTGACATAGACGTAGGTATCGAATACCTCTCCGACCTCCCGGTTGGTCGGCGTGAGCATCAGGAAGATATGCTCGAAGCCCGAATCCAGGAAGCTTCCCAGCTTCAGAATCAGCAGAATGATAATGGTGCTGCGGATCGCCGGGAGCGTAACATGCCACATCTGCCTCCAGCGGCCTGCTCCGTCCATCCGGGCTGCTTCATACAGCTGCAAATCCACCCCGGCCAATGCGGCCAGGAAGATAATCGTGCCCCACCCTACCTCTTTCCAGATAGACTGGGAAATAATCATGGTTCGAAACCAGCCTGGCTCCAGCAGAAAAGGAACCTTCTCTCCCGTAATCGAATACAGCAGCTCGTTGACTGCTCCGCCTTCCGTGGTGAACAGAATGTAGAAGATACCCACCACCACCACCCAGGATACGAAGTGGGGAATATAGATCAGGGTTTGGACGAAACGCTTGACCCGGTCCTTCCGCAGCTCATTGAGCATTAAGGAGAGCACGATAGGCAGCGGGAAAAAGAAAAGCAGGTTGTAAATCGCCAATAAGAAGGTGTTGCGGAACAGCATCCAGAACTGCTCTTCCCCGAAGAAGCGGGAGAAGTGCTTGAGCCCGACCCATTGGCTATCCATAAATCCGAGATGGGGCTTAAAATCCTGGAATGCCATTATTAGCCCGTACATGGGGACGTACTTAAAAACCAGGAAATACAGAAGGCCGGGCAATGCCATGACATACAGCCACCGGTCCTTTAGGAGTTCCTTTATCCACCTGTGCTTGCTTGATACTCTGACTTCTGTTTGCACTTTCGCATCTGCTGGTATACTCACCGGTTAATCTCCTTTCGGCCGTCATCCATTTCACTTGCATGCCCCCATTATCATCCCGGCTGTTATTACATGCTATAGATCGTAACCAACTTCTTCGCGCAAACCCTTGTTATTCCTGGGTTTTCCGGAAAAGACCAGAGGAAATGATCATTATCATACCTGCAGGCTACCATCAGACAACGTATAAAATATCCCCCATTTTGATTTAACACTTCATCCTGTCCACAAAAAGATCCGCCATAGGCGGCCCGGCGGGGCCTGCTATGACGGAATTGGATAATGTCTATGCTAAGCTTGCTTCTGCTGGTTCGTCCGGAACTGCCCCGGCGTAATCCCCACCACCTTGCGGAAGCTGCGGATAAAGGCCGTTGTATTGGAATAATTCAGCCTGTCGGAGATGTCGGACACCTTCATATTGGTGTTTTCCAGCCATTCCTTGGCCAGGGTCATCCGGTAATTGACCAGATATTCGCTGAAGGTCATGCCCGTTTCCCGCTTGAAGACCCGGCCCAGATAAACAGGGTGGAATTTCATCTCCTCCGCGCAGCCCTCCAGCGTCATATCCCGGCTGTAGCCTTCCTTGATCAGCTGAATAATCTTGTTGGCAATGCTGACATACTGGGAATCCTCCAGACCGGCCAGGAACAATCCCACCGGCTGGATCAGATCCCGCTTGAACCATGCTGCGATATCATCCACTGCATTCAGCCGCATTAGCCTGGCGTAGGAGGCCCGTTCCCCCAGGACATGATGGACGGTTCCGCCCTTCTCCTGGACAATCTGGTAGATCCGGGAGACCAGCTGCATCATAAACACCGGGTATTCCTTCGTGCTGAGATTGCTCTCCGACAGCTCGGATACATACGTATCGAACCAGTCCGTGGCTTTTTCCGTATCCCCCAGGCTCAGGGCCTGGATCAGCTGATCCTCCGTCCACTTGATCTGGGTGTATGCGGCAGCGGCCATATTGCTTAACCCGGGCTCCGTATCCCCGTAATGGATAATCATACCGCTGCCCAGATAGACACGCCGCTTCAACGCCTCCAAGCTTTCATTATAAGCACGCACCACATAAGAGGTTTGTTCGAAGGGGCTGCTGATGCCGATGCTGATGCTCACCTTCAGAAACTCCATTACCTTGGACTTGATCAGGTCGCACAGCCCATAATAATAGGTCCGCAGCTCTCCCTCGTCCTCCAGGCCGCTGGCCACCATGTTGACCTGGGATTGGTTCACCAGAACGGGACTGAACAGCACCTCCGGAGCGATGAGCTCACCCACCATATTCTGGATGGCAAACAACAGCAGCTCCTTATCATGCTCCCCGTAGCGGGTATCCTGAAGGGTATCGATCTGCAGGGTCAGTACCGCCAGCCGCTTCCACCCGGCGGGGAATCCGAACAGGGCGCTCCTATAGGTAAACTCGCTCTCAGATAGTTGGCCGGCCAACAGCTTCAGCATCAGGAACTGCTTCAGCTGCGCCAGCTGGTCCTGCATCTGCTGCTGCATGTTCTGGCTGTTGCTGAACAGAATGTCAAACCGTTTCTCCAGCGAGGAGAACTCATCCTTACCTCCACTCTCCCCAATGGAGACGGCCTCCGTCATCTCGGCCAGCCTGCGGATGGGCGAATACATCCTGCGGGTAATAAACCAGGCCAGCAGCCCCACCACAATCAGCACCAGACTGGAAGCAACCACGGTGCCTGTAGCGATCTTGCGGGTTTCCCGGGTCAGCTCCTTCAGAGACACGGCGGATACATAGATCCACTCGTTATACGAGGACTGCCTGTAGGTAAAGACCATATCGCGGTTATCTATCCGGCCGTACATATATCCGGAAGACTGCCCCGAGGAGGCAATGGATTCGGCAATCCGCTTATTCATAGCCGCATAATGGGTGGCTTCCTCATCCCTCCGGTCCAGAAAATCCAGCCCGGTGTAATCCATCACGTAGACCTTGCCCATCTGCTCCTTGGTATTGTCCGTCAGCATAGCCCGAAGCCGCGGCTTGTCAATTTCAATAATCAGGAACCCTTTGGGCTGATGGGTAAAGGGCAATATAGGCAGCTTTTGCACCAACCGGATCGTATCATTCCCCGTACCTGGCGGAGCCGCTCCCCCGTCAGAGGGAAGATAACCCGTGTCCCAGAACATATTATTCGGATGATTGGCATAAACGGGAAGCCGGTCCTTGAAGGAGAGTCCGTTCAGGGAATTGACCGAAGTAAAGTTCAGCACCCAATCATGCTGAAGGTCAATGAGATACGCCTCGCTTACACTGGAGAACGTCTGCAGATTATACAAGCCCGAGTACAGGTCCCGGATCTGGATATGCTCCTCCACATCAATAGGCGCGCTCAAGGCCGCCGCCACCAGAGGGGAACGGGCAAATTGATTGCCGGTCAGCTCTGTCGTTTTCTTCAGCTGCTCGATATACATCTGGGTCTGGGACAGCAGCTGCATATTACTCTCCTTGGTCTTCTGCTCCACATCACCCGCCGCCACATAATAAGAATAAAGACCAAGGGACAACACCGGAATAGCCCCGATTAATAACGTAAACGCCAACAAAAGCATCATATACCTGGGAAATCTCCGTGTAATCATTCCCCGCAACCGCATGTCTGTACTCTCCTTACCACTAATTTGCTGCAGCACCTTCTCTCCCATATGATTCGCTACCATTCCATTTAATACCTGTATGTTGGCAAAAGAAAAACGTCTTCGGCCCCCACTTTTCGTGGTGCCGAAGGCGTTTTTGCCTACTTGTCCCTGTTATTGATGCCGTGGCACAAATTAATCACAATAGGGCATCCGGTAACGTTGGTGAGACCAAATATCCTCAATCATCAGACCTTGCTCATAGAAGTCAGCCACCTGGTAGCGGGAAACCTTCATGGTGCTCCACCTTCAGCTGATGTCCGCCTGCTTCTGCCAACAGCATTGCTTATACTTCTTTCCGCTTCCGCAAGGGCAGGGATCATTTCTTCCTCCCACGTTTTTCACTCCTCTTCATTTCTCTTTCTTCCTTATCAAACTGGCAGCGGGGGCAAATTTCTGTAAATTGAATCCCGTCCGACTGGTAACAGCTCAAGTCATATTCATCGAAGATAAACGGGTGTCCGCATTCCTGGCAATCGAGGAAAATCGGCTGTTCGGAACGAACAATCAGAGATCTTGTTCGCTGCACCAAAAGGGTTTGCCATTCGGCCACCTCCATATGCTCCCGCTGTTCCAGGTCATTGATGACCTGCCGGATCTCTGCTTGTACCTTCTTGAACTCAATGCTCGCCCACTGTTTCAGGAAGGGAATATAACGTTTATCACCCGAGCACAGAATCATATAGAGAAACAGGAACAGCATCCCGCGGTTGCGCCCCTTCAAATATTCCATACTCATAGGGGTAATTCCAGTTTCTATCCAATGGTCCCACTCCTGCAGGAATTCCTTGGCCCGCCGTTCCCGCTCCACCGCCCAGCCCAGTGGTGTAAATTCAAGAATGGGCAGCTTCCCTTCCCACGCTGTCCGGATATAGCGCCTATCGATCAGACTATCGATTTTCTCCATAATCTGCTCCTGCTTCAGGTCATGGAAAAAGCCGTAGGCGGGATTCTGGTCCAGCCCCTTCTCAAGCAGCTGCTTTTCCTTAGAGCCTTCAATATCTTGGCTACCTGCGTACTCCTCCCTCGCCAATAACATCATCCGTGGCGCGTAGAACGGCATATAGCTCCTGAACCGGCAACAGCAAAAATGCATGTTGGGGCGGCTGCTCAGATCCCGATTTTTTCGAAGCTTTCTTGTGCATGTCATCCTCCCTCCTATCCGCCAACCCACCTGCTTATATGTTAGTTATATCAAACTCACCCAGCTTCACAAGCGGCTTCTTGCCTCTGTTTCCTTTCGTAACTTCTTCCGCTCCCGCTTTATTGGTTCGTTTACTAATATAGTCGCCTGTCAGCAGATTATAATCATCCTCATCAACGCCCATCCCTAATTCTTCACTAATGGGGAAAATGGTTCCCATGGTCGCCCCGATGAGGTACCAAACATTATCCTGGAATCTGAACCGGTACGTATGGTACCACTTCGTGCTGCTGCCTCCGTAATCACTGATCACCACTGAGCCCCGGTCAATAGAGAGTCCACTAAAGGGATCGCCAAAAACGCCTCCCTCCCAAGCGGATAAAATCACATGCTCGGCCAAAATGGACAGAGAGTATGTGTTCTCCTTGGTGCCGAATGCTATCAATAAGGAGCGGGGGGCCTCCAGCCCGCCTTCCGCCCGCTCTATAACCATTGCCACATCCGGAATGCCATCCTTATTCAAATCGCCTTCTGCCATCACATTCTGAGGATCGTTCAACAAGTTCCATCCCGCGGGGATGAGTGAAGCCACATCCTGGGCTGGCCGAGGGGTAGAGGCAGAAGGAAGAGAAGCGTCAGGTTGAATAGGGGATGCAGATGGGGGCGCAGTGGTGGCGAGAGGCGGAAAACTGGCACCACTTGGGGCAGTCGGGGCATTATCTCCGGTTCCGCCGTCGGTGCAAGCAGTCAGAAGCATAAGGCACATCGTACAAGACAGAAGAAACGGTTTCATAGCAGCTACACCCCGGCGTAATCCGCTCAATGCTCCGAACCCTCGCTTTTATCTGATGCTTCGAATACTTGCCGCAACTCAATTTGGCCCTCTCCAAAACCCTGCGGGTCCGGCATCCGCATGGCCCACTGAACCGCTTCAAAATTCGCCGAACCATTGACGATGAGCATAAACAGCATGGATATTCCTCCTTTATGAGTGGCTTATAGAACCCTGTGGTATCTGGCCGGTTCCCGAAACACTTCCTTCACATGCCATTGAATAAATTTCTCTTTCGGCTCATAATCCGGGTGAATCGGGGAGCGTATAGGCTTGCCGTGATAACGCATTAACCACTCCTGGAAGCCATATGTCCCATGGGCCTGCTCTGCCACCAGCAGCTCACTCTCCGGCGTAATCATAAATACACCCCGGTCAAACATTTTGTGATGCAGGGAACAAAGCGCAATTCCATTCTCCTCAATGTCCGGTCCACCGGCTTGATGCCATTGGATATGAGCCGCGTCAACGCCCACAAGAGTATGCCCCAGCCTGACATTGAAGCCGCAGACCGCACAGCTGTATTCGTAGGCTTTGAGAATTCGGTTCCGGAACCCCGGATCACGCCTCCGCAGTTTTCGTGAAGAAAAATCCAGCCCGATTTCATCCAGAATATCTTGGTGAATGGTTTCCGGGAAGTGTTCGTTTAATAACAGCTCTGCCAGCTCCTGCAAAACAGCTTCATTGTATTGAAGAAGATCCAATACCTCTTCACTGAACCCGCCCTCGATCTGCTGGGCCAATAGCTGTTTGTCCGAAAAATGCTTTTTATCCACCGGGTTGCTTAATTTCCAAATCCCGTCTTTGGTTAGCCGGACAAACGGCTCCTCCGGATGATAGGACTGCCTGGGAGGCCCAAACTCCATCAGCAGCTTCTTGAGTTTCTCCCGGACAAGCGCATACGGCAAAATTCTCCGGTTTTGCTGAAGCTGAGCCAGCCCTAACAGGATCAGCAATGGCTTATGCGGGGCACGCTGCCCGTTCTTTTTCCAGATGGAGAGATTGGATAGCTTTTCTTTCAGTTCAGACGCTTCCATGATTCATGCCTCTTCCTAAATATAGAAGTATAATTCCATAATACTATATCCCATAAGAAAAAAACGCCAACGGAATTCTTTCCGTCAGCGGTTTTTCGGTGTTCTTCATGATTTAGTTCACGACCAGCTCCAGCTCACGGAATACACTGGATACCACTTCGTCGTAGTCGGATAACCGTTCGGACTTGCGGATTTTCTTCATATATTTGGCAGGGTCCTCAAACATTTGAATCATATACATCCACAGCTCTTTCATCTTATACAGCACATTCTTATCTCCAAACAGCACACCCTGGTAACCCTCATACACTTTATCATGAAAGTCCCGCAGCTGTTGCTTGCCGATTGTCACGTTATTCGTGATTTCACTGATCAGCCCGGGATTCGCCAATAGGCCTCTGCCGATCATCAGGGTATCTACTGTCGGGAAATCGGCCGTAAATGCCTTGTATTCCTTGATGGTAAACAGATCTCCATTATAACAAACCGGGTTTTTGCTTACCTGCAAGGCATCCCGGAAAATGTCAAGATTCGGTGTGTTTTTATAGAAGTCCTTTTGAATCCGGGGATGTATGATCAGCTCTTCCATGGGATATTTATTGAAGATCTCCATTAACGCGTAGAACTCCTCGTGCTGGTCCTTGCCCAGTCTGGTTTTAACGGAGATTTTCGTTACGGAATGGGCAAAAATCTCCTCCAAAAACTGGTCCAGCTCCTCGCGTTTGGCCAGAAATCCAGAGCCCTTATGCTTGGAAACCACCGTTCCCGAAGGACAGCCCAAATTTAAATTGATCTCATTATAGCCCATGAGCTTTAATTTTTTGGAGGTTTGAACGAAGTCCTTGGAATTGTTGGTCAGCAATTGGGGTATCAATACCAGCCCCTGGTTATGCTCCGGCAGAATATCGTTGATATCCCGGGTTTTGAAGCTTTCGTTCTGCTGCGGGACAATAAAAGGGGAAAAGTACTTATCGACATTATGGAAAAACGCATAGTGGGCATTCCGGTAAATATATCCCGTCAGCCCCTCCATTGGGGCGTAATAAAATTTCATTGCGTTGATTGCTCCTTCATTCATGTAAAGCCTTGATTTCAGGCATTTTTAATATACGGAGCATACCCCTTTTCAATAAACTCGTCAACATCCTCCTGTTAAAAATCCATCCAAATCCATTGGGAGATTGCCAGAACCAGTCCGACCCCGTTGGCTACGATGAAGAACCATTTTTTGGCCTGCCTGCTGACCGGCTCCACCCCGGTGAATAATGTCCAGGCAACAATCCCATTGGCCACCACCATGATGATAAGAGCCAGCCACCCATTCGCCGCCATATCGGCCCGCCTCCTTTTGTCCCATACGATATCTACTCAGTAGTCTATCTTATCCTACGCGGCGGAGCCAGCCCGAATTCATCCTTCCGGTTGCCGGCGGCTGACATTCAGCCGGATTTTGTTAACCAGGAGCAGAAGTACCGGAAAAAGGAGCGCATGGGTCAGGTTCCAGTCTACCCAATATTCCGGAATTTCCTTAATATAAAGGATAATGTCCTTGGCTATCAGCCTGGAAATGCCAAACAACAGAAATGCGGCAGGAAAAATTAAGGTATGGTAGGTTTTCAGCTTGAGCACCTGTGCAGAGCCCAGGATGAAGGCGTAAAAGAACAGTACGCTTTTGAAATAGGTGCTGATAATCCAGGTTGTAGCCATAAGTGCTTCCAGCCGCTGCAGGAAATTGCCGATGTTAATGGTCTGGGCAAGAATATAGGCCGCATAGAATTCATGCTCCGAGAAGTAGACACCCAATACCGTTAAGGAAAGAAACAGAATCACGTTCAGTCCCAAGGAACCAATCAACAAGGAGATAAACAGCTTCCGGTTGGTGCTCTTTTCTTTTTTGACAAAAGGGAGCACCATCAAAAACACGCACATTTCCCCGAAGGGGTAGAAAACACCGAACATAAGTGTATGAAGAAAGCTGGCAGGCGTTGTATTCATAAACGGTTGAATCCGTCCGATCTTGACCTCGGGAAGCAGCAGCACGAAAAGGCAAACCAGAAAAAAGATGAAGAATGGAAGGAAAACCTGGGCCGCTCTGCCCAAGGTTCCAAGCCCCAGCCGGAGCCCATACACCAACAGGATAATGGTCATCAGCCGAATTACTTCACCCGGAGTCCCCTCATAAATTTGTGTGGTCAAAAAATCCTCCATCTCTCGTACATACGTAGCACAGCAGATCAAAAAAAAGAACAGATAACTGACGGCTACGGCCCCTCCTGCCCATCTGCCCAAAATTTGACTAGATTGCTCAATGATGGTCTGGTTCTGATTCATTTGGGATACGAGCAGCAGCAACTTAATGATACCGAGGCCCAGCGGAATGCTGATCAATCCTGCTATCCAGGCATCTTGATGGGCCCCTGCCGTCATCGCAGCCGGATATACCAGCGCCATATCTCCAACCACACACAATAGCCCTAACATACTCAACTGGTTAGAGGAGATCTGATCCTTCTCCAGACTCATGCTTTCCGCCCCTTCTCTGCCGCTAATAAGCTGCAGCCTTATGTTTTCCATGAATAGGAAAATTATAAGCAGGGACCCATAGTGAAAAGAATAATAACTGCCTGTTTTTCCCATACTACCCAACAGTAATGGTAAGGATAACGGGGGTGCCCGCGATGAACAAGAGCGTAAACGACAGCTTCTCAACCCATCTGGCGGATAACGCCAACCTGCTGGCCCAACTGCTCGGGAACAGCACCGACTTGGTTATAAAAGAGCTGCAGCCGGATGATTCCACATTCATCAACGTCATCTATATAGATGGATTAGTGCATACACAGGTCCTGCACCAATCCATTCTTTATTCCCTTCAGGACCGTTATATGACGGAACGGCTGGAGGGACTGGATGCGGATCAAAAGCTGGAGCTTCTCTACAAGCAGATCCTGATTGCAGGCGACCTTTCCATTACCCGCACTCCCAAACAATTTGTCCACGAGCTTATGTCCGGTAACGTCATGATTATGGTGGATGGAACAGTGGCCGCACTTCGTGTCGGGCTGCCGGGCTGGGAGGACCGTGACGTTGGCGATTCGAATACGCAAGCCGTAGTCAGAGGGCCGATGGAGGGATTTACCGAGAATATCCGCACCAATACCGCGCTGGTTCGGCGTAAAATCAAGGATCCCCAGCTTTGGCTGGAGACCTTCCAAATCGGCAGATTGACCCAGACCAGTGTATCCATCATGTACCTCAACTCTATTGTGAAACCGGGTCTGGTGAAAGAAGTGAAACGCAGGCTGGAGGCAATCGATACGGACAGCATTTTGGAGAGCGGATACATTGAGGAATTTATTCAGGATAAAACCTTTACCCCGTTCCCTACCGTATACAACACGGACCGTCCGGATACGGTTGCAGCAGGAATTCTGGAGGGCAAGGTAGCGATTCTGGTGGATGGAACACCGTTCGTCCTTTTGGTGCCGACCTTTTTCACCGTCTTCTTCCAATCCGCCGAGGATTATTACCAGCGGGCAGATATTTCCACGCTTCTGCGCTTTGTACGTTTTCTGGCTTTTTTCATTACTCTGCTGGCCCCTTCCTTCTATGTAGCGATTACCACCTACCATCAGGAGATGATCCCGACGAATCTGGTGATCAGCCTGGCCGCCCAACGGGAGAATGTTCCCTTTCCTGCTTTTGTGGAGGCGGTACTGATGGAGCTGACCTACGAGATCCTGCGTGAGGCAGGCGTCCGTATTCCCAAGAATGTAGGGCAGGCCATTTCCATCGTGGGAACCTTGGTCATCGGCCAAGCGGCGGTAGCAGCAGGATTTATCTCGTCATCTATGGTCATTATTGTATCCATCACGGCCATTGCCAGCTTTGTCATTCCGGAGATGGGAATGTCGATTGCGGCCCGGATCATCCGGTTTGCCTTGATTGGCCTGGCCGGTTTTATCGGACTGTTCGGAACGTTATTCGGCGTGTTCGTCATTATTCTCCATCTGGCAAGCCTCCAATCCTTCGGGGAACCTTATATGAGTCCGATCGGCCCCTTTCGTTCCCGGGATATCAAGGATTCCATCTTCCGGTTTCCCTGGCCCTACCAGAATACCCGGCCGGCGGAGTCCTCGTTGAACAACACGAGGCGTCAAGGCCATAAACGGAAAAAGGAGCGGCAACATGAATCCGAAAAGCCTTAAAGCCGTTGCAGGGTTACTTGCCGTTCTTCTGTTGATGACGCCCATAAGCGGATGCTGGGAACGGCGGGAGCTTAATGAAACAGCTTTTGTGTTGGGGCTGGGCCTGGATAAAGCCCCCTCCGGGTACAGGGTAACGCTGCAGGTGGTCATCCCCTCGGCCATTACACCCCAGGCAGCCGGAGGAGGAGGAGGAGTTGGTGTGCCGGTCATCATGTCCTCCTTTAATGTCCCTACTCTCTACGAAACCCAACGGCAATATGCGCTTATCAGCTCCAGAGTCGCCTACTACGGGCACATCCGCGTGCTGGTAATCGGGGAGGAGCTGGCCAGGAGCGGCATTGCCGAGGTGCTTGATGTCTTGAAACGAAGCCGGGAGCCGCGTGACGATTATTATGTAATGGTCGCCCGGAACAACACGGCGGAGAATGTGCTGGGAATCCTCACTCCCCTCAATAAGCTTCCAGCAAGCAAGCTGTTTGAATCGCTGGAGAAATCCCAGAATATTTCGGCCAAAACGGTTGCCGTTCCCTTTCGAAGTCTGCTTGAGAATATGCTATGCCAGGGGAAGAACCCTGTTCTCACCGGGCTGGAGATACTGGGCAACTCCAAAGCGGGAAAAAAGCAAAGCAGCCTGGAGGGTACCTTGCCCCAAGCCAGAATGCGGTTTAGCAATGTGGCTGTTTTCCGGAAGGACAAGATGCTGGGCTGGCTGGATGACAATGAAACCATCGGCTACAATTACGTAACCGATAACGTCGTTCAATCCACAGGCCCCGTAGAGGGAGATGATGGTCAGCCCATCGTGGTCGGGTCGCTGCAAACCTCTACCACCCGAAAGGTGAAGGTTGAGAACGGGAAGCCGCATATTTACCTGCATGTCAAAGCAACCTGTAATGTTCAGGAGTCCGAGAGCCTGGATGACCTAAGCAAGGAAGAGACAATCAAGGAGCTGGAGCGCAAGACGGAGGAACGCATTATTTACCGTATGCGGACAGCTGTGGAGCACATCAATGAGCGTTTTAACGCGGACATTATGGGGTTTGGGGAATCCATCTACCGTTCGAACCCCAAGGCTTGGGCAAGGCTGAAGGAAGAGTATGGAGACGATTATCTGAAATCCTTGCCCATCCATTACAAGGCCACAGTAAGAATTAACCGCATCGGATTGATCGACAAATCCATCATAGGCGATATTAAGGAGTGAACATCCGTGCTGACTATCGCTGTTGTGGTGACCGCAGCCGTTTTTGGAATGATTGACTGGCGGGTGCTCAAGAAGAAGCGGATGCGGCGGGAACGGGTGGTTACGCTTCTCTTCTGGCTTGCCGGACTGGGAGCCGCCCTCTGCTCCCTGTATGGAATGAAGATGCCCAGCCTGCTGCTTGTCCTCAAGGTGGTCTATGAGCCCGTGAACAAGCTGTTCGGGTTATGGTTTCATTGATCATAAAAAAACCTCTGACCGGTTCTGGTCAGAGGTTTTGTATTCATACAATCATGAACGCTTCTATCTATAGCTCCCGATGGGCAGCCTGCAGCATCCCTTGAGCGGGATAAACCTCCGGGTACTCGTAAGGCTGCATCTGTGCCGGCGCAGGCTGGTAAACCTCCACTGGTACGGACGGCTGCTGATAAAGCTCATCCACATACATGATTCTACGCTGAATTTGCATCAGTCCATTCACAACACGCAGGGCCACCCAGAACAGAACAACGCCCACACCTACATACAGCAGATATTGCTGATTGTACGTCCAATTGATGTGGAAATAACTGAACACGCTATTCTCCAGAATATCCAGCTGCAGCTCATTCATCAGAATGATGTGCACCGCGGGAAGCGCAATAAAGCCAAGTCCCAGCGCCAGGAACGTTACCATAACTGCAAAGAATACAACCCCTGTTACAAACCGCAGGATAACCAGCAGCAGATTCCGGATGAAGAGCGTACCATCAAAGCTGCTTATCATTCGCTTAAACCAGTTCCCCGCGGCTTCAGACCGTGGCGAGGACGAAACCGCTGCTGCAGGAGCCGGCAGCCCCAGAATCTGTCTGATCATACTCTGTTCAAAATGCACAATCCCGTTCAACAGCTTCGCTACGCCAAAAAACAGCGGAATTCCGATAAATATGGGCGTTAAACCCACGGACAAGGCCAACCCCAATACCGCCACGGTCAAATAGACAATCCCTAACGGGAGAGATAACAATAAGTAAAGAATCGTGGCATAGGTTTTGGGATTAAACAGCACCCACTTTACCTTCCCCGCCTGCGCCATCGACGCCGCATCTGTTGTTGTCTTCACACTTCAACACCCCTTCTGCCTCAATCACACACGTTCCGTGCTATACCTCCATTATATCCGCAGGATAAGCCGGACATAACGGTCTTGGGAGGTAGCTGGGACTGGACCTTAGGCTAGGGTCTGTTGCTATGAGTTATTTTGCTGCTTATTCCTCCCAATTCTCTTTAGCATCCATGAGTCGTTCTAGTAAAAAGCTATAAAAATCATCTGCCCGTTTTTCGCTGGCTCCGCCGTTTCGATCCCATACGACTACCGGACATTCCTTTTCTATTCTATCTCCGGTATAAAGGCAATAAAAGAATTCATCGCAGTTTTCAATGACAATGTAGTTCGAGGGCAGTCCTATATTACGGAGCCTCTCGGTATTCGACACAACAGAAGGAACTGCCGATTTCCCGCATCCGAGGATATCTACGCCAAAAATTCCGCCCGAGCCATAGTGTTTCAAAAACCATGTATAGCTCGGCGGAAATACAACCTTTAGTTTGTCCTCCGTTTGCGCAATGATCGTGTCTGAAACTCCACCTGTAAAATCATCATCCTCAACATGCTCTTGAATAAAGGTACTCAATTGGGATTGCTTCACTTTTTATTCCTCCTTAAGATTCGGTCTAGCTGGACATGGGTAATCTGAGATGCGGCAATCACCCTTTATCCCTATTAAAGGAATATTCTTACACGTAAATTATATACTATAGTTCGACAAAACCATACAAGCACCTTCAAAGCAACAATTAATAATCCTAACAAAACCTCTGGCCCATTTCGGCCAGAGGTTTTGTTTGAAGCATCTACATTTCTCTATTGGCAGGCTATACCCGTCATACCTACAACCCTCTAAACCCCACAAATCGTTTGCTGCCTTCGTCCCATAGTCGATATCGAAGCGCCCGCAGACTCATGCGAATTCCAATGGCCGGGACATCTTGCATTGCGGAGTTACTCTCATGGATTTGCTCCAAATGATAGTTTGTCACCTGAGGATCCAGATGATGAATATGATGGAAGCCGATGTTCCCTGTCATCCATTGCAGAACTCTCGGCAGCTTATAATAGGAACTGCCGTGTATCGCGGCGCTCACGTAATCCCAGTCGTCCGCATGCTCGTAATACGCACCCTCGAATTGATGCTGCACGTAGAAAAGCCAGATGCCCGCAACGCCGGACAGATAGAGAATCGACCCTTGAATCAGAAGGACCTCCTTCCAGCCCAGCGTCCAGCAGAGCAGCCCCATCAAACCGACCACCATCGCATTGGTGAAATACGTGTTCAGGCGCTCTTGGCGTTTGGCGCCTTTCCGATTCATCCGGTAACCTATCATAAACAGAAAAATAGGGCCAAGTCCGAACATAACAAGCGGGTTGCGATATAATCGGTATCCCAAACGCTTCCTTGGGGAGAGCGCAGCATATTCCGTAGTAGTCAATGTCCAAATATCGCCCGTGCCTTTACGGGTTAAGTTGCCGCTGGTCGCATGATGAATGGAATGCTCATTTTTCCATTGGTCATAAGGGAAGAAGGTGAGGATTCCCGTTATCGTTCCTACAATGGCATTCGCCTTTTTCCCCACGAAAAAGGACTGATGACAGCAATCATGGAAAATAATGAAGATTCGGACCAGAAATCCGGCAGCTGGAATGGCTAGCGCCAATGCAATCCAGACAGACACCGTCAAACTTGCATAAGCGAGACCCCAGAGCAGGATGAAGGGAATGATGCTATTGACCAGCTGCCAGACACTCTTCCTCAAGTCTGATTTACCCAGAGGATTTTTTCCCCTCTTCCAGGGAGTGTAGTCTTGTAATGATTTCATAAAAGCCTCCTTTTCTTAGAGATTATCCGCAGCAATGTACGAATAAACAAAAAGCTGCCCGATATTTAGGCAGCTTGAATAATCTAATACATTCAGAAACATTTTCAGCTTGCGACCCCCCCTTACCGCGGGCCATATTCCATTCAACTGTACCTATATGCATAGGATTCCTCCAAAAATGGTTCGGTTAAGATAAGGATACCATTTTGGCTAGTGTAAGTCATTAAGCACTATCGTATTCCCAAGGTTTTCCGATAAAACCCGTCGCCGTATTAAAAAACAGGCCTTGCCATCTCACGATGACAAAGCCTGTTCAATTTCTCCAAGATGCTCGGGGATTAGCTTACCCTCCCGCTCCATCCTGCGGCTGGGGAAGCGTCGGTGCACCCTCTGTGACGGTAATCATAACCTGAGCGCTTCCTTGCTTGCCTGGAGTGAGGGCTGTGCAGGTTAGGCTGGCACCAGGCTTCAGGGGGACAGTGCCCGACTGTTCCTGAACCAATGTGAAGGTTCCGTCCGCTTCAGACGCTTGAATAGAGGTTCGGAACCCGATATCCGGAATGCCAATCTGGTAGATATTAATCTTGGCCCCCGGCTCCGTCTGACCGGAAATATAAATGTTGCTTCCGTAGACGCTGGCTGTGACTGTAGGAGCGGCTGTCTGGCCGGCAATAGGGAGAACCCGGATCAGAAGAGGCTTGCTGATCAGCTTTCCGGTCTCCTTGGCTGTGATGCGGATGGTGTCCCCTGCCTTGACGGTTCCGGGTACCTCGAAGGTACTATTCCAGGTATAGAAGGTCAGTCGGGTCTGCCCTTCCACATGGTAAACCTCCACATCCGCTGCCGCGGGATATGTGATGAGTACACTGTAGTCCCCTTCGTATACACTTCGGGATACGGTGGGTGTTTCCGTTGTGCCTTGCATTGGAAGCACGGTCAGCACGGCCGGGGCCCCGGCGTTCTTGCCCCCGCTTAAAGGTTTGGCATAGATGCGGAACACATCACCAGCCTTCAACGGATTGGCAAAATCCAGCTTAAGCTTTCCGCTGGTTTCCATTTTGCTCATACCCAGCAATAATTCCTCACTATCCCTTATCACCAGCAGACTGCTTGATGGAAGACTGACATAGACTTCTGTTGTCTCCGTGTAGATTTTTTCAGATACCCAAGGAGATCCGTTATCGGTCTTGTAAGACGATACTTTGACAACCAGAGGTTTGCTGTCCTGAAGGTTGGGCTTCCGGGCATAGAACAGGATTTCATCTCCCGCCAAGACACTTGCCGTATCCAGGGCCAGCTTGAAGCGCCCCTGGTCTGTGGCTTTAACCGTTTCTTTGGAAAGAAGGTTTCCGTAACGGTCCTTAGCCCAAATTTCGGTTCCAACCTCGGCTGTACCTTCAGCATACGTGCTGTCCTCATACAAGGAACCTGTAAGAACTGGTGCAGGCGTAAGCTGAACAAGGGCTCCAACCGTAACAGCCAGTTTTTCGCTGAGCTGCTGTCCGCGTTTTTTTGCTGTCACATTCAATACATCGTTTGTTTTAATTTTGGACAGCTTTACCGTGTAGAAGCCACTCTTGGTTGTTTTGACGTCCAGAGGACTGCCCTTGGCATCCGCCACCGTCACCTCGCTGAACGGAGCCGCCAGTATGCTCAGCATTCCGTCACTCTCGAGTACGCTGCCCACAAGCACAGGCGTATCCGTTTTCTGGGCAGGCTTCGTGTATTGAATCTTGACGGTACTGCTTGACTGCAGGTCTGCTCTGTAGGCAGACACCTTGTACTCTCCTTCTAGAACGAATGGAGTAATATCTCCAACAAAACGGCCACCCATATCCGCCTGGATACTATACAAATGGGTATATCCATAGGGCCCTGTAATGAAAATATCAGCCCCCGGCGCCGCGGTTCCCAGCAAGGTGCCATAATAAATGTCGTTAAGCAGGACAGGGGGTTCCGCCTTGGGCAGACTCGCCAAAACCTGAACTGGTGAAGCCTCGCTCATGGTCTTGCCACTAGCCTGGGCTCTTACATTCAAGATTTCGCCCGCTTTCAGGCTCCTGCCCGATGGAATCACTGTTGTACCTTCCTTGGGCGTTGACTTGCTGATTTGAGTGCCAGTGCTGTCATAGACGTAGAAGGTAGACCCGCTTTCGCCTATAACATACAAATCACTGTAATTCGCCTTCGCAATCGGAATTACATAAGGCTTGGCGGTTATACTGCTGGATGCAGCTTCCGCCGTTGCAGGGGCACTCAGCTTCTTTCCTGCCTGCTTGGCATAAATGGTGATGCTGCTGCTCCGGGCTGCCGCTTGTTCAATGGAGAATAGGAAGGTTCCGTCTGCTCCTGCCGTGGCCATTAGAGTCCCGTTCAGCCAAATGGATGCCCCCAGCTCGGCTGTACCCATAAGCTGCTTATCTGTTATGAAATGAATGACGGGCTGTGCTGTAGTACCTTGCAAAGGAAGAATCGGAACCGGGGTTGTGGCGCTTGGCTGCTCTCCCGGTGTTTGGGCAGTCAGGCTAATGGCCTGTTTGCCGGCCATAGGAGCGCCAAGCTCCATAGAGAACGTTCCATCTGCTCCTGCCAAGGCCTTAGCCAGCTTTGCTCCATTCTCTGCATAAGCAGCAACCGCAGCTCCCGGCGCCGCAAATCCTAACAGCTTGGTGTCATCCTCGTATAAAGTTGAGATCAGCACGGGTGCCAAAGAGATTTTCGCCGCCGCGGGATGTACGGTTAGGCTCGCAGCAACGCTTGTCTTGTAGCCGGGCATTCTGGCCTTGACCAGCAGCTTCTCTCCTGCCGCCAAGTCATTCATCAGCGCAATTTCAGTAGCCGTTGAAGAGGCGGTTCCGGTATACAGCCTGCTGCCGTCCGTTTTGGTAATTTGCAGCTCGGCCCCTTGGGCGGTGCTGACAGAGAGGTAATGGGCGCTGCCCGCATACAGCTCTCCATATACAATCGGCGTGTCTGTCCAGGTTGGGGCTTCGGTAACCTTTTCATCCAGAAGAGTTTCCAAATAACCACCGGTGAAAACATAGATATGAACAGTGTCCCCTTTGGATAGAGGCGTGCCCATGTTTAACGGAATTTGAACCTTGCCCTCTCCGCAATAGTCTTCGACAACCGTAATCCCGTTCCTTACGATCTTCAGATGAGACCGGACAGGAATATTTACCGAGAGAACGGTGTCTCCTTCTGTAAGGGGTGTAAGAAGCTGAGGCAACGGCGGAGTGCCTGATTGCGCATAGGGTCTGATGATATAGCTTCTTAAGGGGCTGTTCTTTTTCCCGGGCATTCGAGCTACTAACCAGATATCCTGGGCATTAGGGAGTTCCGCTGTCAGATCCTCAAACAAGAAGGTCCCGTCCCACGCTCTTGTGCGGCTGATAAGGATGGATTGGTCCTTACCCGTCCACAGTTCGACGATAGCTCCTTTTTCTGCTGTTCCTGTGAACAAATATCCCTTAGTTGTGGGTTGGGCATGTGTAAGAACAGGTTGTGTGGTGACCCCGCTCAAGGTCTGTACCGGAATTCGAACAGCGGAGCTATTCTCAAAACCCGGTGCTGTTCCCGAGACCTCAATCTCATTTCCTGCTTCAAGACTCAGGCTCCATAGCTCCAATTGGAAGTAGCCGTTGTAGACAGGGGCCGTACCCAACAGACGTCCGTCGGATGCCCTTACCAGCACAAAGCCTTCTCCATCCAGCGTTCCTTCAATAGCGAAGCCTTGCGGGTATGCCCGGGACTGCTGGTACAATACCGGTACTGCAGCTGTTCCGCTTATCGGTTGAACCGTGAAGGTTCTGGGATCGCTTGTTTCTTTGCCAGGTGCAGCAGCCGTTAATTGAACCTGTGTTCCTTCTTTCAACACAGATTCTGCTGTTATGAAGGACAATTCATAATACCCTGTGCTGCCTGCCCTTGTTGCTGTATGCCAGCCGTCCTGGGCAAGCAGAACCTCAGCTCCGGGTTCTGTCCAGCCTGTCAGTTTGCCGCCATTGGCAAACACGGTTCCCACAACCCCGCCAAGCTCTGTCTGTCCGACAGCCGGCTGCACTTGAACCAACACCGGCTCGCTGGGCAGCTTGCCTGAAGCCACAGCAATGAGCTGGACGGTGTCGTTCGCTTGAAGGGAAGCCGGAAGAGGATGCAGCTCCAGCGTAAATTGCTTTTCCTTGCCTTCCTCACCCTGGCCACGGACAGAAGTGATGACTTGGCCGTTGCTGTCAACCAGGTAGATGGCGGCCTCGAATTCGGCGTTACCTACAATCCGGCTGCTATTGAGATAAAGTTCATCATCCATCGTAGGCTGAGTTGTCTTAATCGCCGGTTCTTGAACCTTCGCCATTAATGGCTCGCTTGTTTTCTTGAGAGGAGTCTTCGCATAGATAGCCAATGCCTCCCCAGGAATCAGGAAAACCCGGGACAGGCCGATCTCCGCTTTTCCCGCTGCATTTGCGGTTCCAGTGGCAATAATCTGGCCATTAGTTCTTCTCACCTCAAGCTTTACGCTGGCCTCCGCCTGCAGTTGCAGCGTGAAGTCACCCGGGAAAAGCTGCTTCACCAGCTCAGGAGTCGCTGCTGTCTCCGTTGGTTCGAACACGTCAACCTGCAGAGGAAGGCTTGCCAACTTGGCCGGGGCCTTGGCTGTAATGCGTACAGGATCAAATCCGGTCAGAGGCTGAAGCAGCTGGATTGTAAACAGCCCGCTCTGATCGGCAATGCCGACTCCGATTGGAACACCCTTACCATTCTCTGCTTTCAAAATGGCGTTTGGCTCAGTTGTGCCGCTGATTGCCTCGGCAAGCTCCAGCAGGAGCTCCTTAACCGCCGGCTGTGCCGTTGCTGCTTCACCGGACAACGGAAGCCGCTGCAGGGTAACAGGGAGACTAGCGGCTTTGCCTTGGAGAGTGGCATATACCTTCAACTCTCCGGCAGGCAATGGGGTGGTCGCTGCCAGCAGGATAGAGAACGGTGCCATACCATTGGCTAACGCAGTCTTATCTGCGGTGGCTTCTCCATAAACCGTACCATCCGGACCAATCAGGCGTACCACTGCACCCGGCTCGGCTGTGCCGTGAACCAGCCAGTCGCCTTCGTAGAAGGTCTGAGGCTTGGGGGCAGCAGCTTGACTGATGGCGGCGATAACAGGCACCTTCAGCTCAGCGCTGTCGCGTTTGCCGTGGAGTTGGGATACGATCACCACGTCTTCCCCAGCCTTCAACATAACCTGAGCGTCATGGATATAGAAGGAACCGCTTGAGGGAATGGAGTAAGAGGATTGGGCAGCTCCCGCTTTTACTTGGAGTGTTCCTCCAGGCTCTGCGGTGCCAACAAGGACCAGCTCCCCAGCGTAAACCGCAGCAGTAAGCTTGGGCATAACCGCTTGTGCCATGCTGTTGAATGCGGCTTCAGCTGCGGTGAGCCTGGAATAATTCGTGAGATCCGCTTTTTGTGCACCCTTGGCAATCGCCAGATCTGCTAAGCGACGCGCGTCTGCAATAGCAGAGCCGTCTGCATTTTGAACCTGGGCGGCCTCCGGCAATGCTTCGATGGCCTTGATGGCGGCAGCAATGGCTTCGGCCTGGCCTTGCTTCAGCAGTACCAATTGGGCTTCCGCTTCCTCCAGCCGTTGCACATTCACCACTTGCTCATCGAATACGATGTCTTGTTGGGTTAAGATAGTCACGGCTTGCCGGGCTGCTTGAACCAGCAGCTCATCGCCCAGAGTCAGTGCGTCCTTTGCGGGGAGGGCCTGAATTGCCTTGGCTGCCTGATCAATCAGCTTCTCATGCCCGGTTACCAGCTCCTGAAGCTTATCCTCCAGGGAAACCAGCTTCGTCAGGTTCGTAATCTCCTCCTGGCCTCCCTTGGCAATGGCTATATCAGCCAGACGCCGGGCTTCGGTAATAGCCGTTTTGTCCGAGGGGGTTACATTCTCCAGTGCAGGCAATGCCTCGATGGCCTTGATTGCGGCAGCAATGGCTTCGGCCTGGCCTTGCTTCAGCAGCAACAACTGCGCTTCCGCTTCCTCCAGCCGCTTCACATTCACCACTTGCTCATCGAATACGATGTCTTGTTGGGTTAAGACAGTTACGGCTTGCCGGGCTGCTTGAACCAGCTGCTCATCGCCCAGGGTCAGTGCATCCTTCGCTGGCAGGGCCTGAATCGCTTTGGCCGCTTGTTCAATCAGCTTCCCATGCCCGGCTTCCAGCTCCTGGAGCTTGGCCAGCAGCGATTCCAGCTTAGTGAGGTTCTTGATTTGGTCATCCTCAGCTCCCGCTTCCCGGGCAGCGGTAACCTTGGCATGAGCCTCCTCAACTGCGGTCTTATCCTTCAAGGTAGCTTGGCTGCTTTCCGGAAGCTGTTCAATTGCCGCGATAGCCGCTTGGACAGCCTCGTTCATGATGATTCTAAGCTCTGCCAATTTGGCCTCTACAGCAACCAGCACATGCAAATTTGAAATTTGATCATCTGTTATTTGAAAGCGGAGCTTGGCTCCATCTATCTCCACGCGCAGGATGTCCACTGCGAACTGTGCCTTCAAGGTCAACTGGCTCAGAGATGGAAGCTGCAGAATGGAGGTGTTGATGGCGATAATCGCTTGATCCGCCTCGCTTAAACCTCCTTGCAGCTCTTCCACCCGTTTGTTGGCAGCTGTGAGCTTACTCCAGTCGATATAGGTGTCAAAAGACGGTATCCCGGCGGCAGCAGCCAGGGTACGGGCGTTCTCTGCCTTAGCCTCTGCCGCCTGGATCAGGCTGATAATGTCCAGCAATTGCTCGGATCTGATGTCTGCGGCTTCCGGCAGATGATTGATGCTCTCCTGGGCTCCGGCGATAGCAGCAGACAGCTCCTGAAGCTGGGCCAACCGCTGCTCCGTTTTCAGAATCCGGTCCCGATTGGCAAGCACTTCTTCCTTCACTCCAGCCGCTTTGGCAGCCTGGATGGCTTCCCTGGCCGTCTTCAGCTTGGTCTCCGCGTCACTCCGGGATGCTTGGTCCAGGCCGATGACAGCAGCATCCGATGGCAGGGCATTCAGGGCTTCCTGGGCAGGGCCGGCAAGAAGCTTCATGATAGCGGCCTCCGCCTCATTCAGCCGCTTCAGGCTTTCGGCAGCCACAGATTTGCCCAAAGCCTTCACTGCGTGTACCTTGGACCAAGCCGCCTCGATAGCGGGCCGGTCGCTTAGTTGAAGGGCAGCAGGACCGGGAAGGGCATTAATGGCCTCTTCTGCCACCTTGATGACGGTATTATAAACATCCTCCTTATTGGTTCCCTCCAATACAAGGGTCACATCTTCAGAAGCCAGGTCCAGGGATTCAATGACCCCGTTGGCTTGCACAGTGGCGCTGGCTTGAAGCACAAGGGAGCCGATTCGTGTATCCTTCATCACCTTGACGGAAGCCCCGGCAATCTTTACAGTGGCTTTGGTGATATTGCCGGATAGCTCTGCAATTGCCCTGGCGGTCACCTCTGCCTCCGCCACACGGCCTTTTGACACCAAAACCGCATCCGAGGCTATCTCCACCTTGGCAACTGCAGCATCCTGGTCTACTTCCAGGTTGGCTCCGTTAGCAGTCAATTGGACCACGCCTGCTACAATTGCGCCTTGGGCCACCGTTAATTGGGCGCCTGGCGCTTTAATAATTAGGTCCCCTTCAAAATTCCCGCGCAGCTCCACCTTCTGTTGGGCAGCACCCTGCAGTAGGATAGTCCGGCCGAGCGATCCGGATTGCACATCCAGAATAGCCTTGGATTCCACATTGGTTTGGACCACTTCAGTATTGCCTGCAGCAATTATACGAACCGGATTAGGCTGAGCCGCTGCTTTTACGGTCAACAGGCGGGTAACCTGGACGTTCTGCAGCTTGATGGAATTGGAAGCTCCGGAGAGAATCTCAGCTTCCGGCACCTGAATATTCCTTACAAGCAGTTCCTTGTCGGCTCCAGGGTCCAACTGCAGCAGGCCATTAATAACCGCGTTCCCCGATTCAGGTCCAACCTGCTCTACCCCGCTGGCAATCCGGTAGTTGCCATTGTATGTTTTACCCTCTAGTACAGAAAGCACCGTTGCTGTACCGGTGATGGTCTTGCCAGTGGCAGTTCCTTTATAGAGGAGGGAATACACCGTCCCTATCTCCTGAATCTCCGTTGTGAGCACAATAGCATTGTTGTTACCGGCTTGTTGTACAGCCGATTTGACAACCAACGCAGGGCTGAAGGAATAGTCCGCTGCGTTAACGCTCATTCCCGATTTATCAAAGATAACTTCTACTTTATCCGTCCCCGTGGACCGGACACTGGCAACAGTGGCTTGGCTTGTTCCGCCTCCGCCACCTCCGCCAACTCCTCCTCCTCCACCAACAGAGGTTGAAGGGGAGGGACTGGGGGAACTGCTTGCAGTTGAGACTGGTGTTGCTGAAGGTGTGCTGCGTGCGAGCTTTTCCGCCGCTGCAAGATAAGCTTCCTTATGGGTCAGAAACTCGTAGGCCAACCGCGCCAATGCTTGACGCTGGGCATGTTGGCCAGGCAGATATTGCATATTTCCGTCTGCTCCTGCAGTTCCCTGAACAAAGCCGATTTCAAAAGCTAACTGCACAGATGCTCTCGCCCAGGGAGATACCTCGTCCAGGTCGGCAATTTTCTTGACCGGCGTCACCTTCGCAGCAGCCGCTTCAAGACCCATTCCGCGAACAAAAAACACCGCAAGCTGCTCCCGTGTTACAGGGCCGTCCGGCGTAAAGAGATCCTCTGAGGTTCCCTCTGTAATACCTGCCTTGACTAAAGCGCCCACGTAGCCTTTATACCAAGCGTCCGGTCCTACGTCCCTAAACTTGGTGGCAGCTTGCGGGTCTTCCGTCAGATTGGCGGATAACACAAGAACCTTGGCAAACTCGGCCCGGGACATGGCTTTTCCCGGACCGAAGCTTCCATCCGCATAACCTGACAAAATCCCCTTTGACTCCAAGACTTGAATTTCCTCTTTTGCATAGGAATCCTCCAAGTCTATAAATGCGGACGCCTTCACACCCTGGTCTTCTTGCTTGGGGGGTGCTGCTGCCAAAGCAGTGCCGCCTAGACCGAAGATTGTCGTGAAAACCATCGTTACCGCAAGCAATAAAGACAGTTCCCTCTTAAGCTTGTTAGATCTCATTCATTCTGCTCTCCTCTCTTTATCTACGTGCTAATCGTACAAAAATCAGGCTTATCTCGCGTTCTCCATTTCGTCAAAGAAGAGCTAATAGAAGTATTTAATGGATTATAATGCTATTACGACCAGCCTATCATCTATTATAGGTATATTTTTCCTAAACTCCTAATTGCGATTTTGTGAGGTATTTCGAGGAATTCCGTTAATATTTTATAAAGTCCGACAAAAGAGACAGGAAAGGCCTTCCCGTGACTGTTTTTAGCCGATTCCTCCGTTCTCTGGAACATTTAGATTGCCTAAATCTTTACTTCCAGTAAAATGGATATTAGAGGAAGCAACATGCCCGCTATTCATCTTTCAGTAATGAAACATGCGCAAGGGGATTGTGGAGATTTTGCCAGCAGCAAAATACCTATACTCACGCTTCGGTGTGCCGCGGACGAAAGCACCATAAAAAGCAAAAGGCCTCTGACCGAATTTGATCAGAGGCACTTTCCTGTGCGTATGGAGGTGAGAGGCAGTATTTATTCCAGCAACGGCTTCTCCGGTACCCATACGATGCCGCTGTAGGTTGAAATGTGGTACCAATTGATTCCTTCCGGAGAAATCCATTTTTCAAACGACAGGGCCTCCTGATGACTAAACGTACCCGCCCCATGGCACATTTCACCTGTTAGCGGAAAATAGTAGCTCTTGGTTTCAGGAGTCAATTGGACGACTTCTTGTGTTCCCGTAATGCCTTGAGGTCTTTCAAGCGGAGCCCGATCCAGGTTGACCACTTTCCAGCCGGATGGAGTTTGGATTCGCGCCCAACCTTCGTTGATTTTATCCGCGGTATAGGTTCCCGGCTGGAGCCAATTCTGCAAACTAAGGCTGGAATCCCCATCAATGTCAAAATAGCGCGTAGCAGTCCGCAGTGTAATCTGTTCATTCGGCAGGTTAAATTGGGTGAGCGGCCTTTGTACCCATTTGAAGGTTCCGTCCTCTTGTTGAAGCTTGAACCATGTGTAATGCTCCGTCTTGATCCTATAACTGGAGATCGCCTCCACTTGAAACATACCAGCATCCGCCTTCGTTCCCTCTCCCGCACCTTCACGAGGGTAATCATAAAGCCGTTCGTTCCCTGTCAGCTTTATGATCCTGTCGCTTGGAATCTCATACTGCTGCATATCCTCCAGAATAAAGGGATCAACAATCCACTTCTGGCCTTCTTCAGTCGTAATGCGATACCAGGTCGGCGCTTCAAGAAATGCCCTTCCCGTGCGGGCGCCACTGTATAAATACCAATACTTTGCAGTCACATGGACCTTCTGCGGTAAAAGGGTTTCCGTAGGCAGAGCATCCTTCCGGTAAATACCAACATTCGGATCATTATATAATGGCATTTTTTCTATTATGGTCATATCCCGTTCGACTTCTTGAAAGGTTCCTGCTGTAATTCGGTCATCGTCCTCGATCCATTTGTCCCCCAGCCATGTTTTTACAAGGACGTAGTCCTTGCCCCCTGCCTTCGCTATACAATCGCCGTTGTCCCCACAAGCAGTAGTCAGCGTCTGCATGCCCGCAATCGAGCCAACCACGGACTCCGGATTGTTGTAATTCTCCAAGAGCTTCGTCTCTGTGAGAACAACCAATGTATGATTAGCCATGGCATCGATTTTTGCTGCTGCTTTATTGCCAAGTACATTCAGACTGCCAAACAATACGAGCATCGCGATGATACACTTACCAGCTATTTTCATGATTTCCCCTCCGGCTGCGTGCGGTTACAATTACCACCATGATTTTGTAGACGCAATCTCTAACTGGAAAGTTTCGGAATTCTATTCATCTTCAATAAAAATCCAACAAAAAAACCGCCGAACTGAGTAATATCAGTCAACGGTTTTCTTCAAGATCCAATTCTTCAAATCAACGATACGCTTTGGGCTAGGTTCAGAATCTGCTCCGGAGATGATCAATGGAACCAGCGAATCCAACTCATGAAGAGAGCCATGGGCACCTCCGCCGACATGGGTAGGCGAGCTTTCACCAACCAGTTCATATCCGGGCTGCACCGTAACCACCACATATCTCCCTTCATGGGAATGGAGGCCCCCATACAATCTCGCAAGCACATCGGGGTATCTTCCATATTGGATCCGGTTATCCGTTACGGTTATATCCAGAACCTCATGATCTCCCGACAAGGTCCACGTTTGCCCAAACTCATCCGAGTACTGTCCGCCAGGAGCAAACGAGAGCGTTTTTTCACTATTCCCCTGCATCACCCGGACAAACTCTTTGTCGTTCATGGCGAGGATATCGAATCTTTCTTCTTGTTTTAATTGCGCCATAACCTCCGTTAACTCTACCTTGTCATCAAGGGCATACACATAAGCCATCCGTTCATTCGCGGCAATCACAATTTGGTCCTCAGCACCTACAGGCTGGTTTAATGGGGCGATGCGATACTTCAGAAGCGGCCTTACATCAATAACTGATTCCTGACGATCATCATAAACATAACTTTGTCCGCTATCACCCATAACAACCCATATAACATCCTTGAGCGCTTGCTCCCAGGTTCCGTAAGCACTGAATATACTCTTTAACGCTTTATCCGCATTTTCTATGCCGCGCAGCTCAATCAGGGCCTTTTCGATGAACGAAATTATCATTGGACGGAAAATACAGCAGGGTAAATGGCGGAAGCTGTTTCTGCTTGATCAGATAAACCATCTCTTGCGCCGAGAAATCATCATTCATTCCGAACTTTTTCCAAGGACGGGTATTGGGATTATGAGCAGGATCCTGCTGCGCCAGTGTCGCATAGGATAACCATTTGGGCCCGGTGACTTTGGTTTGCTCCGGTAACCCGCTGCTTTTGGCTATCCATTGCGGAAGGCGCAAGGTATGTTCCGTGTTTCCTCTGAAAATAACCCCGTTAATCGATGCAGATTCCTTCCCCTTATCGGCTAATTCTTCATGAATGGTTTTCGTTTGTTTATTCAAATGAACCTGGTTCAACTGATAAATCGCATCGATGAATACCTGAGGCTGGTCAATCTTCAACGCTTCCTTCGCGCCATTCCCATAAAAAATCATCCGCTTCTCGTTACTATCAAACCAAACAAGACCCGGCACATGATGTTTGTCCGCATATACCCCAGTCAATAAGGTACTGTCGATTGTCACGGACATGGTGGGGAAGGAGCTGATCATCTTCGGCTCATACTTCCCATTCTGGATCAAATAGTGCAATGCAGGAGCGTTGCCTTCTTGGATCGATTTACGTAAGGGCTTGTCCATTAACGAATCAATGACCAGCAGCACGATGGGTTTGCCCGTTTGATGGGCAGGTTCAGACTGGATGCTCAGTTGGTTTATTTGTTTGCCGGAATCGGCCTTGCATCCGGTCAGCAGCACACATACACCCATCATGGCGGTCAGGGCCATTTTACATTTTACTAACACCGGAAACCCCATCCTTCAAAAGGATTATTTTCCAGGTTAGTTTTACTTGGTATGGGTGAAATTATGCGGGTTTATTACCGCCTTCAAGCGGATGTACGAAGAACGGTATCCCCAAGGAATAAGGGACGCCGTTTTAGGCCTGCAAAATCTTGGTCAGTACTTTTACTCAACATCAAACTCTGATACCATTTTCTTATACATCCTGCCGTCGTCTGCACCATGGAGTGGCTGCCATACTTGTGCGAAGAATGGTTCACGTTTTGCACGTTCTTTGTAATTCCAGCTTTCTCGTTCACAGGTCGGGCAAAAATGCCCCCCTTCCAGTACTAGCTTTGGACTGGCGGCAAAAGTATGACCAAATGCACATTTGAAGTCAAGTTTGCTTTTCCAATCACCCGTTACCATAACTGTTGACAGGCACTCTCCACCACGGAATTTCGCGGCACCCTTTAAATCCTCAAGATTTAAATCATAATCCGGTTTGTCTTCATCGTAACCGTGATCGAGTTTGACTACAGTTTTCCATTCGGAAAATTTCTTCATTATGGATAGCTTTGCTGGAATGGCTTTATAATTCGCCTCACTTCCCCAATAAGCCTCTATTTTCTCCATATCCTGATTCTCAGTGAAATGCAACGTTCCGCGCTCTTTGACTGCTTGCTTTTTAAGTGTTTTCTTAATCATCGCTCCCATGAGCTTTTGTCCACCAGGAAATTTCGTAATGACCTTGGCCACGGGGACTAGCATACCCAAGTTTTCCAGATAACTATTGTAGAAATATTCCATCGAATCCCGTCGAAACTGGAAATATTGCTCCAGCTTATCCGAGTCTGTATAGTATTGTCCATGGAAGTTCCGTGTTGCATACCACGTAGGATCAATTACATAATCAAGATTTTTAATCCCGAGCTTACCATACAACTCCTGGTACATCTCAAGTGTGCTGACACGGCAGCTTTCTCCCCCGCCAATGTTGTAGATATGCTGCCAAAATTCATTATTCAATGTCCCATCAATATCACGGATGCATAGATTGCGCATTAATCGTCCAGAATCCCGGTCAGATACATACTCGAGCACATTTTCCAAGCAATTATGGAACATGATTGGATCCTGAATTCTGCTCATAGAAGGTCCCATGATTCCAGTTTGCCGCAGGCTTACCCAGTAGGTTAATCCTGATTCAATCACCAGACGCTCAGCTGCAATTTTTGAAACGGCATAATAGTCATAGACACTTGGCTTAATGGGGTCTCCTACCCTCCCCCAATGGATAGGCGGCATACGATCACCCGTTTCCGCTATTGTCCCGACAAATACCAGACGGGTTAAATCCTCACGCCCACTTTCCTTTATAGCTTCCACAATGTTCTTAACGGAGCCATAATTGACTTGCATGGCCTTTTGCGGCATTTCATCTGCAGCGGGGGAAACGAAGGCTGCTATATGAAGGATAATATCTGATTGTTTAACGCATTCTTGAACCAATTTTCGGTCAAGCAAATCACCATAAACAACAGTAATACCCGCCCGTCCTTCATATTCCCGGAGTTTCCTTCGGCTGTTTGCATGATCCAGATCCAAGAGAAGCAACTCGCAATTAGCTAAATCATTTCTCATCAACTTCACCGTTTCACTGCCCATATTACCAGCAGCTCCCGTTATCATGACACATTTTTTCTTCTTTGTATTAATCATTGTCATCTCCACCTAAATTATCAGTTTGTTGACAAATCGATTCGTCTACCTTTAGACTACTGACACAGTGTCTATTTAGCAACCAACAGTTGATTGTTAAACTGCTTCAATATAGACAAATGAAGCCAAAGTGTCGATTGTTCTAAAATGAATATTTGGTGGGGGAGAATGAACATTGAATCAAAGGGAAAAATTAACGAAACTACTATTAAAGCAGAGTCTCATTCGTTTGCTCAATGAAAAAAATATTAGCCAAATTAGTGTGAAGGAATTATGTACTGCTGCTGGAATTAATCGATCTACTTTCTATTTACACTATGCGAATGCTTATGAACTCCTCGATAATGTGGAGCGAGAAATTATGGATAACACTCGTGAATACTTGGGGAAAATTGAATTGGGTGACAATATTACGTATATAACGGCTTTTTTGGATTACATTAAAAAGAATCATGATTTATTTGCCTTAATGTTATTCAAATCTCATGACCAACCATCATTCGCACAACGTTTGACTAATGAAGTGCTTATGAGTATTGACCGTTACGTCCATATCACTGTCCCTGAATCCATGAAACGCTATACATATGCCTATTTAGTCAATGGGAGCTTAGCAATTATACAAGAATGGATTCGAGATGAATTCACGATGTCAAGCAAAGTGCTAGCCCAACTTATCTTCACATTAGCAAATCATTGTTTGATTCCATTTGAATCCAAATAACTAAACCAAAGTTTCGAAAACGGAAACAACCCATTAGACTATTAGACGATGAGAGCCTATTTAGCTCCCATCGTCTTTTTCATCTTCACGGGCAATTTCCTTTCGGCCTCAACAACGCCGGAGAGTATTCCGTGCTTTCTTGGAGCCGAGGGGAGTCGGTACCTAGTAAGTACGGAATAATATTGTTAAGTCTTAATTGTATGTAATGAAAAAATAGCCGGTCGTAGCCGGCTGTTTTACTGTCTATAACCTAAAACTTTATTAAACTATCCTGCCCGTTAGCTCAATGAAGCGGCGCAGTCTAATACTTTATTTTCTTTGAACACCGGGCTCATCCGCCTTGGAGGCACAGGCCGTACTTTGACCAAATCGCCCATTCCCCGGCAGGAATCGACCGGGGGCGGGGCGAATTTGAACTACAGAGAATTTTTTGGGGGTAACTATGGAAAATGTACCGAATATAAATCAACCTAAGTCTATCGAAGACCTTTTCAATAACGGTATATCTAAAATGAATACTTTATTTCAATCTACAAGCTATAAAGAATATGAACATCATGAAAAAGAGTTACATGATACCTTAATGCCAATTTTAAATATCTTAGATGATGAAAGCTATCTTAGTTATCGTATATTTTCATTTATCAGTGAGCCTGCTCAAGATGCTAGCAAACAATTAAGCATAGATCAGAAAAGGCTTTCTTATTTCATTACTAAACTGAAATTTCATGATACTCATAAAACTTATCTGGAAGTAATGAGAACGAACTTTGAGAATTCTAAAAGTTACCGTTCTATCTACAATTTATGGTTCAATCGACTTGATAACATCAGTAAAGAACTAAATAAGGTTGACTTAAATTGGCGCTCATCATGGGATGCAATAAAAAGCATACTTCACGCGGGGTTAACCCCTTCAGAGGTATCAGTTGATGATTACTATGCCTATGTAGAGTTATTGTCACAGATTCGAAAGTTAAGCACTTCTTCTTTAGCACAAATCAAGTTGAAAGATAGTGTTTCCATGTTCAATAAACGGCAAGCATTAATTACTAAGAAACTAATCGAACAGGATATAATTCAAGCGGAGAAGGATGTGGATTCTGCTGAGAAAAGATATCGGGAATCCTCAATCATGGGACTGTTTGGAGACAAAGATTATCATAAATGGTGGCAAGAAGAGAAATCCCATCTGAGATGCTTGCAATCAGCTTTTCATGAACTAAATCAAAAAACACACGGAGTGCCAGAGAGTGACATTTTACAACCTGACGCTTCTGCTACAGTGATTCAGGGTTCTGGAAGCATAGAAGAACGTTTGCAATCGATAATAGGACTAGATCAAGTTAAACAATTCGTCCATTCGCTTTATGCTCAAGTTCTTATACAAAATGAACGGAAAAAGCTAGGACTTCCAACGATGAGTGGACAAACTTTACATATGATTTTCAAAGGCAATCCTGGGACAGGCAAAACAACGATTGCACGAATAATAGGAAGTATGTTCTATGAACTCGGTGTTATTAAGTCTCCAAAAGTCGTTGAAACTGATCGGTCTGGGCTTGTCGCCCAATATGTAGGGCAAACAGCAGTTTTGACAAGAGAGACTGTTGAACGGGCTTTAGATGGAATTCTCTTTATAGACGAAGCATACTCGTTGGCAAGCGATGTTGGTGGTTCCAATGGCTTTGGTCAAGAAGCTATTGATACATTAGTCAAATGTATGGAAGATTATCGAAATCGCCTTGTAGTAATCTTAGCTGGGTATAGTCGTGAGATGAACTCTTTCCTGAACACAAATCCGGGGCTTGCTTCCCGTTTTCCTAATATTGTAGAGTTCGAGGACTATACATTAGAAGAGCTTGTCGAGATAGCAGTTCGACTTTACAAGGAACAAGCTTATCAGTTAGAGCCTGACACTGTGGCTAAACTCCAGAGAATATTGGACTTCGATAGAAAACAACCGAACTTCGGGAACGCTCGTCATGTACGAAATATATTCGAGAAAAGTCTTCGTCAACAAGCTATTCGAATTCAAAAGAGTAATAACTTCTCAAAGGAAGCTCTGACCACGATCAAAGCAGATGATATTTGATGAAATGCAGCAGTATATTTTCTAAGTTGCAGGAAGACATAATGAAAGGTGCTGAAAAAAAGGGAGAAGGAGCTTATACCATTAAAGCAGTCAGTCGCGAAAATAAGCCGGAAACCGGAACATTTTCCGCACTTTCTTGGAGCCGAGGGACACGTATACATAGTTTCTATCTTCACCGGTTTTATTCTTGAAGTGGCGTAAGTGTAATGATTTTTTTCCAGTGTTCAGATCGGCTGACAGAGAAAGGCTGTTTCCCCTCCCCCGGCATGTAAAGAGAGTGGCTGTACCACGGAGATCCCGACCGTTACGCTGTAGGATGTCGAATACCACCACATGTACCGGATTCGACGCCGCGGCTGTCTGGATTCTCGACGCTTTCGCCATCAAGAATCTTTCCATGACCGATTAGGGAGCAGAGGGACATCGGTATCCAGAAAGTACGGAGCGGAATCCGCGTTCCGCCGTGCTCACTCTGCGGTTCTTTCGCCGTTGCGTGAAATGAAAAGGGCTGAACTCACTTGCTTCAAAGCCAACCCATTACTCCTCTTCGTTTGCATAGCTGTCTTTAAATTCATCCTTCAGCATGCCAAAGTGAATTTCATCATGGTATTTGCCATTGGAGTAGACCATACGGCGAAGCTGTCCCTCCCGCTGAAATCCTAAGCTCTCATGCAATCGAATGGATCTTTCATTGAAGCTATCTACGTGAGGTGTCGCCTTCTGGTACCCCAATACTCTCTGGTGATCGCGATGCCATACTTAAACGTACCATGATGACGGTCACATGAAGCCATTGCTTCACCTGCTCCAGCGCCTGTGGAAACCGAATCATATCCACACTGCGGCAAATTTCTTCATCCTGGCCCCAGCCATGAAAAACTTCCGCATCCCTTTCCTCCACGGCTCGCAAGCACAGTCTGGGCGTTTGCCAGTATGACTTCATCCTTTATCCGCCCATTTATTTGCATACCGCTTGTTAAGCTCAGAAGATCATTTCCTTGAAATGTGAACGGCCGAACTTATTTCTCTTGATCTTTGAAATCAAAATGCTCATGATGTATCGCATCCATTCCAATCAGTTCAACGCTCTTCTTATGGTGTCCAAGCTCCATGAATCTGTTTTCCCTGTATACAGCCTAATATAACGACAAGGTCACGAATCTACTGATGGCATCGACGTAGGATCATTCTCCTAATAAATGATTGCCTCTACTGACTCATTCGTCTTCAACCCCAAGGTAATAGAAAGGAAGGCATCCGAGCTTTAGCCTAACACCATTACAAAATGCATATGAAAAGGGGTGAACTGCTGATTACCTCAATTCAAAGAGGTACGATAGACTTCCAGCCCATTTGTATATATAAAGTGATCCTACGCCTTCTATTACATTTTAAATCCCCCATTGCTTTAACGTTATTGAATAAACCTGATTGAAGTTTGTCACCTGTAACAAGGCAATATTCTTTGTCACCTGGATTCGTTTTTGTTTCATCGAATTTTAATCGCATCAGTTCCGTTAAATACTCCGTAAACAACTTTCTTGGAGTCGAGGAGAGTATCTCAATCGACGAGGACAACCTTAGCGGTAGATTGAGATGCCGTGCTCCCTGCGCTTACGCTCCGGTCCGCGCGGACTGAACCCCTGTCCGAAGATAACGCCACACAGGCTTCTACGGGTGTAGTCACAGTTTTGATGTTACCCGAGCGACGCCCCGTTACCGGCTTCGCGTTGGGTTAGCCTGATTGTCTTCTTCCGCTAGCCCCAGGCGGAGACTAGACGGCGTATCCCATTAAAGTTGGGTCCCTATCCCGCCACATGGGCGATGGAGAGTAGAAGCCAGGTGACCTTTATTAGGCGGCTAGAGCCAGCATTGATTGTTGATATAGGCTTTCCGCGTTGATGAAGCAGACGCAACCATCCCCCATCCTCCAGCCGAGCCTACTAACTGCTCGTGTAACTGACCCTTGTCACCCTATTTATTCAGAATAAATTAACCCTATTATTACCTTTATTTTCGTAGAATTTTTTTATGTATTTTACGAGAGCAGGTCTCTCTTCTTCCCCCCCGTAACTAAGCCTCCCTACAGCCCTGACCATTTCCCATTTACTAAGCACTGATAGGTCAAGCTGGTTATAGTGTTGATAGGTCCGAAAATAAATATTTGCAAATGCGTTTCGCCCCAATTTTAAAGCGAGTTTAAATAAAAATGAGGTATTTGGGGGAAATTGACCATTTTTTAGTATCAATAATGTATGAGCAACATCAGATGCAGCATCACCCCTACTAACACCGCCCCAATCCAGAAATACAGGACTATCGCCGTTGATAATAACATTTGACGGGTTATAATCACCATGACAAATACAATTTCCATCAGGTAATTCAGACAGTAACTTCAAGGTATATTGAATAATTTCATCGTCCAGACAATGAACTGCAGTTATACTCCTCTCTAAACCTTCCTTTAACAAAGGAATCTCAACCGGAGCTACAAACTTATGTATGTCTGAATGGTACTGACCAAACATCTTTGACACTCTTAACATTATATAAGGTCTTTTTTCAACTGTTGATAAAATACTATTTCCAGTTATTCGCTCCATAACGAATCCGGGTCTACTTGAGATATTTACATATTCATGAACCTTAGGAACAAGCAAACCACTCCGATACATTGTTTTTAATATCTCCATTTCACGTAGAGCCACTTTTTCATCATTTGCATTTCGAAATAACTTCAATACTTTGTTATCTTCTATGGCATATACTTCTGCATCTTGTCCTTCTCCAATTTTACTGAAGCTATTCATATCCTCCACTTTTACCCCTCCTGAGTAACTCGTAGATAGATTACTTCTAGCAATATTTGTTTCACATTATCATTAAAAGTTCATAGCAATTATACCACTTTCAGGAAGATCTTCATCAAGATCAACATATTTCCATCGCAGCCCTATGATTTCTTCTCTTCTCAAGCCCAAATACCCGGCGAGATGAACCGGCAGCTCCAGCTTTGTATCCTTGACAGCATCAAGCAGTCTATTCAGCTAATCTCTGGTATAGGATTGACCAACAAAACGTTCTTTCTTAGGCTGTGTGAGCGCGTCACATACGTTCCTGTGGACGAACTGCTGCTTCAGGCCGTAATCCAATACCTTGCGAATACAAGCGTGATGCTTATGTGCAGTGTTCGGCTTGAGTCCCTTGTCATCCATGAGATACTTGGAGTATTGTTGAATAAATGCCGGCTGGAGCTTCTGTAGCTCGATGGCACCGAGATAGGGAATCACATGATCATAAATGATGTTTTCATTGGAGCACTTGGTTGTCTCTTCACAGTTGTATATTTCATGTAGTTGTCCATCCAGTGTTCCAAAAACTCGGCAAAGGTCAATTTTGATGTCTGGACGAGCAGATTACGCTGCTGGTTATACTCGAATTCATTCAGCAGCTTCTTGGCTTCCGCTCCGGACGAGGCAGTAGTATATTGATCCAGGAGCGGGTTATGGAGCCGAGGGGAGTATCTCAATCTTGATTTAAGTTGCTGACGAAGCCTAATCTGCGAGGACAACCTTAGCGGTAGATTGAGATGCCGTGCTCCCTGCGCTTACGCTCCGGTCCGCGCGGGCTGAACCCCTGTCCTCTTCGGAAGTGGGGCTGCCTCCCCTTTCACAGCAAAAGGCCTCTAACCTGAACTGGTTAGAGGCACTTTGCTTATTTCGTATGGAGCCGAGGGGCATCGGTACCCAGAAAGTACGGAATATTTAAGACTCATTGATCACCAAGCTGCTTGGGCCGTCTGTGGTAGGTTTCAATACGTCGAACCTTGTTCAGTTGTGCTACAGACGAGAGATTTGCTTATACGTACTTATAAAGAATGCCGGATCACAATTCATTCGGTATGGATAAACCCCTTGTTTCGTATGCAGGTAGAAGATACCTTCACCTTCACCCAGTTGCCTAAACGACACGTCATACACTTCCTTCAAGGGAAAGGTCCGGGAATAGGCGGCGATTTCTGTTCGGTGCAAATAGAGATGACGGGTATGCACCACCGTTTCCTGCCCCTGTTCCGTTATGTGTCTTTCAGTTTCAAGATAGGGCAAAACAGCAAGGTATTTCAGGGCGACCCCCTCCTTGTCAAATTCGAGATGCTTTACCCGATCATGATTTTCTCCTCCGGATACCGGAACTTTTGCTTGGTCACTCTTATGAGCCAAGGCAAGGACAAGGGTTAGCGGCCCTAAGCGGCCAATGTACATAACCAGGGTAATAATTAATTTCCCCATTACAGACAGCTCGGGAGTCAGCGACATGGAAAGTCCGACTGTTCCGAAGGCGGATACTGCTTCAAAAAGCAGTGCAAGAAAGTCTCTGTGCAGTTCACGCTCGGTTATAGTCAGCAGGAATGTAGCGGTTATCACCACAATCACAGATGGCCAGAGACCGCAGGATGATGCCTTAGGGGATTCTACGCCCCATCAGCTCTGTATCTCGTTGGCCTTTGACGATAGCAGCTATGGTAAGAGCCAACACCATAAACGTGCTGGTTTTGATTCCCCCGCCTGTGGAACCCGGAGAGGCCCCAATAAACATCAGGATGATCATGAAAAATTGGGAAGCGGGCAGCATCCGCGCAATGTCAATGGTATTGAACCCCGCCGTCCGGGTGACGACTCCCTGGAAGTAAGAAGCCCATAATCTCTCTGACCAGCTTAAGGGCCCGAAGGTAGTAGTGTTAAACAGTTCGATCAGGAAAATACCGAGGAATCCCAGCAAACAAAGCACTCCGGAGGTTACTAACACCAGCTTGGAATGTAGGGCAAGCCGCTTCCGGCTGCGTTTTCGAAACACATCGAGAATGACTGTAAAACCGATTCCCCCGGTAATAAATAAAACGGTAATCACCACATTCACTAATGGATCGCCAACGTAACAGCTTAAATTATCCGGCCACAATCCGAACCCCGCATTATTAAAAGCAGATATGGAATGAAAGATTCCATAATACATGGCATTTTTTATCCCCAGATGAAAAGCCCAACGAAGTGTCAGAAAGAGGGCACCCAGAATTTCCACAATGAAGGCAATCAGAAAAATACTAAAGGAAAGCCTGACTACCCCTTGAGTAGCCAGCGAATTGGCCGATTCCTGAATAAGCAGCCGTTCCTTAAGCCCGATCTTCTTTCCCATCACCACTGCAATCATCACACCGAAGGTCATAAAACCCAAACCGCCGATTTGAATGAGTATCATCAAGACCACTTGTCCAAATATGGAGAAGTCGGAGCCGGTGTCCACTACTGCCAATCCTGTAACACAAACGGCGGAGGTGGAGGTGAACAAGGCATCCAGCCAGGAAATGCTGTCCCCTTTTGATGAAACCGGCAAGGCCAGCAAGATGGAGCCGATTAAGATGAGAGCGGCAAAACCTGTCAGAATAATTCTGGAGGAACTGAGTGTAAAGGTTTTAATGGAATACTTTTTTAGTAAACATGGTATGGACTCCTGGGCAATTGATTTCGAAATTGTGTCCGTTTCCCAATTATACCGATCATCTGAGTTTAAAGAAAGAGCCGCGGCTTGTGGGCAATTTCTTTAGGACTGCCATAAGATTCATGAGTAACCACTTTCCCCGTATGGGGCCAAACTCTGTTTGCTTGATACTTGGGGGCATTGGGTATGGTTAGGAAAGGGCTCGGAGAATCTTTATCCTGGACTCCTGGTGTTTCTAGCTCAGCTGAAAACCTGTAAACCGGAATAGCCAACAACGGTCCCGCTCAGACGTTGTTGGCTTTTTGATTTCATCCTTATGGAATAGTTCCCATCGCCTTTACGAAGAATAACCCTAATCGCTGGAAATGAACAACCCGAAAATCAAGGGGCGCTCCTATGCTCAAGAAAAGAATCTTGATGATTACAATAATCCTGACCTCTATACTGTTGAGCGGCTGTTGGGACCGGATGGAATTGAACGAATTATCTATTACATCTGCATCTTCCATGGATATCAATAAAGAAGGAAAATGGGTGATTTCCTTTCAGGTCGTAGTTCCCTCCGCTATTCCCGCAGCCGCAGGAACTGTCGGCCGGTCAAATGGCCACGTACCTATCGAAGTGTATTCCACAGAAGGAGTCACGATTAAGGATGCTGTTTCCAAAAGCTATCTGGAGGCTTCCCGAAAGCTTTATTTCGGGCATAACCGGGTGCTGATCATTGGGGAAGACGCGGCCAAAGCGGGAATCAATCAAATGATCGATCTTTACCTCCGCAATTCAGACTCCCGGGAAACGGTAAATGTTCTGATTGCTTCCGGAGACGGAAGATCCATACTGGAGCAGCTTCTCAGCGTGCAGCCCATCCCAGGCATCGGGATGGAACGAATTCTGGAGAAGCAGCAGCAATATTTATCCAAAATTCCATACGTCAGAATGTATGATTTAATTAAACACCAACTCAGTCCCTCTCACAGCGTACTCGTCCCGGAAATTACGATTTCCGGAGGGAAAGAAGTCACCAACCTCGACCAGTTGCATCAAACTACTGTTCCCTCCAAGTTAAGATTAAAACGGGCTGCCATAATCAAACATAATAAACTTGTTGGATGGATGAGTGAAAATGAAGCACTGGGCGTTTCCTTCTTAAGGGATAAGGTCAACTATTCCAGTATTTCTTTTGCCTGCAATCCGGAGAAGAGCGCAGCCAAGGACTCGAATTATATGGTATCCCATTCCAAGACCACCATTTCCATTAAACAAACGGAAGGTAAATATGAGGTGACAGCCTCTATCAAAATTAAAGGGTGGTTGGATGAAACAGGGTGTTCCGAAAATTTATTAGATCCGGAGATTATTGATAACATGGAGAAAAGTCTGGCAAAAGAAGTGGAGTCCCTCTGCAGCAAAGCCTGGACTGCCATTTTGAAGTCAGACGCAGATGTCGCGGGAATCTCCGACGTGATATATAGAAAATTCCCAACACAATGGAAGCAGATGGAGGATGATAACATCAACGTCCTGCCAAAAATTAATTTGAAGGTAAAAGCAAAAGTCCATATGAAAAAGGTTGGTTTAAGTAATAAAGGTTATAACAAGTTGCTTAAAAAGGATCAATAGGATGAATACGGATATCGGTTTGAACGCTTCGCATCTGACATAGCTGGCACGGATCCATTTACTGGTTGTGTAAATCAAAAAAAGACACATATCTCTGTTATTAGAGAATGTGTCTTTCTTGGTCCTGTCCGATATTTTCGGACAGGGAAGTGGAGCCGAGGGGAGTATCTCAATCTTGATTTAAGTTGCTGACGAAGCCTAATCTGCGAGGACAACCTTAGCGGTAGATTGAGATGCCGTGCTCCCTGCGCTTACGCTCCGGTCCGCGCGGGCTGAACCCCTGTCCGAAGGCAACGCCACATAGGCTTCTACGGGTGTAGTCACAGTTTTGATGTCACCCGAGCGACGCCCCGTAAACAATTTTCACGAAAAATATCGTATTTTAAAAACAACAACAAATGAACTCATTCATTCGAATCTGCTGGTCTTTGTAATATAGCATCAGCAATTAGCCCAAACTGACTTACATTATCCTCCACGCGAAGCGAATATTGCTCTATTAGTTGGTTTGCCTCTTCAGGCGACATAGCTGCCAGTACTTCTATGATTAGACGAATCGTCTGTCCCCTTTTTCTTGATGTAGATTCTTTAAGGCCCAATTCTGCAGTAAGCCTTTTAAGTTCTCTTGGCTCGTTAAGTACCTGCCGATTTATAAGCTTCATCTGAAAATCATGCAATGTAGTATAGTGTTGGGGATCAGATTCTTTGAGAAGATCAAACTTACTTTCTTTTGGTGTATTCCCCCTTCCCCTTTTCGAAGGAGTATTGTTAAGTTGAGCAATCAATTGGAGTACCTTACTTAAGTGCTCGTTTTGGGGTTCATCTTGGAGTATATTCAATACATCAATCATATCTCTTTCGGAATATCTAACCTTAATCTTCAGCAAATCTAATAAAAGTTCTTGCTTTGAGCTCATACTTTAGAATCCCACCCTTTTCAGGAATTCGTCCCCAAATGCTTTAAATTCATTTATAACTTGTGAACGAGCATAATCTGTTAGAAAGATAGGCTGTTTTGTTCGTGCGCCCTTTGGATATGAGTTGGAATGTCTAACTTCATTCTCAAATACGTGCCATCCTTGCTTTGATGCATATTGACGAACGTCCTCACGATGAATGTTGTGTTCTCCGAAAGTTAAAGTGGGGTCAGCATCGTTAAAAACAATACCCGCGATATCTATCTCTTGATCTCCAAATGATTGTTTGAAGAGTTCTAACGAGCGCACAAGCAACGGTAGACCAATAGATGCAAGGAACTCTGGCTTTACTGGAATAACTACGAATCTGCTGGCCCTATAAACAGCAGTAGTCAAAATGGATTCAGTAGGTGCACAATCTATTAGTATCAAGTTGTAATCCTTTTGTACTCCCGCTAAGAAACGTGCCAGTAAATGGTCCTTGTTGGTTGGATTTTTTAAAGTCCATGATAATTCTAAACGGGAAGGCACTAAATCTATGTGTCCTCCATTATTAAATTTTTTTACTGGGTATATTACTGTACGTGGATCCAATATTGACGGAGACATTGTCCCCCCAAAACCTGATGGGGTAAACTGCTCAAAAATATGAAAGACAGTCGGTCGGTTTTCATCGTGGTATTTTTTATAAGCTTCTGCTCCCATTAAATATTGACTTGCATTAGCTTGAGGATCTAGATCAACAACAAGTACCTTTAGCTTCCTTCGATATGCGGCATACCAAGCTAAATTAAAGGTTAGTGTTGTCTTACCAACGCCACCCTTCATGTTAATCAGAGAGACACAAGTTGCCATTTCAAATCTCCTCCTTATTATTATAACCTATAAACAATCTATATAGTACAGACTAGACTGGCGGTTTCTGCCGCTGGACTAGTTATAAAGCCTTATGAAATTTCCATAGACAAGTGGTTTAATACTTTAAGTCCAACTTCCAACTTTTACTGTCTCCAGTCCTCCACAAGGCCAGTCCAATCAAGTTTGCGTTCCTCACATCCTACCCACACGTCCCAATACTGGGGATCAGAGGATTCGGGTCTGTTCTCAGCAGGCAATTCCTTCATTTTTACAAGAACGGGAATCGGAGAAGCCCATCCCATTAGAATTGCCTCTCCAGCAGGTAAGCTCGGAAGTTCACACAGTAGTCCCCCAAGATTGTCAGGTACAAGTTTACCTACAAGCTCTTGGTCCCTGTCATTAACAATGCGGTGCAAAAGAAAGGTATTGCATTGAGATAAGACAGTTGGAGATAATTCAGAAGGCCGTTGAGAGGAGAGTACAAGCCCTAAACCAAATTTGCGTCCTTCTCTGGCTATCTTCTCAAATATCTTTCTACACTCAATGCTCGCGGCTGATGACTGATCATCTGCAATATCCCTCTTAATAAAGGTATGCGCCTCTTCAAGCACAAGCACTGTCGGCAACTCCTTGCCAGCATTAAGCTTTTTATACCTCTGCACTGCTTCGAATACTATTCTCGAAATAACCGCAGCAATGACATGAAGTAAATCTGAGGGTACTAACGACAAATCGATAACTGCTACTGGCCCATTCTGAGCTTGATCTTTACCAACATAAGTTTCTAGCCATTCTTCAAAAGTAGGGTCAGTTGGTGGTGTAACTACTTGGTTAAACCTTCGATCACTAAGCATAGTCCTAATTCTCATTATTAAGTATTGAATATTGGTTGCAGTGCCCCCTCCCGCTTCCGCTGCAACCGCCTCTAAATAATTTGGAAAATCTCCAATGCTAAACGGAACAGGGGAATCTGCATCAACCCCACTAACTAGTACTGTGGCTTCTGCTTGAACTGATTCCAGGAAGTTGGAGATAAGTGAATGAATTTGTAACAGCACTGGTTCACTAAAATCACTAAAGTACTCTTTCTTTTTATAGACTCCTATGATTTCTTTGCATTTTTCCTTCAAGGCGTTTAGTCCCATTTCCCAAATGCTTGATACGCCTAACATGCTTACCTCTTGAAAGTAATGTTCGCTCTCATTAAGGATGTTCTCGAGCATTTGACCACAATTCTGCCGCGCAGGGAAGCCTGAATATCCAAGCGGTCCTTGTCCAATAACCGTACCTAGTTGCAAGTACCTTCCCTTAAAGACTCTTATCAGCTTTCTCTCTAATGGATCACTAATTGATAAACCCTCACGAATTCCTTTTAAAGCTTGTGAAAGAATAGGTCTCTGTACTTGAGAGGAGGCTCTTGAAAAGGCACCCCACTCATGGCTGTTCCATAACCAAGCTGGTACCTTCAATTGTTCAGCAACAATGTCAGGCTGTAATTTAAATACACGGGCACCCATATCAGAAAACGTTTTGAGTACTCACCATTCGGGTCAAGGATAATAAAACGGGCATTAGCGCTAACAGTAGCTGGGGAGCCAATACTCCCAGATACTATTCCTTTTTCCATTAGCTCTTTCTTACTCTTGTTAGCTGCTTCTAAAGACCAGCGTACAATCCCAGCGACAGAACAAGACTTACCGCTACCAGTGTTCCCTAGTATAGCCAGATGCCTACCAAATATTTTGTCAGGATCAATACTTACAGGGACATTCTCTGCTAAAGGAGCCTTTCCGATGATAACACGTTTGTTAGTCCCACTCGCCTCAACTATTGATCTAAGCTGCTTTACTGTGGGAATACACACCTTATCCCCCACAGAAGGGAATATGGATATGCCGCGGCGAAGTTCATAGGATTCAATACTTTCATTTGTTCTACAAAGTGTTCCAAAGGGCACTATACATAACTTTCTCGTTGGGAACGGTAAGTCAATGAGTCCAAAATCCTTTAAACCCGTTCTTTTAGGATACATGGAACGCTCTATTCCTATCCATGAAATCAATCCAACTACGGCTCCTTGCTCATTCGGAATAAGTATGTATCCATTGATCCTTGGACAACCTCTTGGTATTCCAGCATTCATAGCAGTAGTTTGTGGGGCATCTGCATCCAAAATAACTTTAAATTCTCGAGGCGAAACAGATTCAACGGTCCCAACTACTAATGAGGACAATCCTTCTATTGGAGTTGTCATAGGGTTGATTCCCTTTCGTCTGCTTTGTTATCAGTATGGCTTGTGGCTTGTTGAGACACCGCCCTTTTAGCAAGCAACTCAGATTTCCTCATAGTAATAGTATCAATAGCAGATTTGGGTAAATAATGTTTGACTAAATTACTGATGTCCCCAAAATGGTTACCAATCAGTAATGATATTTGGGCATCCCGCCCAACTTTTTCAACAAACTTAGGAATTCTGCCTCCAGCAGTGTCGAATGAAATGATAACTAGGTGAGTAGACGGAATGGTCAGCATATCAGCTATAACGCGGTTAATGTGGTCATCTCCAAATCCATAACCGTATGTAATGATTGCAGAATTAGGACGACACAGTGCAGCGGAAAAATCTCGGAATAACTCAGCATAAGGATACTGAAGAGTTTCCACGTCTTTAGCTGGGTTTGGGTATATCATGACTTTTTTGATAGGATCATCAACGTCATAAAAGTATTTAGGGGGCGCTCCGAAGGGAACTGGCCATTTTTGTAGCACCTTGTCAGCATAGTGCCAATCCAAAGAACCGTGTAATTTTGTCAATTTAACAACTCCCTCCAGATATCGGGGCTCCCCTCTTATTCCTGGAGGATTATAATGCATATCTATATCGATTCGGGATGATCGGAAAATTGGAGTAAGTGTCCCTACAAATCGGTCAACAACTCGTAGGCCAATGAGGTCACATGCATATTCAATTAACCTGTCATAATTTGTTGTAAAAATATTCAAGCGCTCTCTTGTTGCTGTCCTGCTTGCAAAGCTCATCAGAAATGAAATAAGAATACTTTGAGCAAGTTGACCATCAGTCGAACCTTCTGTAATTTTCTCGTTTATTCCCTGCTCTGTCTCTAGTAAGCTACTGATAAAGTCTGTGAATATTCTTTTTAGTGCTTCCTCCCAATTTGGGAGTTCAGTATCCTGAATGATTTTTAACCCCTCTATTAAGGCAAGTGCTGTCCGAATTTGATCTTCAATATTTGCCGTACCACGCCCGCAAGCTTTAGCAGAACTCTCTGCATAAGCATTTAGCTCAGCCTCGTATTTACAACCAAACGACTGAACTCTCCCCATTCCAGTTGCACTCGATTTGGTGAGGTAACCAATAGACGATGTAAATCCACTTCCCAATAGCAGAGCAAGATGCTCGCTTTGAAATAGAGCAGACAACCATGGTTCGATTTGGGATCGTGCTTCTTTAATATCCTCTTCCGATAAGCTTCCTTCAAACCCCTTGCATTCTGAGCCCACACGATACATATTTGATGCCCAATCTGTGGCCATATAAATGTGTCCTCCAATTGTTTATCAGTAAGTTTTTCTCGAATACAATAAGATAAGGGATTGGTACCACATTTCGACTAATCACAACTATTCTCCTGCTTTTTGGAAAATGAAAAAGCAATTAGGTAATATGACCTATTTTCAAATATTTCTGATTTTTTAAACATGCAACATGCCATTTGTGCCAATACAAAATGCCCTCCAAAAACAAAAAGCGCCACGTAGGCGCTTCAAATTATTTTCGAGACGTATGATATGTAAAAGCGCCATCAATCTTCATTAATTTGTCTTGAGTGAAGGACGCACAGGGTTATAACTCTAAATGGAGATCAAAGAGCTAAATGCAGGTTAAAGTCGAGGGCAATCCTTCTAACTATGTTTCTCCCACTGACCAGTTCTTATTCTTCTATGAATTTCCCTTTTTATTTTTGAAATGTAATCTTGGAGACCTTCACTAATATCACCTGCTCCCTTTTGGACTTAAGGTAATGCATAAAATCCTCCTTTATGTATAACTAAGCATGTTTATAATTACCTTATAATTGGTGGTTGTCTTTTAGACTTTGCTTACGTTCCATGAAAGTTTTGAACTTCTCTGTTAATAGATAGATGTAATCGCAAATAGCTTTGGTAAAATCAAGCAAATCCTGTGCATCTTCCTTAGAGATAACCTCGTCATTAGCATGAGCACCTATGTTTCTGTGTAAGCGAAGTGCTTCAGCCCATTGATAAATCTTACTGTCGATTATTTGCTTCTCCAATAGTTCCTTTAATCCAGCAGCTATATTGCTGCTCTTTGTTTGATTATCTTTGCAGATTGCCTCGATGGCTCTTCCACACATTACAGCACAAGCTATATAAGCTTTACCCTTGTAACATTTCTCTGCTTCCTCAATGGAAGTCGATACAATGTTAGGCAATCCTGTTGTAGAATACTTTTGAGGTGAGGGCCAAAGGCGTTTAGCAATAGTCCAATCCATTACATCAAGATATAGGTGGACCAAATCCTGACCCGCCACAATGGGTTCACCGCATCGAGGACATTCTAATAAGTGAGTCGTGTGATGAGGAATTTGTTCGTCTTGACGAGTAACCGTCCCTCTTTCGTGGGCGTCAATTGTAACATCACAGAATGGACAATCTATTAACATTGTGATCACTCCTACCTAGAAGATCTTTTTCAGTATTTCCCCTTCTGTTATATTAAAGATGGGCTATAATCTGAAATTCATAAGATCAGGCATTATCCGTATAATAAGTCGTCTTACTGTGAGCAGGGAGAGGATAGATCATGAGCAGATGCATCTATTGCCTAGAAGAAAAACCTAAATCAGCTTTTACGAAAAGAGAACATGTCCTACCACAAGCCTTTGGTCTGTTTGAAAATAACTTCACACTCATAGATACTGTGTGTGATGAGTGCAATCAGTACTACGGTAACACCCTCGAACTTCCATTAGCACGAGATTCGTATGAAGGTATGCTTAGGTTCAATCATGGAATAAAACAGGCTAAGGAATACAAAGGCACTGGCAAACAAGCACGGTTAAGATTTAGAGTAGCAGAAGGACCATTAAAGGGAGCTATAACATACAGAGAGTACTCCAGCGAAAAAAATGAAGTTGTAATGATGTTGGCAAGAAATCAGATAGGCTTTTTACAAGGTGACACTCAGGAATGGCTATTTTTTCTGCTCTATGAAATCCCGACAAAAGAAGAACTCATGAAGCTTGGTGTGGACCTTAATTCGGCTGGAAGCATAACTTTATTAGAATGTGATATAGAGTTAGCTACTGAGAGATTAGCAATGCAAGGAATTTCTTTCAAAGTGGAAGGCGATAGGTCTGGAAGGAATGAGTCAGATACTGGTCTATTCCAAATGCAAGGTACAATTGATACAGTTATCTACCGAGCAATTGCTAAAATCGCATTCAATTACTTTACCTATCTTAATGGGAGTAAATTAGCGCTCCTTGAAGAATTCGATGCAATAAGAAGGTATGTAAGACTGGGTGAACTTCCAGAATATCAAATTGTTTCATTGGTGGAGAGGGCAATTTTGGGAGATGAGCCAACTGAAGGACTACGAAGATCAGGTCATATTGTGACAATAGAGAAGCACAAACAATATCCAAGCTTACTAATGTCTCAGGTCTCCATTAACAACATGTTTACTTATCTAGTTATTCTTAACCCAGACGCAAACATAGAAGTAAATGAGTCAGGACATTTCTTCAATCCACACGTTCATTCTATTGAACCATTGTCCAGATCCAAAGATCTTTGAGGTGAAAAGTTATGTTGTTGACTCCAGGTATATCTTAGACTCATATATCTGATGTGATAGGTATCTCAAGCAGCTCCTAATGAGGATATCCCTCATTTTCTATTTGTTGTGTATAATACCAGAAGTAACATTCCTCAAGTTTCATAGCTTATCCCTCTTTATTCTTTTGATACTCCTGCTCCAGTTCTTTTTGTCGTGCATGCCAACTCTCCCACTCTTGTTTCTCTTGGTCAAAAATTTCTTTATTTACATTCCGCGGTCTGATTTTGCTAACATCCTTTACAGAATTAGACGCAAAGATATAGCGATGTGCATTCTCTACGATAAACCGATTCAACATGATATACAGTTCTCTTGGAGCAATTCCACTTATATTTTCATGATTACCAACTTGTGTATATAATAGAAATCTTGGAGATAGAGGGAAGACGACCTCTGAACCTTTATTCCCCCATCCTCCTTTAAAATCATACGAATCTGTATCATAATAATTAAGTCTTATCGTTGGATTGTCACTTGTTAGCCATTCCAACCCCTTAGGAGCTTCAAGTATGCTCCATGTATGCTCGGTCAGAACCTGGTAAGTACTTGAAAGAATATGACGAATAGTAAAAAGCCAAATACCACGCCCTAAGAGCAACTCTGCCTTTAAATGCCCCCATTCAGACTCCTCGCTTATTTCCTTTGAAACCTTCAATGGAATCAATAAGGAATCACCATGAATATCACTAACTTGAGAACTGCCTATACCCTCAGATTGCTGCAATTTCTCAACAGTGGACTGCAACACATCATTAAGTAATGTAGGCATTTCTAATTGCCAGCGAGGCATATTTTCCATGTAAAAAGCAGGAGATCGTATACTGTGAAGAGCAACGAATCGCAACAGCTTATGCAAATCATGTTGGTCTAATTGTTCACCAGAACGAGCTTTTAATAAGGCGATCTGCGCTGGTGTCTCTATTTGCTGATCCATCCATATCTCAATTTCATCTGAATCTTGACCTTCCATACTCCTGGTAAACAAGTTCTGATGATTAGCTATACTTTTTATAGATGATTGTGTCCATTCTGGGACCGATTGGTGTGAGACTAGAACACGATACGCCCAAACTTTATGATGATTGTTACTCCATGCTTTCAGGTAGGATTGAGATACATAATGGTGGTTCTTGCGAGCATTCATGAATATCACCCCCTAACGATTAGCACATATAATCTATGATGTTACAAAGGTAAGATAACCCCAAGCAATCTGCACATCCCGATATGAAACCTTCATTAGCTCCGCTTGTTTATAGTAGTCAATCCTAATATCTGGATCTTTCTCTAGCTCAATCATTAGTTTAGCCAGTAACCCTAGCGGTGTGTTTTTTAAGATATCCTTATTTATCAGCATATAGGCGTTCTTATACCCTATTTTCTTCACTGAGCCGAATCTGATTAAGTTTTTAAAACGTTTTGCAATGGCAGTTTGAGATACCCCTAATCTTCTTGCAATTTCAGGTTGGGATATATAACTGACTCCATGTTCATCCTTGCAATTTTCTAGTATTTCCATGACAGACATATATGCATCCATTAGATATACTAAATTAGCCTTTAGCTTTTCTAATTCGTATTCATCCGACACCATACCACCCCAAACCTAGTAATATTTAACTTCTCTTATTTTGGAAAATATTCGACATAAACATAAAAATATCCTCCTCATATGCATTAAAAAAGCGCCTCATAGGCGCTTCGTCATCATTTTCGAGACATATCAAATGTAAACATACCATCAATGTACATCAGCGTATCTTGACTAAACAACGTAAGTGAGACTACCTTCTTACTGTCTCCAATCTGAATGACAATACTCTTGGCGTTGGAAGATACGACGGTAAAAAGCTCTGTTATGGAGAATCGGTCAATATACTCTATTGTTCCACTGTCTGGTCCAGTAGCTTTTATTTCAAAGCCGAACACTTTATCTTTATCCCACCACTCACCCTCAAACGCTTTTAAGTCTAATGGGTTCTCCGCCGCACTGTTTGTACTATCACCATTAGCTGTTACCCTTTTTAAGGTGTAGGTGTCGCCCAAAACCACTTCCAAATTCACTGTATTATCATCTTGAAGCGCTAAAATCATATTAGTCGTTTTCTCATTTTCCTCCAAGTGAATGACTATACTATCTGTTTTGTTTTGGAAATAAGTAAATGGTCTTGTAATGCCTTCGCCCTCCGAAAAAAATGTGATGCTGCCGTTGGACGAGTCTGCAAAGGAAAGAGCAATGGATAGTTCATCTGAGCCTATTGTATTCCAATCCCCTTCAAACTTTTTAACCTGCGGGTTAACTCCTGATGGTTCATAAGCTTGGAGCTTAGCCCCTTCACCATATGCTTTCCAGATTATATATGCCGCTTCTGCACGGGAAACGGGTATCTTGGGTCTGAATGTGTTGTCCTTATAGCCACTAATAATACCCTTTTCGACTGCTATGGAAACATACGGTATGAACCCTGTCCAAATTTCATCTTTATCTTTGAATCGGTCTACATAGGCTAGTTTAGAATCGACCAATGAATATCCAAGTAATCTAACTACGGCTGTTGTCATTTCCTCCCTTGTTGCCAACGGGCTGGGGAATGGGAAAGTGTCGGCGATAACAAACGCCCGTCAAGACTGAAATGACGCTTCGCGGCCTTGACTGGCTTACTATCGCCCATATCTAACAAGAGCCGACAGGCCATTATATATCATTTTTTACCTGAATCCTTCGGAGTTTGGGTATTTTGTGAGAAGCGTATGATCAATTAAAAAGCCTGACAGTTATTTGTCAGGCTTCTACTTCATTATATAATCCATATTCAAGATACATCCTGCTTTACCAGTTGATACGCATTTACTACGTTCCCTTCAGAATCACATTCTATTTGAATATCAAAAGGTCTCGTTATCTTTACCTCATCATTGTGTATGCTCTGAACATCATTGTAACTCGAGTGTATCTTCAGTTTTACATTATCAAGAAATGATCCGAGTCTCGTATACCTTTCAAAATTCTTTTCAGATGATCTCATACTTGCGTTTAACTCTGACATTTTCTGATTAGCGATACGAGTGAATTCAAGTTCAATTTCTTGAAATCTACTAAGATAATACTCAGTCTTTTCAAGTGCAGCGTTATCAAAGTTCACTGATTTCCCTGGAAGTTCATTGTGGATTTTAACACTTACCGCCAACACTTCTAAATTTCCAATTCCAAGAGTTATATAATCATCAAAGTTCTTAATGATATCCAATATCATAGTTTCATACTTGTCCATCTTCACCCATGACTTAACATCTAGATTCACCATTTCTGACATAAGTGGAACAACTGACTGCATAATGCCTTCTATTTGTTGTAGCGTTGCATTAATAACTCTAAGTATATCAGATTGATATAGCATTGAATGCTTATCAGTAATATCATACATTCCCAGAGATATTAGTTTCAAATGTTCTAAATTTCCTTTACTAATACCATACTGTTGATTCTTTAAGTGTCTATAAATCGTATCTACTTTTCGGTCAATACTTAGTAATTGTTGGTTTATTCTGTCCAGATATTCTTGAGCTGTTACTACACTCATAACACCCAATGCCACATTTGCAAGTTTTGCAGGATTAATTTTTTTAATATCTTGATTCATTTGCTTTCCATGGCCAACAATTTTCCCTTTATTATCTGCAGCCATGCCTAAGTATTGGTTGTTGCTACCTTTGGCCATCATCTGCTTATAAATACCTTTATCAATCCCCTTGCTGATTTCGTCGCTGAACTTAAATAACAACTTAGATTCCTTCGTAATAATCTGCTTAGCTTCAGGTGTAAGTTTAAGTAATCCGCCTAAACCATCCTTAAGCTTCTCAGTAAGAACAAGTTTATTCCTCTGAGTGTAAGCACTTAAACTCGTGTCATTTGCTTTTTCGATAATCCAAGGTCTAGTCTTAATATCTAACAAAGAACTTGATGAATTGTTTAGTAAGACCCTTCTTGTCATAATCCGTTTTCCTATAAAGATACCTGCCATGATCATTAAAACAATTGCACTAGCATAAATATATTCCATACTATACCTCCGAATGAACAGTCTTGTATCCTATATGCACCTAACACAAGGAGATCCTACTTGTTGCTATTTCCTTTTCCACCTAATTATACGTTATTCTTTCAGCATCGCAAACATCCTACTTACTCGCTTCCAGTAGACGTAGCCAAGTGGTGTGCCTTTTTTTATGATCACTTGTCCAGACGGAGGCAAAGCCTTCTCCACTCTTATATGGTTCATCCTGGTAATCATCGGTTTTTGCTGTAATCGAAATCAAATATGCTATTAAGAAGGCCCAGAACTAATAAACAAAGAGCACCTATCCCACAACGGAGATGGTGCTCGATCACTATCTATAATGACAAAAAGAGTTACATTCCCCTAAAGCCATAATGGCATTTATATAGATACTAGCACCTGCCTGAATCCCTACTGGATTCGGGCTTCTTTGCGTTTACAGCGAGCAATCCAGCGGTGAGATGAGCTGGAAAACAGAAAAGAGGGCAGCTAAGACCTGGAGTAACAACAATACGAATTGAGAGGAGCATTACCAAATGAATGTTGTCATCTATCTCCGCGTTTCATCGGAACAACAAGCAGAACGTCAATTATCTATCCCCGCTCAAAGGGAGGCTTTACAGCGCTATGCAGTAGATAGGGGATGGACGATCATTGAAGAATATGTGGATGAAGCCAAGTCTGCTAAGACAGCGGAACGTCCTGAATTCCAGAGAATGATTGCCGCGGCAAAGCAGCCAGATAAGAACTTCAAAGCCATTCTGGTTCACAAGTTTGACCGATTCAGCCGAAGCAGACAAGATCATATCATTTACAAAGCCCTGCTCAAAAAGCAGGGCATTTCTGTTTTATCGGCCTCTGAACCAACTGAACCAGATACTCCCCATGGGCTGCTACTAGAGGGGATGCTGGAGGTTATATCTGAATTCTACAACATGAACTTAAAGCACGAGACCCTGAAAGGCATGCGCGAAAATGCCATTCAGGGCTTCCACTGTGGCGGCAGAGCTCCATATGGCTATCGGCTCAAGAGGAATGGAGTAAAGGTAACGTTTGAATACGGGCCTAATCATGAAGTGGAGACAGTCAAGCGCATCTTCCAATTGGCTGCTGAAGGCTGGGGTGGCAGGAAAATCGCTTCCTACCTTAATAAGCAGAAGATTGACAGCAAGGTATGGCGGCCATCCACTGTCCTTTCTCTCTTGAGCAATCATGCCTACCTGGGGTACCGAACCTGGAACAAGAAATCAGAGGTGGATGGTCATAAGAATCCACCTGAGGAATGGATTGTGACCAAGGAGTGCCATCCTGCAATCATTGATAAAGAAATTTGGGACGCAGCCCATAGGGAAGTATCCCTAAGGAAGCTAAGCGCCCCAAAGTAACTACTTGAGTATATGTATCTCGGCATTCTTCCGAAGGTTCTTCCCGTGCTCATAATGGAGATCATTCAGTTTTACCCAGAGCGACGTATATAGACTGTCATCCTCAGCAAGGATCATAAACCACTTTTTAAGAACTTTCTCCGTTTCTCTGCCATCATTATATACACTGTAATCTTTACAGATCATGGTTTTATATCCTATGTACTTACTTGGACCAAACATGTCCAATTCCGAGATGTAATACCAATGCTTAAATTCACTTAGCTTCTCTGCAATTAATTTTCCTTCAATGTATTCCCCGTTGGCTAGGTCAGCATTGAACTGCTTCACGTTTACTACCACTTCATCAAGCTCAGTAACCAGTTCCGCCATCTTTTATTCCCCCAGCATCGATTTATGATAATCATCAATTCAACGAGTAGCTTATGATTTCCTCTATTTTCATAGTGTTGCTTTACGCAGGCATGCCCTTGTGGTGTGCCTGCTTTTTTTATGCCCAAAAAACCACATACAAAAGGAGCTGCGTCCAAATGAAAGTAGCAATCTATGTCCGTGTATCGTCTGAACACCAAGCTGAAAAGGAATTGTCCATCCCCGCCCAAATGAAAGCTATCCAGCAGTATTGCCAGGAACGTGGTCATATCATCGTAAATGAGTTCATTGAGAAAGGAAAATCAGCTAAGACCGATGACCGTCCTGAGTTCCAAAAGATGATTGCAATAGCCAAGCGCTCCAGTCGGCCATTCGAGGCTATTCTGGTTCACAAGTTTGACCGCTTCTCCCGCAATCGTGATGATCATGTCATTTATAAGTCCCTGCTTGCCAAGGTAGGCGTCAAAGTATTTTCCGTTATAGAGCAGACGGAAGCTGAAACTCCACAGGATAAGCTCCTGGAAGGCATGTTGGAGATTATGTCCGAGTTCTTCAATGCCAATCTGGCCGTAGAAGTGCGCAAGGGAATGAGCCAAAATGCAAAGCAAGGATATAACAACGGCGGCACTCCCCCTTATGGCTATCGGACAGAGCACATTGCAATGAAAGCCCAGAAGACCAAAGCTGTATGGGTGCTGGGCTCTCGGGAAGAGATTGATATTGTGAGGTACATCTTCAACCAATATGCATACGAAGGCATGGGCTATACAAAGATTGCATCAGAGCTTAATCGTCAGCAGATACCCTCTCAAAAAGGAGGTACTTGGTCATCAAGCACAATCCGAGCCATTATCTTCAATGAAGCTTATATTGGCCGCAGATGCTGGAACAAACAGGAGTATCAAACAAAGGGAGTCAAGTGGCGTGACCGTTCTGAATGGATTATTAAAGATAACGCGCATCCACCAATTATCACTACAGAAGTGTTCGAAGCTTGCCAAGCTAAGGCTAAGGAGAGACAGAATGGCGGCGGCGAAACCCATAAGTCATACGACAGAAAGCCCTCCCCCCCATTCTGGCTTCGAGGCATCATGACCTGCGACAAATGCGGCACTCCAATGGTAGGCAACTCCACATCAAGCAAGGTGAAAGGCGGTAAACGCCAGTACTATGTATGCGGTGGCTATCTCCGTAAAGGGAAAGAATATTGCCCGTATGTTGGCTGGAACAAGGAGAAGGTGGAAGAGATAGTAGCCAATCGTATGCGAATCGCATTAATGAGGCTGCTTATGAATGATAATCTGGAGAATGAACTCAAGCAACATTACATGGATAGCAATCATCACAAGGTAGCGCAGAAAGTGAACCTTGAGAATGAAATTGATTTCTTAACCAAGCGAATACAACTGTTGGAACAGGATATGCTGGCGGGTAAGAGCAAGTCATACCATAAAGAAATGCTGGATGAGATGCAATCTGATCTTGCCCATAAGGCTGGGGAGCATGCGCGGCTATCAGCAAACTGGGTGGAATTCGATATGTCGGAGGAAGTTATAGCAGCAATAAGGTATGACATTCAAACGTTCCTTGGTCTTCTTGATCAGGAGATCATGAACCCTCAACTCCTGCATACTATGGCACGTAAGTATATTTCCAAACTTACGGTGAACAGAGACACTGGTAAACTTTATTTGACCATCCAAATCGCAGGAGAAGAAGCTGTTCTGTACGAGAAAACAATGGTTTCTGATTGGCAATGACTTGTGGTACCACCATGTAAATCAGCAAAATTCTTCTCATATGCTTCATGGATCGCTAAAAACCCAGCAGTGACGCGGCTTTAGCAACCGCCATGAAGGAAGACAAATCAAAGAGGACGTCCGATTGGACGTCCTGTCTGATAAACAAAATGGAGCCGAGGGGCATCGGTACCCAGAAAGTACGGAATTTTTCTTAATAAATCTGGTGAGTTGTGTCTCCCATGTGCTACACATATGCTGTATAGTTCTGGCTAATAAAAAAGCCTATAGGATTCTTTCCGATAGCCTTACCAGTGTCTCTGTCAAATAGCAAACTTAACATCTCTACCAAATTCAAAATACCATACAATCTATCAAATATATGGATTATTTTCCTTCATAGATTTAAGATATATATAGGAAAATCATATTAGGAGGTAGAGAAATGGCTAGATGTACAGCCCCGGTAAATGGGCATCGCTCTGCAAGTGCCGCAGCCAACTGCCCAGCATGCGGTGGGCGTTATGGCCGTAGTAGTGGTTACAGTGGTGGCTACAGCTCGTACTCACCCTCATCTTACTCCCCGTCCCTAAGAAGTGGTGACGCACGAAGCAGTGGTGGAGGTTCAAGCCGCAGTTCAAAGCCGCGCTGGTCGGGAGCAGGTTCATCCGTGTGGTACACGCCTGAACAAGTTCGGGCACTCACACCAGTCCGCAGCAGCGTCGAAAACCTGGCAAATCGACCTGACCTTCGGGACGTCTTCCTTTGCCACGCGTGGGACGACCGGCAGGGAGCCGCGAAGGAGTTGCACGATCTGCTTGAGTCACGTGGTGTCTCCGTCTGGTTCAGCGAGAAGGACGTTGGCCTCGGCGTGCCGTTGCTACGCGCCATAGACAAGGGCTTGGCGAACTCGCGAGTAGGGATTGTGCTGGTTACGCCTGCGCTTTTACGCCGTCTTCCAAAAGAGGGCATCGCCGACAAAGAACTTTCGGCACTCCTCGCCCGTGAGCGACTCGTTCCGATTGTACACGAGACAACATATGAAGCTCTTCGCGAAGTCAGTCCCTTGCTCGGATCACGAAGTGGCTTGGACACTGCAGAAGAGCCAATGGCAGACGTTGCGGCCAAGCTCGCAGAGTTAGTCGCCCTCTAAGTTCTGTTTGCCTACCTGAGCGGTGGAGATAGGGTCTTCTGTCAAGGTAAAAGTGATGAAGCAGATCCAGATGAAGGACAAGCACAAAGTCGCTGGAATCGAGCTCGAATTTGACCCGACACTCCAAAAGCATTTTTTGAATTGCCCCTTTCTCCAAACCAGCGGTGAGGCTTTTGCTTTCCCGAAAAACTCGCAGAGGCCCGTTTGCGCTGACTTTGCTGCCAAGTGTGATCCCTTCCAAACCCATGCCCGGCAAAGCACCTTTCCAAGCCTGCTGCGCGTTTTCCCAAAAAAGCTCGCCTCTATTTATGATACGGTTCACCGCGCTGTCTGTAACGGCAAGTTTAAAGTACCTAATAAGGGTGCCTCTATCACACGATTTGACGAACGCCTAATGCGGAGGCCTTGCGGATGGCGTCCATCAGGCGATGCACCCTGACTGCCTGTTTGAAGCAAGGGTACTCCCCTTCGCCTCCGGCAAGCCGCTCGGCGAATAAAGCGTAGAGATGAGCAACGTTGTGCTCCGGTCCTGGTGGTATATCCCCCATACTCTTGGAAGCATAGGACTTTGGTGTTTCGAGCATTTCGGATTCCACGTACGGTCTAATTAGGCAAAGGTTTAGCCGGTCCATCTGAAACATCAACCCATCCCGCGGCGTTACGACCAGTTCACCTGCGGTTCCTATTATCCTCAGAGTGAAGCCAGGCGAGCCGGCATTAACGAATTGTGCCGATACAAGCGCGTCCTGGGCCAATTTCCCGGAAACTAGTACATGATCCGGTGCATTCGCCCGTACCGTTGTACCAGTCTCCAGTACATTCACCTCCGGGTATTGCGTAGCTAATAATGCGGACACCTCAGTAAAGGGTGTCACCATAAATTCAATCGAATCGAGCACGTGCGCCGCCCCGATGGTCAGTTGATCGGCCCCATTAGACTCTTCCAAAAGATAGACATGTGCCAAATCCACGTTCCCATTGGTCGTCGGGAATGCCGGCAGCTTGACCTCGGCATTTACCGCCAGGACACGGCCCACGATATTATTCGCGATTAAGTCCCGGATAAAGCGGACGGTTGGATTGCCTCGGGCCTGAAGACCGACGAGGTGTTTTACACCCCGTGCCTCCACAAGCGCTAGAAGTGCTTCCGCCTCCCCAGTGTTCCGTGCAAGCGGCCATTCGCTGTATACATGCTTTCCGGCTTCAGTCGCTAACCTGATCAACTGATCGTGTTCCGGCACTTTCACCGTTACTGCCACGATGTCAACGTCGGGCTGCTTCGCCATCTCCAGAGCATCTGTATAGTAACGTTCGATGCCATGGAGCTCCGCCGCTGTCCGCGCACTCTCCACCCGTGTTCCTGTCACGGCCCTAGCTTCGCATGTCTCAAGCATCAAGAGCGCCGGGACATGTGCCAATCCGCCCCAACCGCCCGCGCCGATGATTCCTACGCCCCATCGGTTGTTTTTCTTATCCATTTTGTTCTCCTCCTTTAACCGATTCGACCATCATACTGACAAGAAAGAATATAAACGATATAATCGAATCAAAAAAGTACGCACTTTTCCGTAATATAGTTACCAAATAGGTACGATAAAGGAGGTAGCTGATCATAACACACGAGGATGACAAGGTGAATTCTGATGACAAGAGCCCCAAAAAGACGGTTCACAACCCGACCGAAGCGACGCTGGAGCGGATCGGCGGTAAGTGGAAGACGGCGATCCTCTGCCTGCTTGCAGAGCAAGGTGCGCTGCGAAATGGGGAAATGATGCGGATGCTCTCGCCGATCACACAAAAAATGCTCACCCAACAGTTAAGGGAACTCGAAGAGGATGAACTAATTTTTCGCACCGTATTTCCAGAGGTCCCAGCCAAAGTCGTCTACGAATTGACTGATAGCGGATGGTCTCTGCGGACGGTACTCGATCCTCTTTGCGAATGGGGAAAACGGTTTGTCAATACCGACAAGCCAGGGCACAAACACTTGCATCAACCTTGAATTTGGCCAGACATTGCTTTTCAATCTACAATTTCGCCTTGGTAAAGCATCTGTTCAAGCCTGCTGCGAGGTTTCCACAAAAAACTTGTCGTTACTTATGATAAGGTTCAGCATATCATAAGTAGGGCGAAATTTAGGTGCCGCGGCTGTTTAATATTCTTAAACAATGTTAACATAATGTTATGCAAAGAATTTTCGACCAAACAATGTACACCGCTCTGTTAATTCGTTATACCTGATTATCATCACATCACCTCATTCCTCCCTTTCATTGGTTCCGGTTTTAGTCCCCTGATTAGTTCCCGGTGAATTAGTTACGGCCTTAGTAACCGAAGTCCCTAGCCTCTAATCACGCACGGGGGATTCCAAATCCTGGAGGGTCAAATCCTAATAAAAAAGACACATATCTCTGTTATTGAACAGTAACCCACTTTGTGGACAAATGAAAAAGCAACCGCCATGCTCTATGCTACAAGCAGATGACTCCTATATTCATCAGGGGTCATCTTTTTTAATGTCCATTGGTATCGTTCCGAGTTTTGCCTCAAGCATTCTTATGTCATGCTCCGAGAATAGTACTCGATTACGTTTGCCCACTTGATCTACCTCGCCCTCTAATATTTGATTAAAACACAAATGACCCACAAGAGGGTCACTTTTTTCAAAGTGTCCATCTTACGGGTCACAGTTCATATTTGAGAATGTGTCTTTTTTATTGGTCCTGTCCGATATTTTCGGACAGGGAAGTGGAGCCGAGGGGTATCGGTACCCAAAAAGTACGGAAATTTTCACGTCGTTACATAGATGAAATACCGGCCACAAAAGCTTAATGTGATTTGGCCCTTTTGATAATTATTTATATCACCTTCGCAACATATACAACTAACAGCAGCTATTCTTGTTTAAAGACTGAATTAAAAGTGTCAGACTTTCAGCAACCTGCTCTCTTTTGTTCTCAGGAATATCATACATTACTTTTTCGAAATATGAATTCAACACATCATTAATCTTTTCATAAAGAGCTTGACCGTTTTTTGAAAGCTTTAGCTTCACATACCGCCTATTTTCCGAATCAGTAGCCCTTTCCACCCATTCATCCGTAACCAGGTTATTTACCGTTCTGCTCATCGTGCTTTTATCAAGGTTAAGTAAACGTGCTAGTTCATTGAGCGAAATTTCACCAGCTAGACCGATTTCCAAAACGGCATGACATTGTCCAATGGTTACGCCACAACATAGAATTTCGCTTTTTTCCAAAGCCCCTATATTCCTGTTTATCGCTCTTACTGCATTCCATATTAGTTCTATATTATTCACTCTTATCACCACCGCGGCAAAATGTTTATTCTTTGTGGAGCTAAGCTTTTTCACCTTTGTACAAACAATACCCGATCTTGCCATCTAATACAGCTCCAAAAAATTTCTCTTCGTTTTCTAATGCTTTTCGAATACCCTTAACCCCGTGCTTTTGCAGAATTCGCTTCAAAGTAACCAGCCGTTCAGGCAAGGTAAGCAGTTTGGAATGATGGGTCACGTCCCGATTTTTTCTCACCTTCCAAAATTTCTCCGGCTTAGACCATTCCTCATGCTCCGCAATCAAGTTAACTGCACCTGCTCTCCTTAACATGAGATCCCATTCCTCACGCTCTAAAGGAGTCGTGCCATATCGTTCGGATAGCTCATCTTTTTCAACCTTCGTCAATTTTTTCATCCATATTGATTCATGGATTACCATTCTTCCTCCAGGCTTTACAACCCGGACCATCTCATTTAGAACCTGCTGTGAATCATCCGGAATTCCAACTGCACATTCATTAATGACCACATCAAAGGTGTTATCCAGAAAGGGTAGTGCCTGGGAGTCCCCAAGTTTAAAAGAAACTCGGTTTGTCATACCGGATCGCCGGGCATTCTCTTCTGCAGATTGAATCATCTTCTCAGAGATATCAATACCCGTCACATGAACATCATAGTATTCAGCATAAAATAGAGCTTGCGTCCCTCTTCCGCTGGATACATCTAATACCTGCATGCCACTCTTTAGCCCTGCAATTTCTGCGGTCCGCTTGGTCAGTTCAAAACCTCCGGGATGCAAGGTTTCAATCCCACTAATTTCTACTGTATCCTCAATAGTGGGGACATGGATACCTTTTCTTTTCATCGTTACACTCTCCTTCGAGCTATAGTGAATTTCTTTGTATGCATTTAATACTCACATTTAAAATGTAACACGCAACAGTTGCGTATTGCAACAATAAAAAATAAAGTTGCAATTTGCAAATAATAATGCTATAACTTCATTACGAGGTGAAAATAATGGAACAGAACTTACGTGAAATGTTTCAAATTATGGGTCGGCGGCTGGGCCTGCTCAATAAGAACTGCTGTACCACTGGTGGCATTGAAATTTCCATAGCTCAAAGTCACATTTTGTATGAATTGGATCGCCAACACCAACCCAGTATGCAGCAAGTCGCTGATACACTTGGTATTGATATCACTACATTTAGCCGGCAGATTCAATCGCTGATTAAACAAAACTTAGTGAAGAAAACCCCATCATCGGAGGATGGCCGAGTTTATTTGCTGAGTCTGACTCCCGAAGGGAAATTTATTGCGACTACCATAGACCAGCAGATGAATGCTTTTTTCAACGATGTTTTTGAAAAGATGAATGCTTTTGAGCGCGACACCGTCATTCGTTCTATCCTCCTTTTGAACGAAAGCATGAGTAAATCACCCCTGTGTTGTAAGCCTATGGGATAATCATCCCATTTCTTTTTATTATATACTTGCAACTTGCAAATTAAATTGGAGGAGATTTATCATGTGGCAAATAATCAAAGACTTCTTAGCCATTGCATTGGAACTTACCGTACTGTTTGTGCTCATTTCGTTTCTTATTAGTTTTCTTCAAGGAATTATTCCCTGGGATAAAATGCAACGATACTTATCCGGAAGGAATCCCGTCCCGGGAACCGCAGCAGCTCTTTTGTTAGCTTTCATAACTCCTTTTTGTTCATGCTCCACAATTCCAGTAGTCGTAAACCTGTTGAACAAAAAAATCCGTTTTGGAGTCGTTATGGTCTTCCTCTTCTCGTCTCCTGTCCTTGACCCAACCATTATCACACTAATGGGTGCTATTTTGGGAATAAAAGTTGCCGTTGCATTTACAGTAATAACCTCCGTTTTTTCCGTTATTATTGGATTCACCTTAGAAAAACTTGGCTTTGAATCAGCAGTTAAGCAGGTAGTCATGAAGGGATTTAATGAAGAGACGAAACGATTTAGCCTTAAGGGAGCCCTCCGGGAAACCTTTGTTTTAATGAAAAGTGTATACCCTTATTTGATCATTGGAGCAGCAATTGGCTCTATTATTCATGGCGCAGTTCCTACGGAATGGATCTCGAATACGTTCGGAGGACAGCAATGGTGGTTAGTCCCTGTGGCCGCGATAATAGGTATTCCTTTGTACATTCGCTTATCGACGATGATTCCGATATCACAAATCCTCATTATGAAGGGGATGGCAATTGCACCGGTAATGGCCCTAATGATTAGCTCGGCAGGAGCCAGCTTGCCGGAGATCACCCTACTTAACTCTATTTTTAAAAAACGGCTGGTCGTTGCCTTCATTATTTCTGTCATCACCATGGCCACTTTATCTGGAATGTTATTCTATATTATTTAGGGGAGGTGAATGAACATGAGTATCCTTAAGAATTTATTTGCGAATAAAAATAATGATTCTTCCTGCTGCAATATTCAAATCGAGGAGGTCAAGCCTCAATCCACATCAGGTTGCTGCGAAAACAAGGAAGGTAGTGAATCCGTCTTTGCAGATTTAAAGTCGGATTGTTGCGGGAACAAAAGCAGCTAATGGCTGTTTAGTGGATGATTTGGGGGTGGTTCTTATGAAAATCAGATTGGCAAAAACTGCAGATTCAGCAGCGATGTTAGCTATTTATAATATGGGTATTGAGGATCGCATTGCTACGCTGGAATCGTCAGTTAAAGACGCGGTATATATGAACGAATGGATGGAAGCTCATCAAGGACGTTATGCCGTACTTGTCGCGGAAGTTGAAGATCAAATTGTCGGTTGGGCATCTTTGAATCCCTATTCTCACCGGTGTGCTTACAGTGGTGTTGCAGACTTATCCGTCTATATTTCGAGAAGCCATCGAGGCAAGGGGATTGGAACGGCTCTCTTAAAAGAGCTGGATGAGGTAGCGCGCTCCCATCAGTTCTACAAAATTGTCTTGTTTACTTTTCCCCATAATGAACCAGGACAATCCCTCTACCACAAGGCTGGCTATCGGAAGGTCGGAATTTTTGAGAAGCAAGGAATATTGGATGGCCAGTATATTGATATCATGGCAATGGAAAAGCTCCTATGATGCCGAGACATGGGAAGAGAGCCTGCAGCAACAGCAGACTCTCTTCCAGTATGTTTCTGACACATATTGAATTGAGCGACCGATTCGTGGGGCGGCGTAGACAAATAATCATGGATATTCTGTTGACTGTAATAAATCAACCGAGTAAAATGTATTTTAGTTGAATAGGCGATGGAGTTCGCCATAACCGCCGAACGGCTAATGACTCCTACCAGAGAATCCATATTCCCTGGTAGGAGTCTGTTTGTTTTTTGGCGCTAATTCCTAGAAGGGACGCGTGATTTGGCATGGAAAGGATTCGAAAGAAACTGGATGATCTCTCAAAAAAAACAGTATCAACAGCATTAATCCTTACGTTTATGAAATGGATTGGTCTTGGTACTGGGGTAGGGATGTTATGTGGATCAGCATCCGCCTTATTTCTTACAAGTTTGAGTTATGTGACGGATTTACGTATGCGGCATGCCTGGTTATTGTTCCTATTGCCGTTTGGAGGAGCGTTAGTTAGTTTTTTATACTTAAAGTTTGGAAAGAGTAGTTCAAAGGGGAATAATTTAATACTGGAACAAATTCACTATGGAAATGCAGCTGTACCTTTACGAATGGCGCCCTTAGTGTTGTTTGGGACACTGGTTACTCACCTATTCGGTGGTTCTGCCGGCCGAGAAGGCACGGCTGTACAAATGGGCGGAAGTTTAGCGGAGGGGTTTGGTAGGTTGCTGCGATTAAATGCCATCGACAGAAGAATCTTGCTTATATGTGGCATAAGCGGCGGTTTCGGTTCCGTATTCGGCACACCGTTGGCTGGTACGGTTTTTGGTCTTGAGGTGCTCGCTATCGGACTCATTTCCCACGAGGCCTTAATCCCCGCATTTGTTGCCAGTTTTGTCGGCAATATCGTCACTACATCCTTTTGGGGAGTTCCACACATCCATTACCACATGGGAGAGGTACCTAACCTCACTCTTTTGATATTAGTTAAAGTCATATTCGCTTCCATACTGTTTGGATTAACAAGTGTATTCTTTAGTGAGCTAACCCATACTTTGAAAAAGTCATTCAGCAAATGGTTCAGGAATCCAATGTTTAAAAGTGCGATTGGAGGTCTCATTATCATCGGGTTGGTTTATACACTCGACACCCGCGACTACTTAGGCCTGGGAGTTCCACTCATTCAAGACTCTTTCAAAGAAGAGATGTCACCGTTTGCTTTCTTTTGGAAGTTAATCTTTACTTCTTTAACTCTGGGAACTGGGTATCAGGGAGGAGAAGTAACTCCCTTGTTTGCGATTGGGGCTACACTAGGAAATACATTATCAGGACTATTAAATTTATATGCACCATTTTTGGCTGCCCTTGGATTTATTGCTGTGTTTTGTGGAGCGACCAATACGCCTATTGCCTGCTTTATAATGGGAATTGAACTATTTGGTTCGAGTGGTTCAGTTTATATGTTTATAGCTTGCTTAGTTAGTTTCTTGTTCTCCGGGCATACGGGAATATATACGTCCCAAGAAATAGGGGTTTCGAAATCGCATTTCATATCCATTCCAACAGGAACAACAATAGGAACAGTTAAACAATTAAAGAAGAAACAGATTGGTAAGTAGATCGTTAAAAGGGATGCTTGTGTCGGTTTCCTGCAACACATACATCCCTATTACCTTCTTTATTGAATCTTAAATTCCAGCATTACTTTTTGTATATACTCTGCAACGCTTCCCATTGGGCGGGCTTTACCGATATAATCGGTCGAATGGCTTTTGCTTTTTGTTCAGCTTCTTCTAATGAGTTAGCCATTTCCAACTCCATTAACGTTCCAACGGCCACCGCGCCGGTTCTCCCTTTTCCTCCACCACAATGAAAAGCAACCTTCTTTCCTTCTTTATGAGCTCCCACAACATGGGCGATCGCCTGTTTAAAAAGCTCAGCCTGTGGCTCTTCAGCCTCGTCTCCAAGCGGCACCTGAATCCACACCACTCCTGGCTTCGGATAAGCACATCCCTCTGCTTCCTCGCGAAGATCGACGACTACTTCTACTCCTTCCTGCTCAATCATGTCTTGAACATCTTTTGCCCCGCCAAAATAAATGCTATTCTCCACTAACATATGATACGAATGATTCATGATACGCTCCTTTGTTTTACATTAAGAATGAGTCAACCGTAGGAGCCGTTCAACACCCACCGGCTCTTCCACCTGCCACGGAATCATCACTTCTTGACTGGCAATCCGTCTTACATACTCCACCCATTCTCTCTCCGCTTGAGCACGTTGAGTTAAGACGGGCTGTGTCGTAGCTACAGGCAACCAGCATTGGTTGATAATCCACCATTGAGGTATGATACCGGCCCTCCGCAAGTCCTCTTGCAACCGTTCTGCTTCCAATACGGGTGTCGCTTCCGGGAGTGTTACAAGAACAACCACAGTCTCCTCCGGATTCCGCAGACGCGGCAAAAGCTGGCGTACGTGAATAGGGATATCGCCAGTTGCCCTTTGCATTTCCCGATGATAGGCTTCCGCAGCATCAAGTAATAACAACGTATGGCCCGTAGGAGCTGTATCTAATACAACAAAGCTTTGATCAGCTTTTGATACAACTTCAGCAAAGGCTTGAAAAACCGCGATTTCCTCGGTGCAGGGTGATGATAAATCCTCGGCCAGAAGATCTAATCCTTCTTGGTCTAAACGTTCTTTGTTTTCCGCAATCATTTTATTCCTGTATTGTTCCGTGACCGACTTTGGTTCTATACGACTAACCGTTAGATGCTCTACCTGCTGGTCTCCTCCTAATGCGGAGAGGAGATGCGCGGCTGGGTCTGTCGTCGATAAATGAACCCGTACTCCCTTCTCTGCTAACCCGAGTGCAATCGCCGCGGCCATTGTTGTTTTTCCTACGCCGCCTTTTCCCATCGTCATGACGATTCCCCGGCCCTTTTTCATCAAATCCTCAACCACCGAATGCAGGCCAGCACCATCCAGATCATAAGGAGGCTGCGGAGCTCTGACTGAGGACGGGATAACCGGCTGGAACATCTGTTTTAACGCCCCTACACCAATGAGGCCGTGCGGGTGAAGTGTCATCCGATAGGTCGGCAATTGGGACAATAAGGGTGGCATTAGAGCTAAAGCCAGATCTTGACGGCTTCTATAGGACTTTGCGGCAAGATCATCTCCTGGATTATCAAGCACGCCATTAATAACCACTTGTTGATTAGCAATACCGATTTGCAAAAGCTCATCGGCTGCACGCGCGGCTTCCACAAGAGCTGCCCGGTCTGGTCTGGCAACCAACACCAGAGTCGTTTGCAAAGGATCTGCCAATGCGGAAACGGTTTGAGCATACAGATCCTTTTTCCCGCCTAGCCCTGATAGCGGTCCCAAGCAGGAGGCTCCATTTGTATGCTCCTCCAGATAACCGGTCCACGCCATAGGAAGGTTCAGCAAGCGCAAGGTATGGCCTGTAGGAGCCGTATCTAATACAATATGGTCATAACAACTCCCCTTTACCTCGGAAGCAGCCAGAAGCTTAGCAAACTCGTCAAAAGCAGCAATCTCTACCGTACAGGCTCCGGATAATTGCTCTTCAATGCTCCTGATTGCCGATTCCGGCAGGATATTTCGATAAGGGGCAATCACGCATTCACGGTATGCTCGTGCTGCTTCTTCCGGATCCAGGTTAGCGGCAAACAAACCGGGTGCTCCTGTTATAGCTACTGGGTCAGCAGCTAACCTCTGCTCAAAAACATCGTCCAGATTGGAGGCTGGGTCTGTGCTGATAATCAGCACTCGCTTTCCAGACTCCGCTAATCGCACAGCGGTTGCGCTGGCAAGTGAAGTTTTCCCTACACCGCCTTTGCCGGTAAAGAATATGAACTTGGTCTGCAGAGCAACAGGATCAAACTGCGTTTGCTCGTTCATCCACATTCACCTAACAGCAAGAGCTTCCGGAGCCACCACAGCAGCTTCCGTTACCCGTTGTTACTTCAATTGATTTGATGAAGGAGCGTTTCACAGTTGTCGGAAGCCTCTCATTACCTAACCAAGAGGTGAGCTCATCCAGAGAAGCATACTCCCCCTGCTTGCAGATCTCCCCATTTACGATAGTGACGGGAAGCACATCTACGCCTTGTGCTGCCAGTAAAGCTTTTATCGTATCATTACCGGCAAAGGCATCCAGATCTTGTGCCAGGTTATAGCGATTCACCTTGATTCCCTGCTTCTTTAAGCTGTCCAGGTCTGCCGCTGCTTGAATCAGCTTCTGATCTACTGCCGGACCGCAAACCCCGGTTGAACAACACATCGCAGGATCATAAATATCAATTTGCCTCATCTCATGTTCCCTCCAGGAGTCACATTATTGTCCTTCTGCCACAAAGGTTTCAATCCGTGCTTTTACAGCATCCCGCACTTCCCTAAATTTGGCCATGATCTCTTCTTCCGTGCCTGTTGCTTTGGCTGGATCATCAAAGCCCCAATGCCACTTCACTACATTCTTATTGGAAATAACAGGACAATGCTCATCCGCATGTCCACAGAGTGTAATAACATAGTCTGCCCGGTTTAGAATATCAGGATCGATTACATTGGACGTATGGGAGCTAATATCTACGCCGGCTTCTTGCATGACCTGAACGGCACGGGGGTTCAAGCCATGAGCTTCCAAACCTGCGCTTTTCACTTCATATTTTTCGCTTCCGAGTGCCTTCAGAAATCCATCAGCAATTTGACTGCGGCAAGAATTACCGGTGCAAAGAAAGTAAACCAGCTTTTTGTTTTCCATGTGTAAGTTCTCCTTTTATAAGAAATTAGTTTTGAATGGTTTTATTCTGAAAATATTTGCGTTGGAATCGCAGGGCCACATTGACGAGTGCAATCATCACCGGCACTTCCACCAATGGTCCGATTACCGCGGCGAAGGCTGCTCCGGAATGAATACCGAACACACCTACGGCTACTGCAATTGCCAACTCAAAATTATTGCTTGCTGCTGTGAAAGCAAGGGTGGAAGTTACAGGATAACCTGCACCTGCTCGCTTACCCATATAGAATGAAATCAGGAACATCACGACAAAATAGATCAATAACGGGATTGCAATCCGAATGGCATCAAAGGGCAATTCGACTATCGTATTTCCCTTAAGCGAGAACATGACAATAATCGTAAATAAAAGTGCAATCAGGGTAATGGGACTGATCTTTGGAATAAACACTTTTTCGAACCAGTCTCGCCCTTTCATCTTCACAAGAATGATCCGTGTGAGCATTCCAGCAAAGAATGGAATACCTAAGTAGATTAATACGCTCTGTCCCACTTCTCCGATGGTAATGGATATAGACATTCCCTCCAAGCCAAACCATCCGGGAAGAACAGTCACAAATACGTAGGCATAAACGGAGTAAAACAATACCTGAAAGATAGAATTGAATGCAACAAGACCGGCCGCATATTCTGTATCACCTTTGCACAAGTCATTCCAAACAATAACCATGGCAATACATCGGGCTAACCCGATCATGATGAGCCCAACCATATATTCCGGGTATCCATTCAAAAATACAATCGCTAACACGAACATAAGAATCGGGCCGATAATCCAATTCTGAACGAGTGATAACAACAACACGCGCCAATCACGGAATACTTTTCCTAATTCCTCATAACGCACTTTTGCAAGAGGAGGATACATCATCAGAATCAGTCCAATGGCAATAGGCCAAGAGGTGGTTCCCGCTTGGAAGCGGTCCAAAACGTCCACAAAACCGGGGGAAATATAGCTGAGCAATATACCGACAGCCATTGCAATAAAAATCCATAAGGTTAAATAACGATCCAAGAAGGATAGCCTTTTTTTACTGGGATCTACCAACACTGTCACTCCTTATCATTCTTTGTAGTAACCACAGCTTTTTTTACTGGCAGCGATCAGCATTACCGATACCTGCCTGATCCAATTTTTCCTTTTGGGAAGGAAGCAAGCGCAACAGTTCAAGGAGATACGGCTTACTCTCCATATTCAAGGAATAGTATATCCACTGCCCCTTGCGGGATTCCTTTACCAGCCCGCCATCCTTCAGCTTGCGCATATGTTGGCTTACATTGGGTTGGCTGGTTTGAAGCAGCTCTGCAAGATCACAGACACAGCATTCCCGTTCAAGCAAATATAACAAAATCGTTAGTCTGGTTTTATCACCTGCCAGCTTCAATTCATCAGCAAGTTTTTCTATAGACAGCATTTAATCACCCCTCATTCGTACAATGGAACATCAAGATTTCTTAACAACTCCATCACTTTACTTTTGATTACATCGCGGCTAGCACGGACGTTGTCCAGACTATCCTCTTCACCTTGCAACGGATCAGGGATATTCCACTGAACACTTTGAACTCCGAATGGAACCACCGGGCATTTTTCATTGGTCTGCTGACACAACTTCACAATAATATTGGATTGAATAAAGACTTTCATGTCAATCCGCTTGGATACAGCTGAAGAAATATTGATTCCTACTTCCTTCATAACTTCAACAGTGTAGGGGTGTATCTCACTTTCCTTTAAACCTGCACTTTCTACAATAACATGATCTTTACCTAGTTGTTTGGCATAGGCTTCAGCAATCTGACTACGGCATCTGTTCTCAATACAAATGAAATAAAGGCGAATTGGCTTCTTCATTTTCTCACGCTCCTTCATATTTGTAAATCATTATATAATTAATTGATTATATTTTATACGCAGTTTGTGTTAATATTTTGTAAAGGTAAGAATCAGTTTACAGATCTAATTCTCTGCAGAAGTATAACCTTGAAAAGCAGTTATTCCGTCGTTAGACATCCCACTGTAGAGAAGAACTAGAACCCAGGAATACCCTTATATTATATCAATGCATGTCTATATTTTCTGTTTAAAATATAAATAAAGCTTGGAAGTCCTGCATTTTACAATCTTTTCAAGGAAGAGATTACACAAATATTTTGTAACTGCACGCAGAAGCCTCCATTTTCTGGGGGCACAATTCAAATAAAAAAGACACATTCTCTGTTATTAGAGGATGTGTCTTTTCTTGGTCCTGTCCGATATTTTCGGACAGGGAAGTGGAGCCGAGGGGCATCGGTACCCAGAAAGTACGGAAAAATTTCAACTCCTCTAATGCTGTTGCCGGAAGCACTATTTCTGACATTAAGTACGCTTGATAGTCATTCCAGTATAAAAAATAGGGCTACCCAGGAAGAGAACTTAAGCAGTCCGTCAATGCAAATTTCCCATTGCCCGCTTTCCCCGCTACCTCATCCTTCGCCTCCAGGTCATTGAAGTGCCACCACTCCGATGCTAAAGGAGTTAACTTAGCTTCCGTACAATAAAATTGCAGCTTCTTAGCGGAGTCATTCATTGTTTGGGCAAAGGCGGCATTTTTCCATGCTGTTGGCGACATTGAATTGACTGGTGTACGAAATGCAGCTGAGGCCCCGCTTAATTCATGAATAGGCGATGGCATCGTATATTCCAAGTAATCGGTTATCAATGGAACCGTATACGGGCCAACCGTTATTTCCTTCCCTTCGTTTACTTTGACTAACCCCACATCAATTGCGTATCCCACTTGGTGGTTGGACACACCTTTGACAATAAACCAGGAAATCCCCCATGGCGGAGCATTAATTCCGGCCATTACTGTTTTATCTTTATTGGCCAGGTCCGTTAAGCCCTGTCCCACTGCCAATTGGACGGAATAAGGCCGGAATCCCTCGTATATCTTTAAGGAGTTTCCTTCTGATAATGCAAGCTTTTGAGCTTCATAAATTTTTTTAGACATCGTGTAAAGCACCGGCATCAGATACTCTTCCCTGTCCAGACGGGTGTTGTACGTTTTGCCTGAATATAGGGATTTGTTAGAAATCCCAGGTATCTCTTTCCCGGATGAGGCAAACCTGGATGAGTACGTATTCGTGTTATCATAAATAATGGATGGAATCACATCCGGAAGGTTAATCAGGCAATACTTATGCAACAGCCATCCGGTAAACCCCTCCCGGTTGACCAACCACCATTCTCCCTCTTCCCTGATTACTTCAAAGGCTGTTCCTGCCTCCACAGCTCTAAGGACCCTAGAACCCGAATCAGCCGATTCCATTAATTGCAATGAAATCGAAGCGTATCCCGTGGAACCGGCAACCGGGAGCTCCAAACCTCCTTCATAACGCTTAGCTGCCTTTATTTCTGGGGGAACTTGTTGTTGAGGAGCAGCAGGGCCTGGATCATTTTCGTTGCTGTCATGGAAATAATTGCTGTCATCAATTTGGCCAGACGTATTCATTCCGCTCCCAGTACACCCCGATATCAAAAGCACGAAGACCAAAACGGACATCAAGCAGGTATTTCTTTGCAAATTACACCTTGGCATGACACTCTCCTTAAGCGGTAAGGCTTCGTATAATATATAAAATCAGCAGATGTGCCGGGTAAAAAATATAAAATCCCCATTTAATCACATTGGATTTTTTTCCTCTTTGACCATTGTATAAAGCGAATAATGGAATTGCCAAAAGAATGCCAAAACGAAAGATTGCCCCTTGCCCCATATTTAGAATCCCGGGAAGAATGTACAACGTGACTCCAATTACAGAATAACAAATCATTTGCAACCGGAATCTATCCCGGAGGATGCCAAAGAAAACAATCCACAAAACAGCAATATAATTCCAATCCGCCGTCCAAGCAAGGAGGCAGCACACAATGACCGTTGTTAGCTTCCGCAGCAGAGAGTGATTGGTCCGCAGACAAACAGCCAAGGCAATCAGTCCTAACAGCAATCCCCATATAACGCTGGTCGCTTGCCACCACTTTAAACCAAAGAACAGAACAAAGGGAAAATGGGATATAACTGCAAATCCAAAGAGCCGCGTGATATATTTCCTTACGTTTGAAGTGTGGACACAACCTTCTGCAATGAGGTAGCACATGATGGGTGCAGCCAATCTGCCGAATGTATGGAGAACTAGATCCAAGCCTGTACCCCTCGGAACAAGCCATACCGATAAGTGATCTGCAAACATAGTAATAATTGCAATGACCTTAAAGGCGTTTGAAGAAAGCCTTATGTTGATTTTAAAGGGCATTCGTGCTTCTCCATTTCTTCCTGATGCGAATGGGCATGTCACATTGTCAAATTCATGAACCAACGTACTAGAACCCAAATGAGTAAAACAAAACCCACGATAACCATTGCCCAAATTCTGTGATTGTCCTTTTTGTGTGGAGCAGACCGGTCCAGAATAGGACGATTGCAGCTCTCACATGTGCTATCCCTGGAGGCAGACCTTTCTTTTTTCATCCTAACCGCTCCTTTACGATTTATTTAACCCGCAAACCGGGTCACAATTTCGTATAATTTCTTCAAGGAAAATAATAAATCGTTTACGGGGATACGCTCGTTGGGCTGATGAATCAGACGGATATCGGTCGAAGGAGGGGTTGGAAAAAAACCGTATGCAATCATTCCTTTTGCTCGTACGTAACGGCTATCGGTTGCACTAGGTGTAAGGAAAGGGAGCATGGTATTAGTATGTCCGGAATTTCGGACCATTGTGGACTCAATTATTCGAAACAAGGAAGAATCGATTGAAGAGCAGCTAGGTTCTGTTACCGTGGTGACGGATGTGGCTTTAATCAGTGAAGCCGGGATCAACCCCTTTGCAGCTATCATCCGGTTAATGTCTTCCGCCGATTGGCCTGGTAATAAACGGAGATGCATCTTTATCACTGAATGATGATGATCGAATCGTTCCGGGAGGTCGATCCGGAGCAAGTTATGAAATAAACCATTGATATCCAATGGTAATTGCCTGCAGGCATGACGCAAAAGAAATACTTTGGTGCGGTATGATAAAGGTGTCGTCAATATCTCCGGTAAACCTCCAGCACGCAGAGAAGCTTTCATCAGCGGGTGGATAGCCTGCCCATTCAGAGGAGGAACCAATACCTCCTGTGAAGCAAATGGAAGAGACGGATGTTCAACAATGTATTCGAAAATGGTGTGGCCTTTCTCTGCGTATTGAATGGTGTACACATCTTGATCCTTCAGATGGAAGGAAAAGCCTCCGCCTTCGTTTAGCACATACCGGCACCCCTGTAAGGCAGCAGTGTTATTCAGGATCCAGTCAATACCCCACTTTCCTCCTGATTCCTCATCAGAGGTTGCAGCGAATACAACTCCTCGTCGCAAAGGAATTCTGTTACGCTTTAATAAAATAATCAGCATTAGCCAAACAGCCACTAATCCCTTGCAATCTATCGTTCCCCTTCCCCAGATTTCACCGTGCCGGTAGGCGCCGTTGAAGGGGGGGTGAAGCCATTCCGACGTATGATGTGCCGGAGCCACATCAAGATGGGACAGGAGGAGCAGTGATTCGTCTGCATTCTGGCCAGGCAGGCGGCAAACCACAGAACCTTTTCCAGGTACAGGTTCAAATATTTGTGTTTGATCTGCTAGATCATTCATGCTGAGGAGGGATTGGATAAAACGGGCCGCCACAGTTTCTCCATGGCGGCCGTATGAAGTGTCTATTCCGACTAATGTCCTCAGCATCAGAACCAACTCTTGCTCCACAGCGTTCCAATCTACCTCTGCTGACATATCCTTCATGATTTCCCCTCATCATATTGCTGTAGATTTTACCTGCCTCGACAGCAGCTCAGGAGCTGCAGCTATTGACTTGGATTTGTACGTAAGGAGCCGCGCCGAATTCAATACAACAAAAATGGATGAAGCATTATGAACTACAGCCGCGGCGATAGGGGAAAGGTACCCTGAAGAAGCCAAAGCGATCCCAACAATATTTACTGCTACAGCGAAAACCCAAATATTCTGTTTAATAATGCCGAGGGCCCTGCGGCTTAAATCCAGTGTAACGGGCACCATTTTTAAGTCATCCGCCATAAGTGCCATATCCGCCGATTCAATAGCAACATCAGTGCCGGCAGCTCCCATGGCAATACCTACGTCTGCCAACGCTAATGCCGGAGCATCATTGACCCCGTCCCCGATCATGGCAACAATTTCACCATCCTGCTGCAGACTTTTCACAAATTCAAGCTTATCTTCAGGAAATAAATTCGCCTTATATTCGGTGAGACCTACCTGTTGGGTAATAGAACGGGCCGTCTTCTCGTTGTCCCCCGTAAGCATAATAATTCGCCGGACTCCAGACTGCTTCATTGCTTTGACAGCAAAAGGCGCATCTTCCCGCAACTCATCTGCTATGGACATGCCGCCAATGATTTCTCCATTCTGAACAACCAACAGAGCTGTTCTGCCTTCAGCCTCTTGTACATCCAGGAAATTCAGAGCCTCTTCTGAAGCAGAAACAAACTCAAGAACACGCCGGTTGCTTACCTCCACTGGGATACCATCAATCATACACTGAACCCCTCGCCCGAATATGGCCTTGAACTCCTGGGGCTCCCGGATTGGCAACGCTCTGTTTTCGGCTTCCTTTAGAACGGCAACGGCAAGCGGATGCTCGGACCGCTTCTCAGCTATTGCCGCTATGGCTAGAACTTCATTCTCCGAATATGAAGCATTGAAAGCTTGAATTTCAACAACATGCGGCCGTCCCGCCGTAAGGGTTCCTGTCTTATCCAGACAGACAACCGTGACCTTTCCTGCTTTTTCTAATGCCACTCCACCCTTAATCAGCGCTCCACGTTTTGCTGCGTTGCCGACACTGGCCACAACAGCTGTAGGTGTGGCAAGCACCAATGCGCAAGGGCAGGCAATAACAAGAACAGCCATAACCCGGGTTAAATCCTTCGTAACCACCCAAACCGCAACACATATGAGCAATATGACGGGGGTGAAATATTTAGCAAACTGATCGGCTACCCGTTGAGTTTCGCCTTTGTTCTCTTGTGCCTCATAAACTACTTCAATAATTTTCCCAAGGGTTGTGTCGTCCCCGATCCGCTCCGTAATCATTTCGAGTGCCCCACTCTGATTCACAGTTCCGGCAAAAACCTTGGCTCCGGCCGTTTTCTCGACAGGGAGAGATTCCCCTGTAATTGCAGCCTCATTGATCACAACCTGACCGGATAGAATAGTCCCATCAACAGGAATCCGTTCACCGGGTTTAACCAATACATAATCCTTGATCCTGACTTCTTCCACAGAGACAGAAACATACTCTCCATTACGTTTGACCCATGCTGTATCTGGAGATAATTCCACTAGTGCCCTAACTGCATTCCGGGTACGGTCCAAAGTAATATCCTCAAGGAACTCCCCGAATATCATCATAAAAGCAACAATGGCTCCCGCCAGATATTCACCCACATAAGTCGTGCCGATTAAGGCAAAAACAACCAGCATTCCGGCAGTGATCTTCCGTTTCTCCATGACGACTACTAAGGTTGTCCATGTGATATACCCGCCCCCAAGTAACAAGGGAATGGTGGCCAAGGAAAAACCGAGCCAGTTCTCCTGGCCGGGAATCAAGCTTAATAAAATAAACAATAACAGCAAACCCGGGAATATAAACTTGCGGTATTTCTCATACAAGTTTTCACTCATTGGGACCACGCTCCAATCTATCCCTGCATTTTCCAAACCGCGAATCCAATAATGAGTACTGCGACGATAATACCGGCAACAACCTTCATTACCTTGGTGTTGTCTTCCTTGGAAACCTTCTTATGATCATGATGCGGATGCTTATGATCATGGTCATGGTCGTGATCATGTTTATGATCGTGGCCATGGTCATGCCCATTCTTAGGGGAGTGTTGCCCTTTCTTATGTTTCACTTGATCCAAAATACCGTGATCACCTTCATGCATATGATTCCCTCCTTGTTTGTATCCCCCCAGGGGGGATATTTCGAGTATAGAATCGCCCTGTCTAATTGTCAACACCTAAGAAATTGTTTTGAAAATAGGTTTTACATATCCCCCCCTAGGGGATATACTAAGAAGAATTAACATCGCTTAAGCAGCAGTGAAACATATTACGCCAAGATAGCGAGGAAACGATATATGTCAACTCCTGTTCCCGTTGGAGATACCAGCAGAAAGCAAAAACTTAGCATCATTCTGGCTCTTGCTGTACCGGCTATGATTGAAAATTTGCTGCAAACCGTTGTGGGGTTTGTAGATACCCTCTTTGTATCAAAAATTGGCTTGAATGAAGTTGCTGCTGTGGGTGTATCCAATGCGATTATTGCTGTATATATAGCCGTATTCATGGCTTTGGGTGTAGCAACCTCTTCTCTGATTGCCCGTACCGTAGGAGCCGGTGACATTCGAAAGGCAAAAGCGATTGCCCAACAATCCACCTGGATTTCAGCGGTATGCGGAATAATATTCGGCATTATCTCCTTCTTTTTTTCTGAACCTTTGCTTCAGATTATGGGTGCGGATCCAAATGTTTTAGCAGACGGGGTCATTTACTTCCGGATCGTTGCTGTTCCATCTGTCTTCTTGTCGCTTATGACTGTATTCGGCAGTATCTTGAGGGCCTCAGGCGATACCAAAACACCAATGAAAATTGGGATCTGGATTAATATCATCCACATTTTTTTGGATTACATCCTCATTTTCGGTTTTGCGCGCATTTCCGGGAATGGATGGGAAGGCTGGGGAATTGCAGGTGCAGCATGGGCAACAGCCATCGTGCGCGTAATTGGAGCCGTTGCCTTGTTTATGTATATACGCAAATCCAAGCTTTCATTTACCTTGATTAAACCAGAGCCGGAACAGTTCTTGAGGCCGCTCTTACAGCTTTCTGCACCAGCTGCCGCGGAGCGTCTGATAATGCGGTTTGGACAGGTTTTGTATTTTGGACTTATTGTGCGGATCGGAACCGATGTGTATTCTGCCCATGTTTTGGCTGGGAATATTGAAATTTTCTCCTATATGCCAGGGTACGGATTAGCGGTAGCCGCAACAACACTTGTAGGCCAGCATTTAGGGGCAAACCGGAGGAAGGACGCCTTTGAGTATGGTCTGTTAACCACCGGAATAGCTGTCGTGTTTATGAGCTTTGTCGGTGTGCTCATGTTCTTCTTCTCCTCAATCGCGGCAGGATGGTTTACAACTGATCCCTACATCATCAGCTTAATCACCACCGCTCTTCGGATAAATGCTTTTGCCCAGCCTTTTTTGGCAATCGGGCTGGTTATCGCCGGCGCTCTCCAGGGAGCAGGCGACACCAAAAGTCCCATGTACAGTACGGCGATTGGGATGTGGCTTGTCCGCGTATTAGGTGTATATATGCTTTGTTTGCAATTTGATATGGGGATTGCCGGAGTTTGGTTATCTATTGCTTTTGATCTTTTGCTGCGTGCCATTTTCTTGTCTATCCGATTTCATGTATATATGCGAAAAGACAGTATTGGCTGAGCTTCATGATGATGTTTACACATCCCCCCCAGGGGGGGTAGAATGAAATGGACATTTCGCATTGGGGGAATTTTCATATGTCAGAGAATCTTGACCATCAGCACGATCATACCCACGAGCATAAGCACCGCAAACAAATTGTGAACCGGCTGGCCCGGATTGAAGGTCACCTTAGAGGGGTCAAGGAAATGACTTCCAACGGAAGAGATTGTTCAGATGTGCTCCTTCAAATTGCGGCAGTTCAAAAGGCTCTGGATAAAACAGCGAAGCTGTTATTAAAGGACCATCTCGAAAATTGTGTGGTTGATGCTGTGCAGCATGGAAACCAAGAAAAAATTCTGCAGGATCTGAATCAAGCACTGGATAATTATATTCGCTAAATCCCCCCCTCGGATGTCCCGACAATGGCCGGCAACCGGGGGTGTTTCATGCATCCCCTTCTCCAAGCCTTCTATAACTTCAATATAATTCCATAATTTGATGGATGGTGATATACTTGTTTGCAAAGGAGGTATTTATACCCATGAATCGTCGAATCCTGGTAATTATGTTGCTCTTATCGTTAATTTCTCCGCCAGCTATAACCTCCGCTCATTCAGGCCGTACAGACTCAAGCGGCGGCCATAATTGCTCTTCCGCTTCGAAAGCAAAAGGGTTATGTTCAGGTTATCATTATCATAATGGCGGCAGTTCAAGCTCCGGCAGTTCCAGTTCCAGCAGTTCTACCTCTGGAGCTTCCTCACCTGTTTCTAAACCTTCTTCGCCACAAGCTTCAGAGGCAAAATCTCAAGAGAATACGGTGAAAGTGAGCTTCACTTCTTTTCAAGTTCATGTGAACGAGCAAAATGTAGATAATACCTACAGCCAATATCCTCTCTTTGTTTACAAGGACATCACCTATTTCCCGATGACATGGAATTACACTCAGGCGCTTGGTTTACGGACCTCATGGAATGCTGACACTGGATTCGCTGTCAGCAAGGATGATTCCATTCCTTACGCAGACAAGTTGAACATAGACAATGGCAGCTACGTTAGTCCCGGAAGTACGGTAACGGCGACTTTTCCCAGCTTCAACGTATTTGTAAACGATACCTGGGTGGATAACTCTAAAGAAGAGCATCCGATACTAGTATACAAAGACATCACCTACTTCCCGATGACGTGGAGATTCGCAGTGGAAGAGTTGGGGCTCATCACTAATTGGAGTGAAACAGACGGATTTTCAATTACTCGGCCAAAAAAATAGTTATGCAAAAACAAGCTTTGGATAAGTTCCAAAGCTTGTTTTTTACTGCAGTGGGTATTTTATTGGCTCCAGCTATGCTCTAATAACTTAATTTCCAATAGTGCCCAATACAAAATAAGCTAATCTTTTCAGACCATTTGTTGAGGTTGTAATTCTAATAAAAAAGACACATATCTCTGTTATTAGAGAATGTGTCTTTTTTGGTCCTGTCCGATATTTTCGGACAGGGAACTGGAGCCGAGGGGCATCGGCACCCAGAAAGTACGGAAATATAAGTCCGAAGATTATATCATACTTGTACAGCCCCCCTATGTAACTGTAATATCCTAAGCGCATAATTTTGAAGTCACAATTATCTATCACAATCAACGCTCACTCTTATTTATCATTTTCCGCGGCTTCCTTATTAGTCCTTAAGTTTCATGTAAACATTAAATATCTCTTTTCATACTAGCAACAATTTGTTTTTTTAGTTCCGGAACAATTGGTTTAAAAGGAACGACCTTACCTTCAGTACTAGATAATATATATTTTAAGTCTTCTTTTTCTGACTCTTCCAAATATTCTAAAAACATGCAAACAGCTTCTTGTAAGAGATGCGTTTTAAAGTTTTTATTTTCTGCAGAAATTGATTGTTGATACTTTTTCCATATTTTCGTTCCTTTTTCATGGTCTCTAATAGGAGTATCAATTAAGACATAGGAAATATATTTCCAATCATTAAGTAAACAATTAATATAGTATTCCCCGACCTCACTTATTCTAATTGAGGTAGTACCATTTAAACTTTCTCGCGCACCCATATTAGAATCAATTAAAAATTCATTAAGTAAAGGAAGTAATAAACTATTTAACTTTTCTTCATTTAAGAAAATTGCTGAAAACTTTTGTAAAACGTCTTCTATATCTACATAACCTTTATCAGTTTGGGTTTGTACATGTGAGCGTATCTGTAGATAATACAATATATATATCTGAGAAAAATGCGAATAAAATCCATCATTATAGTATAAAAACAAATTTTTAATTAAGGATATCTCTGAGTTGTAAAATTTTTGATTTTCTCTGACAATACTATCTAAAACGTACTGAAAATCCACACTAACATTATCGACATTTTCAACTATTCTTCTTATTCTAATTATTTCATGTATTTTTGAATTCTCCGACAAAACAAATGCCTTAAACATTTCTAAAAGCCTTCTCATATTTCCACCCGAAATATTTTCAAAAAAAAGATTTACCTCATCTTGATTCTGTATAGTGTTTCTTAATATTCGGACAAATTTCTCTATTGGAATTTTTATTGTCTTTCCTCGCAAATCATAGATTACATCCTTGCTTGGAAATTTGTTAAAAGCTTCTAGTCTTTTCTCTAATAAATCCCTAATTTTGGGGGCCTGAATTCTATAATCATGTACAGAAATAGCATCAAACGGTGGTTTCCCTTTAATCATATAATAATACTGATGTCGCATTGCTGTAATAACGGTCCCCTTATATATTTTTGATCTATTATAAGCAATCATTAATACCTCGCGTTGTTGATCTGCAGGGCGTTGATCAATATTATCAAAAACAAAACAAACATTTTTATTTAATTTATACTTAATATAAGAAAATATCTTCTCTAGGTGTTCTTCTTTTGAATTGACTAAGCTCATAATATATGTATATAATTCCTTAATATAAAACGATTTTTCCTGTCTTAAAGGTTCTGGCAAACTCTCCGAAAATTCACTCACTTCTTTTTCATAAATTGCCTCTCTTATCTCCCATTTTGTCAAGCTCAAATGACTGTACTCTGAGTCTAAAATTTTATATATTTCACTTGTAATAAAGCTATTCAATTTTTCTAATCCAAAATCAGTGAAGTTTAGAAAATTGATTCGAATCCAAATTAATTGATCTTTTATATTATCATCTAATTCTTTTAAGTAAAAATGAGTTAAAAAAGTAGACTTACCTGCTCCAACTTCCCCTAATAAAACGTATACAGTACCCTCTTGAGAAATCGTACTTAAATAATCCCTTCCAAAATTCCCATCAACTCCATAAACAGTCTTTGTACTAACAAGTTGGACAGTGGAGACTGGTTCAACAACCAATCTTCTTCTTAAATTGTCAGTAAGTGATGAAGTTATGTCTGGTGAAGGGTCACAGTAACATAAATCCATTAAATATTCTGAATTTAAATCCCCAAAAAAGCGATCTAAATGATCCTCTATAGCTAATGTTATGTCGCTGGTTGCTAATGGGAACTTATCTTTCTTTTGAAGATGATCATATAGTTTTTTTCTATAAGCAGGAGGAGAGCGAAGTTCATCAGGTGTATTTAATATTAAATCCAATGCCTCAATCCCGTTGGAATAGGGACTTAAAATATTCCAAAAATCAATAAATTTTGATTCTATATCGTCCCAGCTTTTAAAGACAAGCAGGTTTTTTGAGTGTTCAAAAATTGGCATTCTTTGAACTATAAATATATGACCATTTGTTACTAAAGAAAAGGGTGTTCCCAGCTTTACCATATAGTTTTTGGCTTGATCCAAAAACTTCTTATTACTATTGTAAACAACCCCACCTCTTACGAAAGTGCGATGTGTTGAATTAGCAAGTTGTATTGAAGCACCTGTCTTTTTGGCTTCTAACAAAAAATTATTATGATCGCTTATTAGTAAATAATCTATGTATAATTTTTTATGATTGTTGTCTGCTTCTGTTTCACCCAGAGGAACTTCAGCTTTTATTTGACTTTGAGGCCATCCAAGTACTTGGGTGAGCATGGAATCTAAAATCTTCAGCCTTGTCTCAGTTTCGTTTAAATCTTCTTCACTAAATCCTATGTACTCTTTTTTTAATTCAAGAAAAATCTTAAGCGATTCATCTGGACTCAACATCGTTCAACCCTTTCCAAATGTTTAAAAACCTGCACTCTTAGAGTACAGGTTATTTCAAGCATTATCAACCAGAATTTTCAAAACAATTTAGCATCCTCTAGAGCTTTCCATGCCTCGTTAAACAAATCGGGAATATTGTAATGAGGTTTTTCTTTAATTAGTTTTAAAAAGACTTGTTGTTTATTATCTGTGTTTAGGTTCTTTTTTATAAAATGTACAGAGGCTAAAAGTTCGAGCCAATGTGTTTCACTGATTCCGGACGGGGCATATTCAACAGCCATAACAAGCGGTTCCAGTCCCTTTTTTACAGAATCAGTTAGGGAAAAATTTTTCCCTTGTGCAATAAGCTCATCAATATTTTCGTTAATACTGTATAGAATAGATGTGTATGCTGGTGAATATGGGCCCCTTATATACCAGTTGAATTGATAAGAATTTAAGGGCATGCCCAATTGCTTAGCGAGATAACCGACTTTCTGCCATAAAATTCGGTTATCCATAGAACTAACAGAAGGTTTTTTTCTTAGAACATAAGTGTATATTAAATATGGTACCAATAACTCGAGAGATAACTTATTTTCTTTATGGTCCATTAATGACATAGCATTCATTCCCCTAACTAAAAAATATCTATAACACTTATGGACGCCATAAGGTAGTATTTTTAACAATAAAAACAAATCATAAAACGCAACATATTATCATACAAAATAGTTAAATGTCAATTACATATTACAGTATCATCGTTCCTGTGTAAATAGAAGATTTTGGATCATGATTATTTGTCAAGCTTTTTTATATTCGCTTCATTTATTTCCATTGATAAAGGATTTATACGGGGTTTATCACATAATATTCCTCCAGATTTAAATGGTGTGGGTAAAATACAGAAAAATCCGGCTAATTCTAAAGTAATGATCTAAAAGCATTCTACAACCAAACTTTTAAGGCATTTTATTTTAACCGTGAATACTAAATATTAACCATCAAAAAAAATTTCCAACATATATCGAGTTCAACTAACCGAACACCTGTTCCTAATATAACAAAAATTTCTTTCCCATGCACGTCATTTATTGTTTAAGATTATATTCCCTTTTCCAGCGGTTAATTTGGATTGGAAAGGTAAACACTCCTCTTAGCGTTATAATGTATGATCAGATCGCTATACAAAAAATCCAATAAAGGTAAACGATTTAATCCAATAAAAAACCGATAACATATAATTCATCCCATCAGGTAATGATTGTATAACGTTCTGGAGGAAGCCGCCGCGGCACTGTGCTCGCAACAAATTTAAAACGCTAAAAAATAGGCCCAGTTTCTACTTTGAGGTATATTTCCTTTTCCTCAATAATCTCGGGTCATTATTGATAATAGTCCATCCCGTGCGTTCCTACTCCTACTTCACCCGCTTGAATAAGCACAATATCTTTCCCATTTGAGGTTGAGCCCTCAACCTGATTTTGATTTAATATCATCCCATTTATCTTGCAGCAGTTTAATTGCCAGCGGTGCAGGATTGCAATATAAAGTCACTTTAAGCCAATCTCCTCGGAAGAGAGTATCCAGTTCAGTTAAGATTAACTCATTATTAAAGGCAGTATTTATCCCTTCCCTATCTTTAGGGACTCCAAATTTCTCGAATAGTTCCTTAGCCGCGTCTACCAGCTTCCGATTTGTGGCCAACTCCTTCATTTCTGCAATCATTAGCGTCTCTTGCTCCGAGAAAAATCGTCTATTGCTTTCATCCTTCTCAAAAACCCATCCTTGCTCCTCCAGGACACTGCACCACCGGCGCAAAGTTCGTTCAGTTACTCCAAGGCGCTCTGTTATTTCGTTATACCTAATCAAAACCCCACCGACTCCTTTCATTGGTTCCGACATTAGTTCCCGGATTAGTTCCCTGCGTATTAGTTCCGATCATATTCTCCTAAGTCCCTTATGTCCCAAGGTGTTTCAAGAATTTTGAATACATAAAAATCTTGGGAACTAATAACAGGGAACTAATCCATTTCAGCCTTACTTTCGAGATAATTTTGTATCTGACCCTCCTCCCAGAGTAGGGTGTATCCCGCCCTTGAACTCAATGGAGGCGCAAGGAATCCTTCCGATACCAAAGATTGCATTAGCGATAACACTCGCTCCTTCCTCACTCCCAAAATTCGCTGCAGATCGGAGCTCCTGGTGTTGTTTGTGGTGCAAATAAAATATTTCATTTGCTCCAGAAGCTCTTCATCCGTGCGATTCTCATCCTTCAGGCTTCTAACGTTCGATCCAGACACCGGATGTTCCAATAACCCTTCTTCATCCAGTTTTCGCAGTAGCTGGTTAGCTGCTTCGTAAGGTAACTTCAGTTCATACTTCAGTATTTCTTCCGATATGTTTCCGCGAGATTTCAATATTTGTTTGGCCAGAGAATAGTTTTTATCCAGCTCAAATCCTTTCGCTGCTGTACTCTTTAGGACTTCCCGTGGTTTTCCTCCCTCATATGGACCAACATGCCCCATTCTTTCCATGTCCTCAACTAGCTTGGCTGCCTGGCTATAACCGATGCGCAATCTACGTTGCAGCAAAGATACACTGGCTTGTCCAGCCTCATTGATTACCTGGAGAGCTGATGTTAACAAATCCGGTTCTCCTTCTGCGACTTCGGCGTTATCCTTTGAGGAGTTATCGAATGGCCCAATGATGTCCTCCAGCTCCATTTGTCGTTCTTCCAAGTTCTGCATATCCCATTCCTCCAGGGTTCCTTGATTTTTCTCTACCCAATAACTCTTCAACCCCGTAATAAAATCTGTGGCTTCGGAGTCCACAACAGATACACTGGCCGACTGGAATCGGCTGGTGGAGCCATTTGGATATAAAATCATGCCGTCTCCGAACCCCATCAGATTAGGCGCTCCCCGGTCCAACACTGTCCGGTAGTCCACGCTGCTCTGCAGCCGGAACGACACCCGACAAGGCATATTGGCTTTGATGATCCCCGTCACTACATCCACACTTGGCCGCTGTGTGGCCAAGATCAGATGGATGCCAGCTGCTCTCGCCTTTTGCGAAATACGCTGAATTGCATCCTCTACCTCTGCTCCGGCCACCATCATCATATCCGCATGCTCATCTACCACAACAAGGATATATGGCAGTTTTTCTGATGCCTTTTGGTTATATTCCAAGATATTTCTGACGCCCAGCTCTGCCATTTGCTCGTATCGCTTTTCCATCTCAAGAATCACTTTATTAAAGGCAAGCGCAGCCCGGCGCATGTCCGTTATGGGTGGTGCCAGCAAATGAGGGAATCCCTTATATATGGCTAATTCCACAGCCTTGGGATCAATCAGTAATAACTTCAACCGTTCCGGTCCGCAACCCAGCAGCAGTGAGCCTAGCACCCCGTTAACAAATACCGATTTGCCTGAATTGGTTGCGCCGGCTACTAGCATATGCGGCATTTTGGTGAAATCCGCAAATAGGGGATTCCCCCGCATATCTTTGCCTAATACAAACGGCAGCTCGGCCTTGTTCGCAAATTCTTGGTACCGGGGATCTGACATGACATCCCGCAAATAGACAAAAGCACGGTCTGTATGAGGGATGACAAAAGATGCAGAACTTTTATACGGCGCTGTTGATACTTCAAACCCTAAATGGCTGCCCAGGTGATTAGCCAGGTCCTCTTCACGCTTCTTAAGAGCTGTGAGCTGGACCTTGGCCGGTAGCCGAAAAGAGATGGATTGCAGCGTGGGTCCAGAATCAATGCTCAGGATGTCCAAAGGTTGATCCACATTCATGCCACACATCTGCATAGCACCGGACATAAGGTCAGCAGCCACATCACCGGACATAGTGTCTGATGGTCTTGGCTTGGGATTTACCGGAAGTAAACTGTGCGGTTCAGACAGCTGAATTCCCCGCTGTCTATATGGATTGTCCTCTTTGTCGGCTGGAGCTGTGCGCCAGGTACCGGACATGTCCGGTACCGTGACAGGTGGATTTGATAATGGACTGGCCTGCTCCGCGTGTGAATGTACTAATTCCTTACGTCGATTGAACAAATGTAGAACATGACTGCGGTGTCTCCATATTTCACGAATGACACCCACTCCAAGTAAACCCCCGCCTATCTTAAACAGCAAGCCGGTTACATGCTCCAGAGTATCTAAGCTGTACAGAAGTGCTCCAGGCAAGAGGAAGAACATGCTTAGTTCAAATATCTCCTCAAACGGATGTTTTTTGGGTTTTGGATTTTGCCCCTCATCAGGCTCTTGCAAGAAACTCATCCCCTTCCCATTTTCTCCAGCAGACTTCTAAAACCATTCAACAATTTTGTCGCATACATCTCTACTACCGGCCACCAGGAGTCCGCTTGTGTGGTTAAGAGACCAAACACAGACCTGGCGTTCCGCAACAGTACAAACCCCAAAAAAATACCCAGACCAGCTAACACTTTCCACGTCCAATTGGGGATCCGAATCTTCCCGGCTTCATCCCGGGACCGCCATAAATAGATACAGAACAAAATGAAGCCAATTATCAGGAAGCTCTCCAAGGTAACTCACTCCTTCAGCTGGCGACATCCGCCAAAATGGATTTAAAAAACTGACTTACCCCCAAGTACCAGCCACGATGTTCTGCATATACTCCTTGCGGATTGCTTGGATCATTAAGCCAAGATATAGGATCAGCTCCAGCAGGACGATTTTGTGATAGTTTTACAATAGTCTTGGCCGCGATAATGGCACTTTCTCCTGTTGTTAAGGTGGCCCCTTGGCCAGAGCACCAGCAGCCAAACACATTCCAAGGATTCTTTACAATCAAATCTGCGTGATTCCCATCCTTGGGAACAAAGGACTGCTCCTGTCCGGTAATGGCAATAAGCAGATAAGGACTAATATTCTGGGATTGTCCGGCACGGTCAATCTCACCAAGAATTTCAGCATTGGCCAACGCTGAATTCCGTTTTCCCAGCCATTCCTGCATGAGTGAGATGTTCATTTTCTTATAGGCAAGCTCTGTCGGGACCACATTTGTGGGCGGTTGCACATAGTCCAGAGGAGGCACCGCCACGCCGTTCAGTTCTACTTGAAAATGGAGGTGAGGTCCCGTGGATCTTCCCACCTTCCCCTTGCCGATTCGACCCAATAACTGACCTTGCTCCACCTGATCACCTGGACGTACATGGAGTGCTGTCTCCAAGTGGCCGTAAATCGAAACGAGACCTCCTCCATGATCAATAGACACCATGACACCGTAACCGGAGGCACTACCGGCTACAACTACCTTGCCAGCGGCCATAGAATAAATGGGCTGCAGCTCCGTATTACTAGCCCCTTGTTCAGAGGCAATATCAATGCCCAAATGGGCAGCATCCCGATCAACGGAATCCATATATCCCGATGTCATGTACCGGACAGTGGGTACCGGCCACAAATACGGTTGACCGTTTGCATTCACTTTCGTTGGAGCACTCCACCAGCTATAATTGGCTCCACTCCCCAGATCGAAATCTCCTTTTTCTGAAAAGAGCAGGAAGGGCACCCAGAATACCGTAATGAATAAACCAATCAACATTAATACAAGAAGGACAATCAACAATGGCTGGCTCACAATGATGCTAATCAACCATTTTTTCTTTCTGCTCCCCACAACGGCCTGTGTCATGACCTTATCCCGCCTTTAACCCACGGGTCTTATATAATGCTGCCTCTTCCGGAGGCACATCCATATACAACTCGTCATATTGGCCATGGTACTCCAGGATGTATCGTTTGGAATCCACGTTTTGAGATATCTGCTGCTGGATTTCAAGCGGTATGTCTGAATGGGTTGCCAGAGAACGAATGGCAGACTGCTCCATATAAAAATAGACCCGGATACTGGTGTTTTCCCACATGCCGCGACCTTCGGCTGTGTCTAGCATAATGTCCGGTGTATTGGATCCCAATATCATCAGACCATTCCACTTCCGGATCGCCGTATACCAACCAAAGACGGCGCTCCGCAGCTCCGGATTCTTCAACTGCCGCTGGCCTTCATCCACCAGCACCGCACTGAAGGTCTTACCTTCAAATTTATTGAATTGAACATTGGCGTTAACTTGGTCAAACGCCATACTCATTTTGAGCTGCGCTTGCTTCGCGCGCTCATCTTTTTCATTGGGGTCGGTAGAACCGGTTCCTACCTTATAGACCACCATAGGTGCAGCATGAAAGGCCAAAGGTTCCGGAACTTGAAAAAGGCCGTCATACACTCCACCATCGAAATACATCTCAATTTTTTCGAGCAAATTGAGAGCATGACGGCCACTCCGTCCTTCTGTTCCCGCACGACTCTTTATTTCCTGGAATAGACGATGAATGGTAGGCGCTGGTCCTTTTGGATGATCCCATGTAGAGGACATATCTCGCCGGATCCCAGCTTGCTCATAGACAGATTTGATGGCGTGTCCAAGCTCAGTCAGCTCTCCCTTTGCAATCCCGTCCGCTAAGAGCGAAATGGTGCGTATGGTAGTCTGTACCGCTTGAGCATAGCGCCCTCGATTGTATTGGATACAATCCATATCCAATTCGGGCAGCTCTGGCATGATATTCATCGGTTCGAAATACCGGCCATTATCCGCCGTGTGATCGATATAGACGCCGCCTACATCATCGCAGAGGTCCCTCCATTCGCCGTCCAGGTCAAATACAAAGACACGAATACCTTCCTCCAATAACGAACCAACCAGGGCTTTCATGAAAAAAGACTTCCCCTGACCAGTCTTTCCAAATACAGTAATGTTCTGTGCCCGGGGATCATCAGGAACGCACAAATTGACGAAACAAAAACTGTCGTCCTCCGAGCGCCTTCCCACATACTGTCCCTCGTCTTCTGAGAATCCGCCCCTGGTAAAGGGGTAGGTCTTCGCCGCCAAAGTATCCATCGTTGCACGGCCATAATGACGCTTTAAGAAAAACTTACTCCGTTCTGTATCCAAGTCGGCAACCATACTAGTCTGCCGCAATGCTTCTACTTGTTCACGGCGCAAATCGTCTAAAACACCGCCTACATTTTCGAACCAATTTAGAAGAGCCTGATAAGCTGCATCAAGCTGATGCTTTTTGGCTGCGGTAAGAGTCAAGAAGGTCCAGACATCAACCAATTTCGGCTTATTGCTCTGGAATTGCGAATCACGCAATACCAGCAAGGTATCATAGGCATCCTTTTCAGCTTTCCGGGCTAGGTCATAGGTTGTTTCTGCGGATATATTTTTCTCCAGGCGCTTCAGCTTGTTCTTCGAAGCCATATTCCACTCAACATCCGCTGGCGCATATCGGATGGTCTTTCGCAGTGTTGCTCCGGCTTCCCTTACTACATCATCCAAAGCATCCAAATATCCGGTCAGTATAATAGGTGGATAGTCCTTTATAGCGACCACACGCACATAATGGCCGTCCTTAACGCTTTTTCCTTCGGCCACAGCATTTACCCGTATGTGGTCCTTCTCACGCTTCCACGCCTTTACAAGCCGTTTTGCTTCTGCTAACAATTAACTCACGCTCCTTCCCAGAAAGTGCTGCCGCACATCTGGCTCTAAAGCGATTGGTTTCCCTTGGAATAGCCGTTGAGCCGCTCCAGGAAAGACCGGGAATCGTTTAGAAATAGCCGCGTCCCAATGATCTCGGACCAAAACGTCCATATCCACTTCAGCCTTGTTGAGCCATACCGGTTCACTCCAAGCTGTTGCAGCACGCTCCCACTGCGTCCAGTGGTGGTAATCGGCATCCAACACGGCAACCATCTGTCCAAACACCTTTAATTCTTCCCGCCAAGGGTATAGCCAGGGCAGATCGATGACCACCTGAGCGGATGATTGGAGCAACTCCTGAAGTTTGTCTTGTACCGACTGTATCCCGCAAGCTTCCTGGGTGGGTACCCAAATCGACAGCCCCGGCACCCATCGGGAAGTATAGAGTGTCCACCCCTCCTCTGTAGGTCCCTGCAAAGGATTCAAGACGGTTAATGTGCCATGGTCCGGTGCTAAATCCATGAGGGCTACCGGGTGCTCTGCTGTGCTCTGAGCAACCGACCAATTAGCAGCAAGAAAGGTCTTCCCGCTGGGAACTGGGGAGGTCAGTATTAAAACCTGCGGCATGTCAGGACCCTTCTCTTCGCAATACGATTCCTCTAGTTGCAATGCCTTATCTTCTAGAGCTAAAACTTGCCCGCTCTTGTCTTCATTTTCTTGTGGTACCTCCTTCTTATTACACGAACGCGCTTTCCTCTTCACTGCAGCAGTTTGCACTTTTGTCCAAAGGGCATGCCATTCACGTCGAATAAAGGTAATGAATCGCTGCCAAAACGAAAGCTTCTTCTCTTGCACCGGTTGGATTGAAATTGGTTCGGCTTCTTCCACTGTCTGAGGATTCTCTTCATCAGTCCATTGGCCTTGACTTGACTGCCATTCTCGCCAAGCAATTGCATCCCATTGACGGCCCAGCACCTGTGCCGCGGCATAACCCGACAACATCTGACATTTCAGTCCAGAATGCTCTAGTATAGGAAGAACGCGGTTTTTCCGTTCCCGTAGATCTGCCAGCAGCCGATAGCGTCGCAGCTCTTCTTTTGTAGCCCCTTCCGGCTCATCATCACGTTCTTGTAAGGATAGCCGGTACTCTTCAATGGACAATCGCAGCACATACACCGTTCGTTTAGCTTGGGGGCGCTCCGGCGTATCCTTCTGCAGATTGGCACTGCTCTCATATAGACGCAGTCTTCTTTGCGACAAACGCTCAATGCCCTCCGTGGCCTTGGGTTTACTCCGTTTCGCATTCCATAACTCCCATTGGTAGTCCGGAACCAAATGAGTATCAACATCCACGGAAAAGTGTTCCCGCACTGCAGTGCGGATAAAAGCTTCCAAAGCTCCGATGCGGTTACGTTTTTTTGCTAATTCCGCTGTATGCCAGGGGGGAGGCTGCACATGCAGCACCATTTGCCAAACAGAACCACTCTTAAACAACCAGCTATCCTCCTGGGCACCCAGCAGCTCTGGCAGCTGCTCCCCCGAACCTTTTGAGGCAGAAGTCCAATACCTGTACAATCTGCGTATACGATAAGGTACATCCAGATAACGCGCCCCTGTATATACAAGAAACACGCCAATAATCCAGGCCATCTTGATAAGGAAGAAGAGAGGCAAGAAAAACGGGATACCTCCCACGATAAGGGTTACCGCTACAATCCAACCAATGTCCGGTAAGGTTAACCCTAGAAACTGAATATCCTCCCGGACATCCCCCAAGAGTGAAGCCTGCAGCAACTCCCTTTCTTCATCTTGAAGCTCATTGTGCATGTGCCTCACCACCTTGATCTGAACTCCGAATCGCTTGCTGCTTCAACGCTTCAAAACTGCCCATATCCATTCCCTTGGGGGGCACACTCCCATAATCAACTGGAACCCCGTCTAAAATAACCATGATCTTCCCATTGGCTGCCCTCCAATATGGGGTCCTCTCTTTTTTGTATGCGGTAAAAAATTTACTAAAATCCTCTTTTTTTAATGCTTTTACAAGAACCGCGTTTTTCTTCGTATCCACTGATACCACATCCTTCAAGCCTGAATCAGCTTTTAAGGCGCTTTCTAGGTCTCCCAAAAAGTTTGAACCTGATGGCATGTCGAAGCGAACCACCTGCTGATGTTTTAACGGTTCCAGAATTTTCATGGCTGCCTCCATATGTGCAGATGGTATCCATACACCAGAGGAATCATTCCTCACCTGTGAAATCCACGGCAACGTAGTTTTATGAAGCTCCAGAAGCTTCATTGCAGTCGCACTGTCCTCTTGATTCAACGGCAGGCGGCTTTGCACAGGCATATTGGCTTTCAAATCATCAACAATCCTGCCTCCCTGCCTTGTTTCCCCGCCAATCTGCTCAATTTCTTTCGAGGTATAGCTAACATAGACGTTTTCTTTCATGGTTCCCAATGTAAGGTTGCCTGTCTTTACCCCTGTAGCTTGTAGCTCCGTCATAACCCCTTGCAGTGTGTTTTGGTCACCAGCCACATAGATGCTACTGGTTACCGGATCCCACACCATGTCCTTACCATATTTACTCTCACTCCTAATTTTGGCTGCTGCCTTATTCATGAGAGCATGATCATTTCGGTCAATATCGATTTTGGTGGTATTACAAAACCCTTGAGCATCCAATTGTGCTTTTATTTGGGTAGCTGGTAAGTTCTGCAGACTGTGCTGGGAGGGAAGGAACATAACCTGAGTCATGGTTCCCGTTTCGGTTAGCTTTAAATCTGGTTCCTGGTATACAACTCCTTGGATGGACTCACTGATCCCACCCGTTAGAGCTGAAGCTATTCTTTTCCCATATTGCCGAGATTCCTGCATACGTTTGCCGTACTCGGAAATTTTCTTGCTCTTTTGTGCCATGTCCAATCCGCGCTGCTGGATTTGCTCGCTTCCCAGACGTTTGCCAATGTTATTGATAGTTTGGGAAGCAGAGACGCCGTATTTCCCCATTTTCTCTACGAACTCTCCACCACCCAAAGTGAGTGGTTGAGTCACTGCTTTAAAGAGTGGTTTCATCCAAAAGAAGAACAACACAATAATTAATAATATGGCACTAATGCATGACAAGTAGATGGGTGTAATTCCGATGGATGTTGACAGACCTATACCGGAACCATAATCTGTCTGTGCCTTCACAAAAATACCCCAGTGCAAAGCCATTACGTAACCGACAATTAGCGTTCGAATATATAAGTTGAGGAATCCAATAAGAATTTCCATCTTTCCAGTAAAGGCAGTCGCCGTGATCCAGCCTGATACAAACAGGGCCAATAGCATCACAACAAAGACCTTGAGGACCGAGACCAGATATAAAGGGAGCACCTCAAAAAGTGTAACAATAAAGAGGCTGAACAAACCGCCTTCCGTGCTGGCAATGACTTTACCCGCTGTTTGGGACACAAGAGTGGGATTGGTCAATGCTTCAGTTCCAATAACAATGGCTTTCACAACCTCCTGACCGGAGAGACCTTGGTAATTGATCGCAACCGTCTTGAGCATGCTGGACAGGGTGGATTGTGTAAACCAATTCACCAAAACATTGATAGAATTGATTATGGTTAAGCTGAAAAACACTGAAATGAAGCAAATCAGAAACACTTTCAATAATTTTGACATTTCCTTTTTGCCACGCACAATTTGCTGCGCCAAAATAAGCAGTGCAAATAAAAGCGCTACTAAGCCTACAATGGTAAAGACACTCCAGCCTGCTTTTACAAATGCAATCTCTGCAACCCGTGGAGTAAAGAGGTACACTTTGGCAAACACACCATACAGGGGAGCTAAGGCGTCATCCACCAATCCGATAATAAAATTTGTTAACGCATCCTTGAGCAGCTTACCCGATACCAAATCCTGCAAGGTACTCCACATGGCATCAATTTTCCCCATGAGCCGTTCGACCCAATCCGGAATGTACCAAGCGACGCCTCCACCTCCAACGGGGGTATTGCTTCCGGTTACTCCGCCTTCTTCGGCATAAACAAAAGGCATTCGCAATAAGAAAATATACAAAAATACAGCCATTAGTGTAATGCGCTTTTTCATTTAAAGCCCCCCAACAGCTTCATGTATACCCATGTACTTTCCAGGATGGAGTATATGGCCCCACACAAAAAAATCAACCAAATGAACAAACCTACACCCATCCGTTTCCAAAAATCCATATCCTTTAGCTGTTTCTTCCCGGCTTGTATGGCAAATAGCCGAAAGATGAGCTTAAAAATCCAGTAAAAGAGAAAAACGACACAAAAAACGCTTAACACAACACCCGCGATGGCAAATAGCCAATCTAAGGAGTTCAAGGCGGTTGCATTAATTCCGTACATCGTTTTCATTTGACTCAGGTATTGTTCATTTATTCCGGAAGCTGTGGGATCACTGCCTTCTATATCCTGAGCAATTGCAATACAGGGGGCTAAGCCCATAGCCCCCAGCATGCTCATTACTTCAATGAAAGGTAATTTATACTGGCCAGGTGATTTTAATGGCATGCTCCTTCACCTCATTAACCATGCCTGTGGTCTGTGGCTGTGTTGTAGTTTCACCAATATCTTGGTTACTGGTCCAGTTATAAATCTGTTCGAGCAAACCCCAAATTCCGCCACTAACAAACAAGAAGACCATGACTACCACGAATAAAGATTCGATCCAAAACTTTTTGTCAGACAAAGATGCTTTTGCTCTTTTGATCTTCCACAAATGAGTAATGATCCCGATCACGCTGAAAATCAGCAGTCCAATGAGCAGCAACGTAACTGCAATCATTACGGGGGAAAAAATAAAGTCCAGTCCATCAAGCACCTTCCAGTTGAACCCCATCTTTTGCTTGATCTTGGTAATCGGATTCTCGTCTGCCGCAAACGCAATCACCGGCACCAGTAAAGACAATAAGCACAACATGAGCAACGTAAACAATCGTTTCATTTGGACATAGCCCCTTTATTAAAGTAGGTTTAACGTAGGTTAAGCCATTTTGTATTTGTTAAATTCCGCTCGACGTGCTTTTAAAGTAGGTTTACAGTAGGTTTTCAAGGGAATATTTAATCCCATCCACCCCCGGTAACAGATTTACTGGTTGATAAACGATTGCCACCACCCAGATGAGGACAGTCAGGACCAAACAGCCGTTTACCACCCAACGCTCCACTCGTCCTCCATTGCTAAATAAATGCAAGGCCACCTTCATCCTTGGGATGATCAACGATTGAATTCCCTCGCTGCCTGGCAGATCACCCACGAGGTGAATCCACCACCCTACGATCAGTCCTGAAGTAATAGCCACTGTGTACCACGGCTGGCCCTGGACCAGTGATCCTGCACCAATCGTTAGTACCAAAGCAAATTCGGGCGTATGAATAACGCCTCGATGCTTGACCAATGGGATGATCATGGCGCTGATCCCAATAACTGCAATAAACCAATGCAGCTCGTAGACCATGTATGCATAAAGCAGCCACGCACCAACTCCCAGCAAAATCAGCTCTCTTAATCTGGCCAGCAAAGACAACAGGACACCGGCTCCGACCAACAGTAATCCGGTTTGCTGTACTTGCTTGGGGGTCAGCGGAAGATGGAAGCGATCCGGAATAGTCCGCAGCACTCCCGTTGAATATAAAATGCAAATCACTGCTCCCAGGACAAGGAGAAGAAGTCCCCAATGCCTGAATTGCTTCCTTGTTTTGGGCGAGAATGGTGCCACCCACCCGCTTACCGTACTTGTCTTATGGTCGATATCCGGCAACAGGGAACCCACACCCACTGCTGCCAAGGTAACCCCAGCTTCGACTATATGCTGTTCCGGTTGAGGCAAACGCCATAGCAAATACGCACTGCCTAAAAATAGCCCTAATGCGATATGTCCATTTTTATTCATTTCACCTTCACCTCCTCCCATTCGGCACGAAAACGTAAAAACCGACCCGGTTTCACCCGAGTCGGCTATGTTTCAACACCTTTTTGATATTACCAATGTACCAGGAAATTGGGAGTCCGCTGTCCGCAAAAAGTATGATTTTTCAGCTGCGTATAAGGCGTTTCCCACCATCAGGTAGGATTGTTTTTAAGAGGTCCGCGTAGACTCCCTTTTTCTCCTTCGAGCTCCATTGTAAAGGTTGATATGGAACCTGGTGCAACCTAATACCCATTAATTTCTGCTGCTCCTTAGACAACGCTTGCTGCATACGTTTAAAGCCATCATCGTCAATAAGATGGACCAGCACATCTTGAATTTTTCTCGAATAAGGCCGATTCTCCAACCATTGCAGAAAAAACGCGAAATCCCATGGGGCTCCTCCTATTGTAAGAAGAGGCAGATCAGCACGACGAAATTCGAGGCGATGAATGGCCGGTGCTTTTGCATGAAAGGCATGTCCCATGTCTAGTACAACTACATCGTAATCCTGAGCAGTCAGATCCACAGCTCTTTCTAAGCTTTGATTAGGGTAATAATCTACACCCTGAAGATGATACCCCCCAGGATAATGGGCATCCTCCACCAAGCCTTGAATTAGACTGGTGTAAACCAATGTCTCCTCTTCCTCTATTACTTCCACACATGCAACCGTGCGCCCCATTCCAGCTGCATGCAAAGCAAGTTTAATGGCACTGTATGTAGCGCCAGAGCAACCCTTTATTCCGGCAGTAGATAAAACTAGGCTACGCTTATATACAGCTTCCTTTTTCCGACCTTGATGGGACAAGAGATAGTCCTCTTCTTCTTCCAATGCTGCAGCTGAAAGCCTCGGGAGTCTCATCCATTTCAATTTAGCTTTATCATGTTTGGGTGGGTTATTGTCATTCTGAGCTTGAATAGAAGGATATCTCTGGAGCAGCTGCATCTCCCAGTTAGAAAGCTCCCATACTGCATCAGCACCGTATTGAATCCATTTTCGTTCTATTACTGGCGTGACGTGCTCTACAACAATAATTTTCTCAATCTGTGCCTGCATGCAGTCAGTTAATTCCAACATGTCAGCAGCCATTTCCTCTGCCATCACACACAGCTTCGGTACATCCTGGGCCAGTTTAGTCATAGCCTCATCTTTTGTGCAGTAATGGATCGTTATAATATCTGAATCTGTAACGGCCCCTTGCATGCCTACAACAAGCACTTTATCCAAGATGTTCATCCCCTTTCTCTAGCGATTCACACCATACTGTTCCCTCGAGCCCAAAACTTCTTAAATCCACTGGTCCATAGGTAGCAGAGGCATTTTGTAAGGATTTCAGCACAATTCTGACCATCTTTCTTGATTCCTCTATAGATACGTTCCCTTCCTTTGCCACCAATTGCATTGCCTTATAAGATGCCCACTTTTGCTCTTTCGTCATATCCATTTTCATGACTCTCCTTTTGGGGCAAAGCCGCGGCAATGCCCCATGAATAATTATTTGTCTCGAATCAATTGCCAGTAGTCATCCGTCTGCTCGGTGCGGATCTCAACCTCCACCAGATCCTGCTTGCGCGTGCCATTGCTATAGATGACTTCAAAAAGGAATGTTACTGATCCCTCTGATAGATGATAGAACTCTGGCTTATATAATGATCCTTCCCATTCATTCCGGGCACCGCTGGTAAAAGAGAGATGGTCCCAGTCACCTGTGTCGACCAGTGTTACCCAAACTTCATTTGCTTGGACAGTGCTTCCTGTTTGAATGTTGGTAGTGGAAGCCATCAGCATGAATTTTTCCCCCGCAAGGAATTGATTTATCAGCCAAGGAGATTCTGGATCGTCTCCTTTATCCAAATTTGATTTTTGCCGGTTCAAATTCCACTGGGTGGTGTGATGTACCTGGCCTTCAATACTTAATGGAAGCACCGTTATACTTTTTGTTATACTATTAGCCGCTCCAAACGGGTCAACGACCGTTAATTTAACATCGTAATTTCCAACCTGTGTCCATTTTGGGGGATGAGCAGCATCATAAGCTAAGCTTGTCCCATCAGGAGCCTTGATCTCCCATTTTTCCAATAGTTCGTCTCCATCCGGATCAGTAGATAAGCTGGTAAGAGTCACCGTATCTCCTTCGTAGACTGGCTTAGGCGACCAATCAAAGTCGGCCACCGGTGGCCTGTTTAATATGAAAAACTTAGGGGAACTGCTGACAGTATCATATCCGTCTGAAACGGTCACAACGGCATAATAAGTGGTGCCACCGACCAGCACACCGGGGGCCACATTAAACCCACTGGCTGTACCAGTATCCGAGCCTTGAATCATTAAGCGGTCGCTGCCGTATTCGTATATTCGGAAATGCCAGCTTTGCTGCTGGTCCCCATCCAGGTCCGCATAGCTCCATTCCGCTCGGAACGGGGGAATATTGACGCTGGGATTGTCTATGTCTGGGCCGCTTGGTGTAGTCAGCTCCACGGTGGGCAGCCGATTGATGACTTGAAGCACCTGGGAGGTTTCCGCAGCTGCGCCCTTGTTGTCTTCCACCCGTTGCCGGATGGTGTAGCTCCCCAGGGTATTGAACGTGCGATTCCAATTAGGTTCGCTTGTCCAATGCTGATCGATCCCTGGGCCGCTAATCCAATAGTCGTGTTTGACAATGATGCCATCCGGATCACTGGCCATGCTCACGATGCCCACGCTCTCCCCCCGGAAAGCCGGGTTCGGCGCCATCGTAAAGCCCGGTACCGGAGGTTTGTTGTCATCCACGCTCACCAGGAGCTGCACGATATTACTGCTGTCGCCAACGGGATCCACGACCCAATGCTCCAGCTTGTAGGTACCGCCCTGCGTGAAGGTCAGGCTGATAGTGGAGCCGCTGTAGCTGTCCTCCGTCCCATCCGGCGCAGTCACCTTCCAGTAGTAGGAGAGGTTCCCGTTGTCCTCACTGTCCTGATCCGCACCGCCGCTCTGGTAGCTGTGGGTTTGCCGGATCAGCACCTCCTGCTTGCCGTGTATGGCCGTGGTCGGCACATGGTTCAGCACCGTCAGCGGCTTGGTCTTGGTGCCCGTCTCTCCCTTGCTGTCGGTGGCCTCCAAGGTGATAAACCAATTGGGGGAGACCGCATCCTTACCCAATCCCCGGTCTCGAATAATAAATGCCGGATCCTTCCCGGTAGACAGATGGCTCGTGTAGGGCGGCTTCATGATGGACCAACTGTAGGTCAACGGATCGCCGTCCGGATCATAACTTTTGTTCGTCAGCTGCACCAAGTCATCACGGTACACTGGACTTGGCAATTCAAAGTCTACGACTGGCAGCTTGTTAGGAGGCAGAACAATGTTGGCAGTGATTTGCTGGTCGTACCAGTCAGACCAAGCACCATATTCATCCATAACAGCCTCACTGACCGTATAAACACCGGATTCCGTGGGCCGCGTCAGCTTGCCTTCCTGCTCCAGCCCGCTGGGCGTAATGTACTTGTACTTCCGTGCGTAGATACCACGATTGGATGCATATACCGGCGACTCTGTGGAATAGTTCCAATTTGACAGCCACCGGTCCGGATCGTAGCTTTGTTCGTTCCACCCCACCGTGCCATCCCCGTTCAGCCAGAGCGTAAATAAAGCAACGGGCCTGCGGTGGACGATGATGTTCCGGCCAAACTGATTGCTTTCGCCTCGGTAATTCCCGAACACCTCGCTCGGATACGGATATTGTGGATGGGGGTCATCCTTCAGCCAGTGGGTCACCCGCCATACACCTACCTTATCCAGACTCGGAAGGTTGCCGTGATCTGTTCGCCCGTTCATGCCAGACCATCCACTTTTACCATCACCTGCATCCAGGAACTTGTTCGGGTTCGTTTGAATGAACTTCCACCAGGTCAGTTCTAAAGGATGCGGATCACTTTCCGTGTCCTCATAAGTGAGGGCATATTGAATGGTTTGATCCACAATGACCGTATCCTTAGTTAGAGAGCTATTGGATGATGCGCGATCCTGGTAGGTCACATCCTTAAAGGAGACGTTAAACAAATCCGAGTAAGGACCGAAGGTGCCCGATGCAAACGTGCCGTCATCTATGCTTAGAAGAGGAACCCCGTTTACATAAGCAGTGTGCTTACTCCCTGCAGATCGGATTTGCAGATTGTAATAGACATTTTTATCAAAAGAATAGGGTTCTGACTTAAGCAGCGTCTCATTACCTTCTACAATCTTCACAAAATTCAGCTTATTCGTGCTGACTTGCAACCTCAGCATATTCCGGCGATCCTTAATTCGGAATGACATCCCCGCGGTGTTGCTACTCAATCGGCTTTCATCTGTATATCGGTACTTAAAACCGATTACACTGTCTGACAACTGTGGAATTTGAGAGTTGATGAGCTGCGAATGGGCCATCAGCGGCCTATTTCTATACGGAACTTGTTTTACACTGGACCAACTGTAATGACTAAAGCTGGTTTCATCGTAATAGCCCGTAAATTGATACGTATGGGAGATGTAATCTGTAGTGCTATCGTTTTGATCCGAATTGTAGACTGCTGGCAGGATCTTGCCTCCTCCTTGATTGATCACTTGCATTATATTTATGTCGAAAATAACGTAGTAAGTCACCCCGTAATTGGTCTGGTTATTTCCTCCACTCTGAGTTTCATTACTTAAACTGAATAGGAGGCCATCCCCTTGCAATTTGGAATTCTTCATGGAGGGATTATTGTATATTAGCTGCAAATCCTGATCATAAATCTGCAATCCCATATCGCCCGTCACGATTAATTTATTTTTATAGGCATAAAGGTTTGTGATATTATATTCAAAGTCCGTACTGGATAGGGATACGCGGTTGATTAAGCTACCGGTACCTGCATCTCTTACCTCCACCATATTATGCATAAATCCCCACTGTTCTCCGTCCTCATCCGAATAAGATCTTGCCTTTGCACCGATGGTAAAGAGACGAGTCTCGTCACCGTTATACATTAATCCCTTTGGAATCATCCGAAAGCCTTGTGGACCATAGGGGCCATTCTCCGCATAGGCTAGACTTACCTGCCATACAGTGTTTCCTGCTGAATTTTTCTTGGACAGGCTATAGTCGTAGCTGTTATTGGGAATGGTCACGGTCGCTCCATCCGCTCCCGTAAGTGGGAGATAGCTGGGTTTATTCTGTGTGGGCAAAGTAGAACGGTCATAGTCCATTTCAGGCCGGGTACCCTCAATCGGACTTCCCCTTACAGGCTTCGCATATTCCCGTAAAAGGACGGGAACCACTTGAAATTGGGCATCATACAGGTTAATGGGCTGCCAGGAAGAAAAGAAACTGGAGAGCCGATAAACCCGATAACCAAACCCATCCCATAAATATCCCCCTTGAAATATGATCTCATCTGCAGCTGTATTGACTCCCGCTAGAATGCCGGCCTTTCCTGAAGGAAATGTGATGCTCTTTCCATTCCCTTCTACCTTTGCGATCTGTCCCGCTAAATTCTGGATATATATCTCTGTATAGGGTTCGGTCCAATCAGAGTATGTCCGTTCATAAATGTATATCGTCCCCCGGCCAGCCAGATAAATGGGTCTTATTTGTCTGGTCGAATCACCTGAGTAAATCAAATCCCCTTTCTCTTGCAACAGTGTACTTGCGTTAGGATCAACTGTTCCATATTGCATGAAATCTTGGGAACTCCAACTGCCCTTAAAATTGGCCACATAAGAATACGTTCCCATCGAACCATCCGAATTGATTTTCCAGTTTTTCTTAACGTTGTCCTCAAACGTTGAGGTGGCATTCCAATCGGATGGGTTCAAAGATACTGGAACCGTGGGGATTACCATCGGCTCCTGAACGAATGAGGACATTTCAAAGCTTACCCAAGGTGAGTCATTAACCACTTCTACATAGAAGTAACTGGTATCATCTTTTTCCAGTGGAGAAATTTCTACGGCCCGTATCTTGTATCTGTACTTCCCCACCTTGTCATATTGTCGGGTCAACTTTCCGTCATTAAAAGAGAGGGGCACCAGGGTTTCCCCATCATATATGCCATCGTTGTTGGCATCATATTGCTCCCATATTTCAGTTGGCTTTAAGGTATCTCCATCCGGGCTGTATGAGGCATCCTTGATTGTAATCGAGGATCCCCGAATTGCTTTTCCTGGGGCCTTACCTAACGCCACAGGCGGCAAGTCTGGGAGAACGGTCAGCGTATGCCGCGCTTCTTCCAAGGATGGCAGGCCTCCGTTGTCCCATACCTTCAGGGTGATGATTTCAGTCCCAGGGGTGTAATAAACTGTTTGTTTATTGCCCCACTCATCGCGGCTATGGTTGATAGATCTGCCTTTTACCGGACTATAGCTGGAGCTGGAATCAAACGCTTCGGTCAGGGGCCGTGCTTCCTTAACCGTTCCCGGTCCTCGAATGACAGCAACCGGATTGGGAGGAACCACAGTCACTTGGGCTGTGCTGGATCTTGCATTCCCGCATACATCCGTTCTAGTCGCCTTGATCGAATGGCTCCCTATGTCCGCATTGGTGAAGATCATGTTATAAGGAAAGGAATAGTATTCTTCATCGTCGTTGGGCTGGTAACCTTCATAATATTTTTTCAACCAGGAACTCGACTGAGCTGCCGTTTTCCAGTCCCAGGTGGTAAAGGTTCTCGGATAGGATCCGGAGGGTGGAGCTTCCGCATCTGGCCGCTTAGCCATAACCTGCACATCCACATAATCCCCCACCACTGCTGAGGTAATGGCTTCCCATGCTCCCCGATTTCCATGTTCGACAAACCCTACTGAGAAATCTAGGTTAGGATTATACGAGGAGCAGTTGGTGGGGCTAATAATCTGAAAGGTTTTGGGTCCAGCTGAAGCAGAATTGCCGCTAGTGGATACAACCTTTAACGATACACTTACAGTACCGGTTGTAAGCCAACGGGGGGATGGAGGGAATCCACCCATGGCAATGAAGGCATTATTGGCAATTGTCTCCGTATGGCCATCCTGGGAGACTGTCCACACGTACTCTTTTAGTTTGTGCCCACCACCAGTTACAGAGGATCCGATGGGCCTGGCCCAATTCTGTTCACCAAACTCGATCACCGGCTCCTCAATATCAAAGTTGGCCACGATCTTTTCCTTGTCGGGCGTTGGTGTAGGGGTTGGCGTCGGTGTTGCGCTTGCACCAGGCTTATCTACATACGTTACTCGGATTTCGTTGGGGTACCGGTAGGTGTGGCTTACAAAGGAAGTTTCAAATGCCGCGAAGTAGACATTGACCTTGTCAGCATCGGTGCTGTAATAATAGGCACCCTCCGGTTCAAACGAGAAGTCCTGCTTATATCGGATACGGAAATTTTGTAGGTCCCCTATAAAGGTTTCCTTCCAGTTACTGCTGTACGGCTGTACCGATATATCTGGTTGACCGCTTGTTCCATAAGGCCCCTCAATTTTTTCATCAGCCTTTGTTTTGATATCTACAAAAGAAGGATTCAGATCTACAAGGTTGAAATCCCATTCTTGCCCTTTTGTCAGATTTCCAGGTGGATTTTCTGCATTAATTTTGAATCCCGATGTGCGGCTCCCGCCCAAGGTCAACCTATTCTCTTCAGCTGCTGGGGCTGTAGGCAGGCCATAACTATCCAGTTCTCCTATCCCCCCGACTGTCCGGTGCTCACTGCTGCCGTCAGGCAAAATAAGGTCCGCCTGCCACTTCGTATCTCCTGGAGCTCTGTACCAGGCGTAGTATCCTTTGACTGTGGAGTTATATGAGGATGCGACCTCAATAGCTGTCCCCGCATAGCCAGTTACGCTCTTGCTCCAACTAGCTTGGCCTGACATATCAGTGTAGGTCTCAATAGGGCTCCCATCCAGCATCAGCTCTACTTTAGATATGCTTTTGCCTGTGATGGCTTCTGCGGCCAATGGTAAATCCAGTGTGGCATGACGGCTGTAGGCTGCCTGCCACCCAACAGTCGCCTGCCCACTATAGTTAATTGGATAGGACACCGTCTGGGCATGTGCAGTATCACCCGTAAAGAGAGGCAGCAGAATCATCCACAGCATCACCCCCAATACGGTTCCCACCGCCAGCACTTTGACCCTTCTCTTCACTTTCATCTTGGCACCTCCAGGTGTTTGGTTGGTCAAAAAAAGAAAACCGACCCGGTTGTCCGGTATCGGTTTCCATAATGACCTATCTTCTGAATGTACCCAGTATAGCAGGGTAAAAGGCTTGCGTTGTCCGCAAAAAGTATGGTTTCGGGTTTAATTTATGGATTAATAATTGAAGGTGCCCAGGAATCAATCAATACTCGTTCTGTTCCTCCAATTCCGATCTTTGGTGCAGATATCTTGATTCCAAAATAATTGTTGGTGGGTAACTGCTTTGGGATGATAATAGCATTCAGGTCATTCAATTTTTGATGAAATACCCTAATTGGCTCAATGAGCTTTCCCTTAAGCATTTGCATGCTATCTCCCTGTTTTGTACCTGCTGTACTAAAATTGACCTCATTTCTGGATGCGTATGCAGAAGTATCCTTGTTATAGTCCACGTGACTGACCAGGACAAGAATATAACTGCTGTAATCTTTGACGGGAAAGCTATCCTTCACATTACGCCCCGTCCATCTTAATTCATCCCTTGGCGGCAACAGTGCCCATCCGGGATCTTGCAGATCATTCACATTAATGGCCACCAGTTGCTCCACGGTTCCCTTCCATAGCCCGTCCGGAGTAGCCAGAGTCAATTTATCTGTAGACCAATAATCCGTGGAAGAGACCTTACTGAAAAACTCCGGCATAACCGTGAAAATATTGGTTTGATGCCACAGCAGCTCCGCCCGGTTCACCGCATGTTTATCTGCCTGCAGCGACTGCCCAGCCTTAACCTGGAGGATACGTTCGATGATGGTTACGGACTGCGCTCGTGTGGTAGTCCCTTCCACCCCCAAGCTGCCCGTGTCATCCACACCTTGAATCAAACCGGCCTTGGTGGCCTGGTACATCCATTGGTTTTCATTTTCCGCCTGCAGACCCGCAGCCCGTGAAGCCATCCGCGACATCTCCAGCCGGGTCATGGGTTGATCCCACCCTGTAAAATCTGCAGTCTTATAGAAGCCTTGAGTAGTCGCAGCGGACACATACGGCTGGTACCATGCTCCACCGGACACAGTACCGGCAGCATCTACCGGCACCTTCAGGGCTGTAACCACCAGCTTGGTGAACTCGGCCCGCGTCAATGTCCCGTCCGGACGAAACGTACCGTCCTCATACCCATCCACATAACCCTTGCTCACCGCCAGTTCTACCGCGGCCTTGCTCCAGTGGCCGTACAAGTCGTGGAAAGATACACCTGCTGCGAAAGAAATTGAAGCCGGGATTGTACCGGCCAAGGCTACTGTAATGGCTAAAGACCATTTCAAAAAATTTCTTTTCATTTATTCACGCTCCTTCCTTTAATGAAGGTATCATTTCTGGCAGGTTATATAGTTCTTCAAAAGTATGATTTATGTATTGTATCGTCATTCAATGTACGCTTACTCTCATTTTAATGCTTCGGGAGGCAATGTAAGCTGAACTTCGTCCAAAAATTCTATCAGTTTAGCCATTATGATCGTGTCACTAAATGAAAAAATTTCTCTGATTGATTTCATTGCATATTTGATAAAGCTAAAAACGATTATGCAGAGAAGAATAACCACCCACATTTTTGACATATAGCCAATAGCCTGCATTTGAGATGCACTATTTTTTCCAAAGGAATATTTCACATATTCTACCCATATCGGGCCAATAAAGGCTAACGCAAGTCCTGGTGCAAGAAGGGGAGGGAGCTTATTACTTTCTATCTTCTTTTGTAGAATTTCTTTGATTTTCACTATTTTTTTGTCTGAGTATAAATCGTATTTATTTAAATAATCAACCATTTTCTTGAGTCTCATCTCATCAAATTCCCTTGTTCTCCACCCTTTTCCGTTTGGGCGGATATTGTATCTCCTTCTTAATATTTTGATAGCCTTTCTCTTTAGAGCCACAGGAAAAAGAATAAATAAAATGATCGATACAAAAAAATATATAGGGATTCCAATGTTTTTGAAAGACATTGTTACAATCAAATTGACTATGAATAAAATATTAGAAAATATGAAATTAAAAATGGAAAATTGAGCATACCGGTAAGTAAGCTTCATATGCTTGAAGACCAAACTATAGGATGTGATGTTTTCTTTATAAAATCGAATAATATCGTCTGTCAATAAATCATCCCCATTCGTATTGGCATATAAATACACTTTGATTTTCTCCTAAAGCAACTCCATTTTCTTTTTCAATTTGGCTTTATCCGGATTCGTGTATAAAAGCGTTGTGTTGATATTAGAGTGTCCCGCCTGGTTGGCAACCTCGTGAATGGTGAAGCCTTTCTCAAGAGCATTGGTACAATAATAGTGACGGAGCTGGTGAGGCGTAATGACTTTGCTATACCGCTGAAAGATACGATTCACAACCGTTCGATCTAATGTATCGTTCTTTTTACTGACAAAGAGATACGGGGAAGAACTAGCGGTAGTGTATTGAAGCCGATTCTTCATATATTCTCGTATGGCAAGAATCAATTTCGAATTCATAATTACATCACGCTGTTTATCCCCTTTCCCATTCCTTATGATACATTCTCCTGTCTGCAAGTTTAAATCCTTCAACCGAATAGAAAGCGCCTCTGATATGCGCATGCCGGTATAAGCAAGCAAGGTTACAATGGCGTAGTTCCGGGAGTCCTTGCTTCCAAGCACCTTTTGCATAAACTGCTTGACTTCGATCTCACTTACCTGAGTTGGAGAGGCGTAGGCAGTCTGGACTTTTATCATGTCGGTTTTATGGATTACTGCATCTTCTTGTACACCTTCAGCTATGAGAAATTCATTATAGCTGCGCAAGCTGCTCAGCTTGTGGTTAATGGTCTTGGCATTTTGGTTTTTGACATTTTTCAGATAGCTAACAAATTCAAGAATATTTTGGCGATAAAGTACGGTACAAACTTGGCCAAATGAATCTTGAAACCATTTCAAATAAATTTTCACATTCAGAACATATCCTTTTATCGTGTTGCCACTTTTGCCACTTATTTTGAGATAGTCCTCAAATGCATCCAGTGTAACCATGAGTACGACCGCCCTCCATTCAGCAAGCAATTGTGTTGCATTAGGAAATGGCATATTCCATAGAAATTGTGTTGCATAACCCAACTTAATTGTACCATTTAAACCCATATTATACAACACAATTTATATTGTGTTGTGTTTTACAATGTCATGAATAGTTGTGCAAGTATACCTTCTAAGTTTTCTGTCGCAGATTGCCCTTGGAATTCACAAAATAAACAATCGCACATTATATGGGGAAAGCCCTATATAGATATATCCTATAGAATAACTTTGACTGTCCTTAAAATGTCGAACAGCGACAGCCAAGGACAAGAAAAAATGTCCTAAACTGTCGCTGCTTAATTTGCATTAGTATCCTATTTATTAGTATTGAGACTAGATCCAGCCTGGATCTTGGTGTAGATCTGCTCCAAAAACACTTTAATCAAGTCGATCACCTTTCCACAATAGTTGGAACTCAGCAGAATATTCCGGTAAGGTGTTTCCTTTAGCAAGTCGTACTTCTGTACGTGGTTCCCGAGGTTTTGTTCAACGAGCAGCTGCAGTTTCTTATTAAAGTCGGGACCATGATGTGCAATAATGTTTCTCATTCTGTTTAGCTCCAGGATCTCCTCCCATAACCCCTGATCCACTGATATTCCTGTATACTTTTCAATATATTTCTTTGACCGCCTTATCCCGCGGTCTCTTGTCTGCTCCTCATCGGAAGATGGAAAACCTCTTGTTATATGAAGAATTTTGCAAACCTCAAGCAGTTCTCCTTCAAGAAAGGAATATATCGTCAGTACCAAAGACGAGTAAAAATGATTTGGATATATGTTCACCGCGGTATGTAGTTTTTCTTGTATATACAACTCCTGAGCAAGCATGCTATAAGAATCGCTAGACTCCTTAGTATCATCCTTTATGTCGGAGAGCATTTCTGTAAGAGCCTTTTCCCCAAGCAAGTTATATCCGTGCATGTGCTTTATCATGTAATCGAGAAATGTTTTTCGAACAAGCAACTGATCCAAATGATATCATGCCTCCCCCTCAACATAATAACATGTAAGAGAAGCCAACCGGTAGTCTGTTGCGCTATACTATTCGTTTGACCGCGTTGGATCCAATACTTTTTTACCAAGGTTGAGTCTATATTATCAGAATTTTAACTTTATACTTCTCGGACAACTGCAGAAGAAGAAATTCAAGATCAAGTCGTTATTCTGTCGCTGGACAGAAAGTTTGATCTTTATTGCAATGTCCAAAGACAGAATAGTTTGTCGAATTAAAAAGGATTTATGCTCACTTTAACGAATTTAACTTTAAAAACAAGACCTTTGAGAGGATGAATAGAGATGACTCCAGCACTAAAAGATATTATACGTTTCCTGGGTGCAGAAGAATGGGCTAGTGATAAGAACCAGTATTCACTCCATATTACAAAAGGAATAATTTACAAGAGGTCATATCTTGAATTTGAAGAAGAGGGAAACAAGGAAGTTGGAACAATCAATGAAGCCACGCTGAAGCAAGTTGTGAAGTTCATCGAAGAGGCTGAAGGGAATGTATCGCCCGAATCCAGTGAAATTTCATTACAAAAAGTCATCGGTCCGTATCTTTTCATGATCAATTACCCACCTACTGCAATAGAATATTGTCTAACGGTAAATAAACTTGGCCCTGATGTGCTGCCCTGGAAGGAAGTAGCCGATCTATGGAGTAACCGTATTCCATTTGTTGCGAACAAGAAGGAAATACGGTTTTATAAATCTGGTAAGATCATAGTGTTGCCATTTAATAATGAGAAAAGAGCTTTGTATTATTTACAACGAGCCTTCAGACGTAACGCATACTTACTTAACAGTTATGAAGGCATTCATGAGGACGATTTGAAGTTAACTGAGATTCTGACGTTAGTAAACGGCGACATTGTAATTATACGATACGACGGTGGAGCAGTTGAGATCCAGTATCTACAAACGAGATAGAGCACATTATCAAGTCATTTTCTATCATCATTCTAAAAATAGGTCATATCCGGTCCCTCTGCGACAGGAAAATGACCTTTTTAGGTCGGTGCTCTTTTTTAGGGTGTTTTTGATCTAGCTAAGAAACCTTAGATTTGGTAAAATATAAGCAAGTAAACGGTACAATTAACATCTCCTTTGCATATCTCCATTCCTATATGGTTAAAGTGGGAATAGTTGAGGAGGCGAGGTTATGACCGACAAGATGGGTGATGATAACATGATCAATAAAAAGCAATCCGTTCAGACAACAACTGTAACCAATGCACAAGCTACAGCAGCTGCAAAAAAGCAGTTTGATAAATATCGTGAGACCTTTAAAAAGTTGGCCAAAAACTAATGTATATCTCCATACTTCCAGAGCAAATCAGGCTTTTTCACGATATTGTCCTTGATGGAGACGGTGGTTTAGCTGGAGAAAAAGATCCAGGATACATTGATTTCATAGCCGAGAAACCTTTTCAGGAATCATTCGGTCATGAACTGTATCCTGGATTATTTTTAAAAGCAGCCACCTACATGCATGGCATCATTACAGCCCATCCCTTTTTTGACGGGAATAAGCGCACGGGTGTACTGACTTGCTTAGCATTCCTCGATTTAAACCACCGGCCCTTACAATGTGATCCGGAAGAATTGTTTCGTGTGGCAATTGCTGTGGCCACACACGAATTGAACGTTGAACAGCTTGCCGCTTGGCTGGAACGGCGGACATAATAAGGAACGCACCCTCAGAGGGAAGCGTTCCTTATTGCGTTACATGGGATATAGCCATACCATCCCTTCTGAGCTAATAAACCCACCACCAGCTAAGATTTGCTCTAATGCTCTAAAGCTCTTTTCCCACCTACCGGAATATATGGTCCCTTAAAATCGGAAAAACCCAGGAATGCTCCCGTGTCTTTATTTTGAAAGGTATATCCGGTGGTTTGATGTAACCCCCAGGTACCCCAAATTTCAAAGATCCATCCAGTTTAATGATTTCCAAATCCATTTTTAACCCTCCTGTTTCTCCAGTGAATTATTTTCTTCTTTATTCCCCCGCAATGAGGCTGTATGGAAATGTTCCTCATCAATTTCAAATCCCACACATGCTCGGCCCAGTTTTTGGGCAGCTTCGTATACAGGACCAGAACCTAAAAAGAAATCAGCTACAAGCTCACCTTTCTCTGTGCTGTTGTGAATGAATGCCTCCATGAGCTCAACCGGCTTTTCCGTTGGATGAATTGTTTTGTTCCCACTGATCCGCGGCACACGAACAACATCAGTGGATTTACGCGACCTGATCCGCCGCGCCTTCTCTTTACCCTTCGCGGCAAAGATAATAAATTCATGCTGATACCGGTACTGCCATCCTACCCCCATATTGACCTTATCCCAGACCAGGCAGTTTTTGATTGTGAACCCCACTTTGCGCATCCAAATGGCCATATAAGGGTACATCCGCCAATCTATGAATACGTAGATGTGCCGGCCTGTCTTCAATACACGATGAGCTTGCCGAAGCCATTGAAAGGTGAACCGTTGGTACTCCTGGAGGGTTAGATTGTCATTCCGGATCGTCTGGAACCTTGGCTTTCGGGTCCGGGTTTGCGTTGTACCGCTGAAGCCGAGGTTATAAGGAGGGTCTGTTACAATAACATCTACTGATTCATCGGGGAGGAATTGTTTAGCACCTGCAATGCTATCCATGTTGTAAATCATTTGCCTCTCTCCTTTTTCTGGAACATATGTTCGTTTTCTGGTTGTATAAAACCCCTCACCATTGGTGATGAGGGGATAAACCCTTTTCTTACAAGGCCCGGTCCCAATACCGGTATGTCGCTTTTTTATATGTTACTGGTCTCCCAATGGGAGTCATGACATCATGGGTAAACTCAATTACACTGACCACGCTTGGGCCATATATGGTCTCCTTGACCAGGATGGTCTGTCCACGGTATGTGGCTGTCTCGCTAAATGTATATGGATATTGCGGAGACCCGGCTCCATCCTTCGGTGCTTTATCATCACCCAGAAAAAAGAGGCCAATTATTTTAACGGGTTCTCGCAATAGGGTATTAGGGTTTGGAACAAGCGTAATAGGGTCAAGACCAACGTTGACAGCCAGGCTTTTTTTATAAGCTGCCGTACCAAGCACGGGGTCAAAGGTCATAAATCCATCCTCTTGGCTCATAATACTTTCTACTGCAGCATCATGGGCCGCAACAATGGCTGCTCCATACATCTGACCTTCACCCCTCTGCAGCGTACGGTCCTGTACCTGGAAGACGTACAGCATCATCCAGGCGATCATCCATACGGATAACTTAAAAACGGTTTTCATGTCCTCACCGCTCTTTGTATTCCGAAGATATGGTACGTTTGGCCTTATACTCGTCGGTCAGAATACCGCCCATGAAAATCAGCGTCTTCCGTGGATACCTCACCCGTAGTTCAATTTTTCCCGAGCTGCCTTTAGCTTTGCGATCATAGACGCTCGTCGTACCCTCGATAACAACTTGGTCGGGGTCCATTCCCCTGGTCTCTTGCAAAAACGTTTTTACATCAGCCTGAATCTCCGGTGTAATATACCCATACGGAGGTGCTTTGAGCATAGCCTCCGTAACAGCTGTCTGGATATAAGAATCATTTTTTCCATCCGCATAACCAAGCATGATGGATACACTCATCATGGTGGAGATCAATAGATATACAATCATCTCCAAGGCAAATCCCATGGCCGATTCCTCCTATCTCCTACTTCGCTCCCAACGGAATGCCCATGTAGACATGATCAGTAAGAAGCGCTTAAGGTTGCTCCGCGTTTCCGTCATCCTTCTCTGGGTATTAGATAAATCAGTTAGAATCATGAAAAGGGCGATTCCAGCTCCTACAACCATATACATGAGCACAAAGCCTAAAAGACGATCAAGTACATAGATCATACAATCTGCCTCCTCTTTATTGAACTAGACGGGACTCGCTATACCGACTGCGCTCCGATCCTATTTATTCGTATTTTGTAACAACACTATCAATTTTTGTTGCTGCTTTAGCTTGAGCATTTGTCGCTTTAGCCGACAGGCCGGTTGTCGGTGCAAAAATTAATGTGAGTGCCAGCACGGCGATAAGACCAATACTCAATACCTGGTTTGTTGAAAATTCCATGATTTAATCATCCTCCAAATGTTATAGTCCGGTGTCCATGCCGTAGGCCCATTGAAATACAGCCATGACAAACCATAAGCAAGCCAATACGACACCGGTAATATTAAAAATAAAGAGAAAACGGTTAAGATCCTGCATCTTGCTGGTGTAATTTGCGGCTTGCCGGTCATGGAGTGTCTTTTCATTTGCCGCGAGGGATTTGGCGCAGTCGGTATAGCCAATCTCGTCTATACTCCGCAGTAAAGAGATCAGGTAGGCAATGTCTTCATTCTTAGGATGACGCCGCTGCCAGCGCGCCAGCGCCTCTTCCTTACCCTTCCGCCAGTCGTGTTCTAACATGTACAGGTCGTTTTCCAATGCCTTCGTATAGGGCCGGAATTGCCGGATTAGAGCAATAACACTCTGCTGCACTTCCGATTGCGTTTCATTCCGCAGTAGTTGAATCAACAGGGCGACTTCCCTGTTGGCCCGGTGCCGCTGGATACGTTGGAATAATGGACGAATAAACGCATAGAAAGGACCTGGCGGACCAGGAGTCAAAGTAAGAAAAACAAACACAACATAAACAATGGGGCGCACCAACTCGGGGCCGTGGAATTGCATCAATACATAAGCCATTAACAGGAGTGTAATTCCATCACGGATCATCTTTATGGTTGGGCCACTTATATATTTTCTCCATCCCATACTTTCCAGGAGCTCGTCTGTTGCTTCTGAGGCATAGATTTTTTGTCCGAATTGAATTGGGGTAACAATACCCCATTTGATGGCTTGCTTCATTTCCGCCATCACCAGTTGTCGTCGGCCACCATCTATTGAAATCAACACAAGCGCGGAAGCCAACAATGTGCAACCAAGTGCGCCAAAAAGTAAAATGGACAGCATATGGTTCCAAATCCATTGCATTCCCTAAATCCTCCTTTCACAAATCTAATTTTCGGCGCCCTAAAATAATATTTAGCGCACAGGCTATGCATCCAATTAAAATAGCGGCCATCATTAAATTGAGCTGGCTGGGGATCTCAAACAGGTAATGCCTTGCTTTGTCTGTTAGGAGGCCCTTAGCGTAGTAATGGGCACCGTATAACACCGGGAATGTCAGCAGACCGACTTGGCTTAATTCCCGTTTTTTTGGGGCATCTGCTGCTTGTACCCGTTGCTGGGCATGCATACGCTCAATCAGGCTCCGCAATCCAACTCCAATATCCTTAGCATAGGAGACACTGCTGTTATGCTTGGCAGGCTTTTTAACCGGCAGCCCTATACCTAGTCCCTCTCGAAGCAAAACAGTGAATGTCTCCGCAAACCGGGTAGCCACTTGATGATTGAACAGCTCCAGAGCTTCAAATATTTTGTCCCTATTGCCCCGCTGGATGCTGTGCACCAATACGATTGTCATTTCCTGATATTTACCTTGGGATAATGTCACCATATTGTCGAGTGCCGGTTTAACCGCCCCTCGTGCCAGATACTGTTTCTCAAATTCCTCGAGATAGGGCAACAATTGATGACTGGCTCTGACGCGAACGATCTGCAGCAAGGCGTGGATAGCCAAAAACGGTAGAAAACAGGCAAACAGTCCCAATGCTACCGGCAGCCAAATTGTAAACATATTGTAGGGTAAATCCCCATGCCACCCTATGTAAATGGATGTAGCCTGGCTTGCTACTGTCAAACCCAAACCAAAACTAATAATGATTAACAGGCTATTAGCAAGACGAACTTTAGCCAGAGGCACGTGAAAAACAGTCATCATATGCTTGGCCAAATAAGCCAGTATTCTACTGTTGGGTAGCGAGTCTTGGCGCGGTTGGTATACGCGAAGCAAGGCAGCATAAATATTGGCATCACTTGTCCGCTCCTTAAGGTAGCTTGCCTTGGCCCATAGAAGCCCCCCTAACAATAAGGACCCGATTAAAATAAGTAGGGCACTTACCCCCATCCAGCGCTGCTGTAACCCCTGCCAGAGACCCTCCAGCACCATCACTCTCGCCCACCTCCTGTAATCGGTGTAAGCAGCCTTACCACCCGTTCCTCTTCCGGAATGGGGGACTTTTTCGTCAGTTCCTGTAACCGCCGCATGCCGGTATCATATGCCTCCGGATCGTAACGCCGCATCCTTTGGGCAAGCCTCTTGTCCAAATCGCAATGAAAATGCCACAGTTCTCCATCAAACCAGATGATTCTACGGCTGCTTACGGCCAACGAAATCGGATCTACCTCTATGCTTGATACCTCCAGATTTCGGATTACAGATTGGTCCTCGCCAAACGCCATGACTTGTACAAAGTCAATCTTACTGGCATATTCGACAAGGCTCATCGCATAGTTCATCCCGCTGGATTGCCGCAGTTCCTTCCGGGCCAGTGTACCCGGCACGTTCGTTGAATCCACCTCATGCATCGTCGTGAGGACGGTTCCCGTGGTATTGGCGCAAATTTCTTTGAAGCCTGGGGCTTCCACTTCCCGGATCTCGCCCATCAGATACTGTTCAGCATCCTGGCGAAGCGTCAAGGGAATGATCACAGAGGCCATGTTGGTCTCGTCCCCTTCATACTCCGAGATATCCCGATCCGGGAAGTCTTTTTGCAAATCCAACTCGTACACCAGCTCCGCGGCAATGGTCACCTTATCCGGCTTGGTCTCAGCAAACAAAGCTTTGGCCATGGTGGTCTTGGCCGTTCCCGGCTCCCCCGTCAGCACAATCTTGGTTCCGCACCGGCTCATCATCCGATAGATGGGTATTGCATCCGCTGCAATCGTGCCCCATTCGGCTTGCCGTACCAACGTAAACATTTGCTCCGTTTTACGCCGAAAGACAACGGAAGGGTGACGTGTCATAGGGGGCAAAGTGATGGTAACCCGAGTGCCGTCAAACATCTGCAATTGTGCATATTCCCTTCCGTGTTTTACAATCTGCTGGTCATCATTACGCAATAGATTTTCAATCATCCGGAGCACCCCAGCATCCGTCCGATACTGTTCATGAATGCGCCGTTTCTCCCCTTTTTCCCGATACCAGATGTTTCGATTATTGACCCGCCATTTCCCAATATGTCGTTTACGTTCATATACCACACTAACGGCACCTAGCCCCCACGTTTCGTGAAATAGGGCATCGACCAGGCTTTCATAAATGGGGGGATATGGCACATCATGGAGCCGATTTTCATCCACGATAGACTGAATAATGGCCTTCATTTGCTGGGTTTCTTTGGGGTGTCCAATGGTCGCCATATGCTGCTGATTCAAGTATTCCTCTTTGGCGGTAGCATCTGCTTTTTTTAGGCGAATTTCAAAGTAATCATCGAGTACCCGAATAGCTTCATCAAATTTGTTCGGATCGAAACGCTTGGTCCGTTCAACCACATGCGTCTCATCCTTCACATAATCAGCAAGCTGACGAAAATCTACTTCTCCCATATTTATCCCCCTCTTAAACGCTGCACAAAGCCCTTCTTAGCTGCCAAAAGCTCCTTCCGGGGCAACTGCAGCTCTGATATTAGTACGTCTGTAAACCGGACTAATAGCGATTGAATAAGCTGAGTATCATCATTGCCCTGAAGCCGACTACTATAAGGTATGGAGGCAATAGCCCCGGCTCCCAGTTTACTGGCGACGGCAGCCTTGGGTTCCATCCCTTGTCCCTCATAGTTGAAGATGAACGGTCTCTCCCTCAAGTTAAGCCAAGTCAGGAAATACAATTGAGACATGACCTCATAAAATTCATCCATAGCTGCTGCTTGACTGGTGGCTAGCAAGTATTGACGCGGGAATATTTTAAGGGGCACCAAGGTCAGGGAGTTATCCCAATACGGTGCTATAGAGAAAATGGTCACATCAAATGCCTGCTCGACCAGCCTTAACAGTTGCTCAATCTTTTCAGGTTGGAATGCCCTCGCTGCATCCAGCTTCGGATTGCCACCAATTTCCCAGACCCCATCCCGCAAAATGGCTGATTCCTGGATCCGGGCTACCGTCAGCACTCCGGCCTCGTATTCCCGGTACAACTGCCAAATGGTCCCTTCCTTCAAGCTGTAAGCGTATGGATCTAAATCAATGAACCCTACCTTCCCGGTAGTTCGGGTGGCCAGTTCCCTTGCTAGAGCTCGCCCGATGGTTTTTCGACCTGCATTTCTGTGGCAGCCAATCAATGCAAGGGACGGTTGTATTTGTTCGACGAACCGATCCGGGAATAAACGCCGTTCCACCTCTTCAGTCAGTTGATCATCCGATAAGTCTGTCAAGATCGGGACCTGGTGTAAATTACATTTTTCCCGCATCCGTTTGTAATGGGGCTCATCGAATCCCTGACGCGCCGGATACACATAGATTATCTTGCCGGATTCAGTACCCAGAATCTGCTCCAGTGGAGCATATTCAACCCCATCCAGGATGACCCAGTCTGCTGGCTGGCGTTCGCTATTGTTTGAGTAATATACATCTTGAACGCCCGGGATATCCCGAACCAGCTGGACTAGTCGGCTTGTAGTACCTATAACTGTTACTTTCACCGTAACACCCCTTTTGCAACTACAATTAGCTTGTAACCTTCTTCTACGGCACCTTTCAGTTGTGCGTATTGCTCCGGAGTCAAATTGGCTTTCATTTTTACAGGTTCCCCAGTAGCATCGCTTCGATCCTGTGCTTCTGTAGCGTTTTTGACGGAACGGTTTGTACCATCAACCACATAACGCAGCCGAACAGTATCCAAAATCGGCTTTTTTAGAGGACGCTCTACCGTATCTGGCACCGGCTGAATCACCGTCTCTACATGCGCCTCTTTCACTGACTTTGTAGTGTACTGCTGCTTCAGTTGGTTGGTGGGGAAAAGCCAGATCTCTGCCTCGTCACCGGAGCGCCCCGTCCAGTCCATAACCTCCAACCAGCTGGCTGGGATGGGATATTCATTTTCACCTTGTCTGGGGACAAGCACATCATCCCGAACATGGTTAAGTGTAATCGCGTCATCCGCATACAAGGGCATGACTAACGTTTTGTTCATGATCACTTCCATATTGTCTAATGTGATCATATTGGGGCTTACAGCAGCCGCCAATACTTCCTTGGGCATTAAAAGAGCCTTGAAGTTTTGACCTGTAATTTGGGTATGCTCCTCAAGCTTCACACCACCATTCGGGACGAAAACAATCTGATGGGGCAAAAGCTCCTGACCTCGGAAGAAGATCAGCAGGAACATGGAAACGCCAATCACAAATGTTCCTATTGCGACAAAAAATAATGATCGGACTTTAATTTGCACCTTTTCACCTCCCTTCCTGAGCATAAAAGATAAAAGCCGATCCATAGACCGACTCAATTTCTTGACAATATCACTTTACTATGGATTTCCAGATGTGGTGTCCGTGAAAAGTATGATTTTGGATGATTACCATTTCATATTATTATTCTTCTCTAATTGAAATCTGTTCTAAGAGAAACATCTACTATAAAGACTATCTTCTATAGGTATTGAAAACCCACGTCCAGTACCGAATGAGCGGAATTTTTTTGTGAGAAAACAGAACTTAAAACAAACAAAAGTCTGAAAGCAGAAATGTAACGTAAACCCTAGTATAAAAACTGAAACGTCGCATTCACATAAGACTAAAAACAGAAATAAAAAGAAATAGATCAGTTGTCCACATGCTCCGTCCCCAAAACAATGGGCTGCTGGGTGTTATCCCCACATTTTTTTCTGCTTTTGCATCTTCTTAATCGAATGTATATGCATGCATTCATGTAATCTTCAGAATATGATCATATTATGGACTGGCAAATGGAGCTGAACATATTAATCAAGGGGTATTGAAGCCTAAAAGAAGAAAAACACAGAAGAAAGTGGGAGTACGAAGAGCCCTCCTGCAGTGGTCTGGAGAGCTAACTAAGCGAGGTATGATAAGAGGAATTCTTCTAACCTAAAGTCAGTTGGGGCATCTGCCACAGGCTGCCAATGGTCTAAACCATGAATCTCTGATTTAAACCAATTTTGCAGGTGGTACAGATCCTGGCCGGTTAATGCATGCTGCTTATAGCAGCTCACTACTGAGGCTTCCAGAGCCATATAACTGCTGGGATCCTTTTGTAGAGTAAATGCCATTCGCCTGGATGCATGCAATCCCAATCTATACTCGATTTCAGCCGAACAACCGGAACCGCGTACATAGTCAATGGTTCCGAGTGCTGCAGGTCTGCTATAGAGTTCTTTCAATGTTGGCAATGCTGCTCTACAGGCCTTACGCAGCATATTTGATGGCAGTCCACGAATCTTGCTTACAAGCTGGGGTATGCGCTCCTGCTGGGTTGTTCCAGATGGTGCCAAAAAGGGATAAACACCTGTTTGCTGCAGGATGCCTAGCACTTGCCCCGTAACTTGATCTCGCAGATCCTTATGTATGTAATCCATTAGATCTTCAGGCAGGTAACGATGCTGTTGGTACATTTCCTTTATGTAGGTTAAGACCACACGAATGTAAGATTTACTTTTTCCTTTGGCCACCTGGAGCAACTGTCGGAAGAACCTCCCCTCCTTTACATTCTCCAATTCAGCCAATCCAGTATCCACTAAGAGTTGGCGTAACAACCGTTGTAATGGCCGATACCGGTTCTTCACCACAATAATATCGTGGTATTCCAGCTCAGGCTCATATACCGGTATGAGTGCGGCATTTACTTGATATACTACTTTTTTACCTCCGACAGCATTACGCTCTATGCGGCCAATATTGAAAAGAGCTTGTCCGTCTAAAAGTGGAGTCCGCATGTGCACCAACAACTGCTCCATTTGGTATTTGGATCGGGCATGTACCAGAGGCATAATGTTGTGCCAATTACGCTGCATGAGCTTGTCTGACTGAGCTCCCTGCTGCAGGCATGCATAAAGGAACCAACGCTGTGCAGCAATCGGTAGGTCAGTGAACGCCTTTGAAAAGACAATTGGGTGGTATAGGACGAATCTTCCAATCTCCTCTGTTTCCGGCTCCAAGTAATGCTTCAAAGTAAAAACACGACTATACGTGTCAGCAGTACAAGAAATAAGCCCTGTCTCAAGAAATTTTGAGAAGGCTTGATAAAACTGCTCTACACAAACCGGATCTTCATACAGTTCGATCAGCTTATTATAAACCTGAAAACGTGTTGCATCTTCAAGGACACCCTTTGTATTAAAACCAACCTGAAGAGTCATGGCTAACTGAATATCTGCTTTGGTGACATGATAAATTAGCCTTCCTTGGCCACTCTTACGCCTAAAAAAAACATCTGCACTACCATACTGTTCCTCAAGCTCAAAAAGCTTGGTCATAAAGCGAACACTACCAACCACTGGAGCTGTCTTTTGTTGTTGCTCACCCTTTTTGTTCTTGATCACAAACATCGGATAGACACCTCCTATCGCACATTCTCAGATGATATGTAATGACTCCGCAATTTTTATTAATGCCGTGCTTTTGAGTTGGTAATATTTTTGGCGTCCAATTTCCATACTCATCATGACCTGGATATCTGTTTTTCCTGACTGCTGCAAGAACCGTTTTTCCACGAGCTGACGTTCCTCCGGCTTAAGAAATTGGAGCGCTCGTTCTAGGGGATTAATAATGGCCTCAAGTTCTTGTTTCAGGTCCTTAAGCCTGTGGACTTCCTTCTCGGCCTCTACCACAGCCACCTCAATACTGCTGCCTGCAGGGGTTGTTTTATGATGAACAGGCTCCATGACCCTGCTGGAGGGGAATCTGACATTCAGCCGGGGACGTTTTAGATTTTCATCGATCTCCCTTACTTGCCGTTTGTAATAATTTAAGTGCTGCAGTTTTTCGACTACAATCGACACGTATTGCTCACGTTTTGGCCGCGGCAGATCCAGTTCCAACTGTTCTGCCAAAATTCCACAATCCCTGGTCACAATATGTTTCTGAATGAGCTCCAGCTCTGTTAACTCATCTTGAGATACATTCTCCTTTTTTTTCTGAATAGCCTTTGCCCGTTGCAGCAGGCTTGGCAAGGGAACATGCTCAATATTAGTGGCGGTTACTTGGATTCGCATATGGTTGTCTCCTTCCTCTTTTTTAGAAGCGTCCGGATTTTAGTCGTCGTTTTTTTGATCTCTAACATTTTGGATGAAAGCCCAAACCATTACACCGAAGAATGCTGTAATAATCATGCTATAAATGATTATTTTGGGGGACATTCTAAAGCCCCTCCTCCCTCTTTACAAGGTTTGCTTCGTAGAACTGTAAACTAATAATCCGTTTCTAAAATTGATTCGATTTCTTTGATCGCTGATATCGGGTTATTGCTTAGCTCTACAGAACCAACAATAATGTCACGGATTCTATCGTCATTCACTGCATCTTCGCCAAAATTTGATTCCATCCACTTTTCAATGAGCTGCTGCTTTTCTCTAGCCTCTTGATGACATCTAGCAGATACGATAAGTGCCTCTTTAATGTAATGTGGGATCAATAGTGTTTACCTCCTTCGCATTTACGTTGTGAACTAAATTTTGTTGCCCATGATCTCACCATCTTGCAAGATGCTATACGGCAACTCTCCTGACTCAAAAACACTTGTACGATCATACAGCGGCACGTAACGGTAACTACTGGATGCACCCTGCGCATAACGATAGGCAACGGCTGCCTCTCTACCGCTATCAAGCGTAGGCATTTTTAGTGCAACGCAGCGTGTTTTAGTGAGCAATACAGCATGACCGTATGGCTCTTGTGTCCATCTCCCAGGCTTTGTGCTGTCCGTCTTGATAAAGAGGGGTAGCCCTGTGGCCTTTGCCTCTTCTTTTGTTAACCATCCCTTTGCATTAGGCAATTTAATCATCCTTCCTAGTCAGTTTGCGTCTTATCTTTGTTCATAGAGGGAAATTGATTTTTGCCCAATATGTAACAGAATACTTCAAAGGCTTTCTTCCTTCGTGCCAACCGTAGCCCTGGCTTTTCAAATTCTTGGCGTGTTGTGCAACTCGCACTGATTGACCATCCGTAACTAGATGATTTACATGGCTTTCTATTGAACTGCTATTCCGGTCATACTTAATCCATTCAATTCCCTGCTGGATGCCTTGAAGCCGTTTTAATTCTTCAGTTACTTCAAGAATCTGTTTGCCGCATTTCGGACAACGCTTCGTTTCCATGATGGACTCCTCCGATTCATTTTGGTTCGCAGTTTGTGTCAATTAGGTTTGCCTCCCGGCGTTATCGCGGTGCTACTTAGATTCTCCGTTTACCGTCCAACCCTTAAGGTTTCGAGAGGCCTAGCTCACGATGATTCCGGCAACCGGCTTGAAGCACTACGAACTGCGCGTTAATGGCTTGTATCGTCTAGCTCAACTTCGAGCTTATACAATTCTCTTTCTAACCTGTAGACTGTTTGCTCCCACGTGTCCCTTTCGACTTTTGCTTCTTCGACCCGCGCGTTCAGTAATTTGATTTTCTCATGCAGTTCAGCCCTTTTCCCCACCATGGACACCGCCTATTCATTTTGTTCGTTTCACGGCCACCATTTCATTCCCTTCCGGACTGCAACCATAACCGCTCCGCTTGCGATAAAACATACCAGGATTACAATCACGCCTTCCATGCTATCAACCTCCTTTTTACTTCGCTGTTTGCGTCAACATGCTAAATGTCCATCACCTGCTGATAGCAGGAAAGACGTAATTCAGACTTCCGAGCCATGTCTACATCCTTTTCAATGGCTATCGGGGTTCTCCCGGTCCTGAGTGCTGCCAGGGAGATAGAGGCACTGCCAGAACAATTATCCAGTACCGTGTCCCCTTTGTTGGTGTAGGTGCGGATCATGTATTCGCATAGCGGAACCGGCTTTTGATTGGGGTGTATGCGCTCCGGGTCATCGTTATTGACAACCGGGAAGTGTAATACGCTACGCGGATGCCGATCCGTCCTACCAGCCTCTGTGGCCCAATTTACACCGCTGCCATATACCGTTGTTGAGTTATGATTACTTGTAGCTACATTCATGGGTTTGTGCCCCTGTGACATTTGCGGGTTATAGGTCGGCTGCTCTTTATAAAAGACCATCAGCAGCTCATGGGCCTGCATGGGCATGTGCCCGGCATTAAGGTGTCCGCTGGCCTTGTTTTTTTCCCATACCCAGTCGTAGCGGTACAATTCCGGTTTGCTGTTGTACAGGATTTTGTCAAAGGGAGGCTTTGCGAATAGAACAATAGCTCCATTCGGCTTAATGATACGCCCGTATTGCTCCCATAGTTGTTCAAAGGGGATGATCATATCCCATGGGCTGCGCGTTGTGCCATAGGGTAGGTCACAAAAGATCATATCTATTGACCCTGTCCTGATCTGCGGCATAACCTTCAGGCAATCTCCGGTTATGATCATGAAATCCCCCCTCCCTTATCTCAGTCATTTAATATATTTTGGAAGCAATTCACCAAGAAAGCAGCCACCCATCCTAACCTTCTTTACTGCTGATCCAGCTCCACAACTTTTATCTCCGTTACCGCCCTTTGTGCATTCTGCGCAATCATAAAACCATTTTCCTCTTGAATCTGGCTTGCTACTCAATTTCGCTTCACTGTTTGCCATAGTTTTAGTTCCTCCGGTGGTTATTGAACTATTCAATTCGGCCATTCTACGGTCGCTACTCGTTGTCTGTTCAACTATTGAAGCTTTTTATATGCGCTACGTGCAGCGGCAAGCTGCTTTATTGCATTTTGAAGTAAGGTCGCTTTACGAGGCTCGTCATCCGGCCAATTTTGAATCCTTTCTACCAGCTCTTCACGCCGCGACAAATCATTTTCAAGGGCAGTACAGATTACTGTTTTTTCCAAACTGGAAAAATCCAAGGTAATTCACTCCTTCGGAATATACCCGCATTTCAATTCATGCATCTTCTTGGCTCTAAAGTCGTGGATCCATCTGTATACTCTATTATGTAAAACTCACAGCCATTAATTTCACACGTTACAATGCCTCGTGAATCATCTTCAGGATCATTGACTTCCGAACCGGTGCTTGTCGTCTCACCGCAGCATGGACATTTAACATCCTTAATGCCTGCAGCTAACGCCTTTATTTGTGCCTCAAGTGCCTTCTTAATGTCCAATTAAAAACCTCCCTTTCGTTAGCTCCGCGCATTAGATAATACCCGATAAAACTTCATGACTTCTGAATGTACATGATTGTTATTGGCGATCTGCGCAATTTGAAAATCCCTCTCCATTTCGGTCATTAGTTTTGCAATATCTGAATCAACTGCTAAATTACTACGCATACCGTCCAACTGCACAAATTTCTGTACATACTTTTCAAGGCGCCGCAGCTGTTCATCCATATGCATATAACACCCCCGTTTTTATTTAGCCTGCCATCTTCAGGTAAGGGAGGCTAGATCCTTACGACACCCGGTGCCGGGTGTTTCGGCTTCTATACATCCGGGAGATTGTCCGGATCAAGACTGGTAAACTGCCGTAGATCGTCTGCACTTATTTCTCCATCACCGTAAGCCTTAATTAGGTCCTTAACTCGCTGCGTCTGCAATTTTCCTGGTTCGATGTTCTGTAATATCTCGATCCGCTTGGCATGCTCCTTCAGTTCTTGCTGTATCACCTACCCATCCCTCCTCTGCAATAAGCTCGATATAGCCTGGCACTGGGGTAACCTTCATGATAAGTTTAAGGCCGCGTTGATCGGCTATACTCTTGGCCAGTGTGATCATGCCGTCAATGTTATAGTTCGATGGCATGTTGGTATTAATCAGCCAAGAATAACCATACATACAGATGAAGTTGACTGCCTGAATTGCATGTATCTGCTCTAGACTCTCCTGTATTGGATCCAGCATTCCGCATTCACCACCATGTATTGTTCAGGTAATGCCACCAATCTCCATTCACAAAAAATATTTCAACGCATTGCTTACGGGAGTTCCAACGTACTTCCCGAATCCTCTCCAGGCTGTACCTTACACGGACATCTCCCCCATCGCTTCCAGATGGAAACGATACGTTGACTCCAGGTTTTTTTGTTGCTCCGGACTCAAACGTTCATAACCATCCACTTGGTTCATTTGCTTGGTCATCTTTCTGATCTCCTTTCTTCTCCGCATTTTGTGTAAATTTCATCACATAACCTGCCATCTTCAGGCAAGGGAGGTAAACCCCTTACGAGACCCCTATATGGGGCCTTTCGGCTGCTAGTGAATCATATTGTTGCCGTTGGTCGTTTGTATCATTTCCTGATAGGAAATCGGTAAGTGCTCCCCATAATATTCGTAATGGTAAAGTAGAAACGTCCTACCTAAAGCTTCCGGAATGGTGGATCCTACGACAGATACCTTCCTTTTACCGCTATCGTCCAGTTCAGAGATTCGGCAATACTCATCGAAGCCAGCAGGCATTGTCGCCAACTTCGTCAAATTAACTTCGACGCATATGGTATTAAGCAGCTGCCTTAGATCCAAAGCCGCATCCAGATTGCTAGAGTATGGCTTAGGATCACTAACGTCCCCAGTGAGAATGTTAATACACTCCTGGATCTCCTCATCCATAATTGGCCCAATCGGCAATGCTAAAATGTTATGAAGCTTCATGTTGTCCTCCTAACAAGCTGCAGGCGGTTCAATACCCTCTTGCGGTACAGCCTGCCAATAAAGTCCGAAAAAACAGTGGCGCAATCTCATAAACGCCTTAAATACTTCATCGAACGATTCATACCGAATACCGTACCTTTTGCCATGATAGGTTAATTGCCACATACGAATTCCTCCTATAAATTTTTGTAATCCAAATCTTCATCTAATACCTGAACGACAGTATCCGTGGAGACCTGGAGCAAATCCGATTTGATCTCCTTGGGAATTTCGTACGGATCCCAAAGCCTTCCTCGCGTTAGAGATGCGTAAAGCATCTCTTTGATTTCTTGGAGCTCCTGCCTCATCGACTCACAGGAACAAGAGCGAGTCGTACCCTTTAAATCATTGGCTGCCCATTCACTTACCTTTTTGGATAGCTTACGGGACCTCGAGAGATGATCCAGATACGTATAGACTTTTTCATCGTACAATTCCGGGCTAATGGTAAATTGTTGACGCTTAAGCATCTGCCTTCGCCTTCTCTCGACGCTTCAACTCACTCTTTGCCACAATTTCGCCAGCATAGAGATTCAGCTTCCGGCTGTCCTCCGGGAAAATATGATATTGACTGGCAATCTCCTTTCCCAGTGTCTTGTCCAGGTATTCTTGCATGTATCCTTGCAACACTTGGTTAACTCCACCAATGTGTACAAAGTACACCTTCTGACCATGCGCAAATTGGAAGGCATGGAGCGATTTCTGCATGGCAACCTTTGCAAAGTTATGGAGAGTGCGGTTGATGCATTCAGAGAAATTGGTTTTTTCCTGGGTTGTGGGGTCCATGTAGATATATTCACGCTTCCGTACATGCTCCAGTATGAAAGCTTCCAGCGCCCTAACATCGGTGAAGTGAGTCATCAGCTTACTTGTCCGCAGTAGCTCCAGTGTGTGCAGGTAACTCTGATCCGTGCTGGAGGCAAAATCGTCTTTATCCTGTGCCATACCTAAGCCTGGGGGCAATTTACTTAAATCCTGGGATTGACCCCCCAAGTCATTGATGACGGCGTAAGCGTCTTTAAACACATCAGCTTCTTCACGCAAATTCAGTTCCAAATCATATTTAAGTGCAAACCGCGCAGTCTCGCCCTCCACTCGGCATACCGTATCTTTAACTACAACGGTGATCTCTCGCTCCCATCCGGGTGTCAACAACGTAACCTGATGCTCTCCAACGAAGCGATCTGCCATCTTCCGGAGCGCCGATGCAAAACGATCTGCCCTTTTTACTAGCCATACCGGTAAAAGGGTAAGGAAATAATCGATATGTACGTTTTCTTGCTCCTTACTCCCTGGCTGCTTCTTGGCTTGAAAGTATGCAATACTAGCCAACCAGGTAATCATGACTGTTAGGGATTCACTCTTATCATGCAGCCGATCAATATGGGCATTGGCAAGGGCATATCCTTGCGCTTTCTCTCCCACTTTGAAATAGCGTTCAGCTCCGTCCATGGATACCTTTATCAGAAGATTCTTAAGCAGCTTCTCCTCACTAATTGCCTCACTGAACAAACCATCCGCTTCCGAAGCAGTAAGCTCTGCTATAGCTGAAGGCAGCTCAAAATACAGGCCGTCTACCATGTGCTGGCACATGGAGTTACCAAAATCACTAACCCAACGCTTAATTTGCATATAAGCATCTCCTAAGTATTTAATTTTCAAAAGAGTAATTTTAGAATGGGAATAATTAAAGGTAAAGAAAAGGGGATATGGGATTGTATCTTTGGGGGGAAAACCATATAATAGAGGTACGAGAGTCTATTATAGATTTGCCCAAAAGGAGAGCTTCGATTGCCGTCGATGCTCTTTTTCTATGACCAAGTGACTGGATTTCTTCATCTTGTTGACTCCCTAATACCAATATTTGAACCCAGCTAACTTTTTGCTAAGCACCTTTCGTCTGCTTCAGGGAATCAGCTTTTTTGGCCTCAATTTCCCGAAATGCCCTTTCCAGTAACTCCCGGGGAAATTGGGATGATTTTATGATTACCTTGTTCATTCTATTTCCTCCCTTATGCATATGCCGTAGAAGATCCATTTTGTTCAACATGTGCTACAACACTCTTAAAAAAAATATCCCTTGGGTCTTTTTTGAGGGCTTCACTTATAGTTATAACAAGTAACCCCGATGGCTCAGAGCCATGAAGTTCAATGTTAGTAATAGTTTGCCTTGTTGTATTGGCTCTACGTGCCAACTCACTAACTGACATCCCCACAGCCTGCCTTGTTTCCCGGAGTTTATTGTTTAACATGATTTACACCTCCTTTGGCACAACTGTAACACATGGTAAACAAAATCGTCAAGTATGTTTAACGGGTAGCTTCCTATATTTTTTGTTTTACATAATGTAAAGTTAGTGTTACAAGGGGTGAAATCTACATGTCCGAGTTGGGAAGCTTGCTCAAGAGTTTGCGCGGTAAAGAATCCCTTCGCAAAGCTGCTGAAAGGGCTGGAATAAGTCATACATATCTAAGTATTATTGAGAAGGGCGTAGATTTAAGGTCTGGTAGCCCTGTAAGCCCTACACCGGAGACCCTGAAAAGTCTTGCTAAAGCTTATGATTATCCGTACGAAAAGTTAATGATCGTCGCTGGTTATATCAAACCTGAGCAGGGTTCACATACTGCGGAAGAAACTATTGAATTGATAAACGAAAAAGCGCGATCATTAGGATTTTCTCCTAATGATCCCGAGTTTCTTAAAATGCTCTCTAACGCTTTCGACTTGCTCCAATTTGCAAGAGACCAAAATCAAAAGTAAATCCAGGATTTCCGTAGATGCTTCCAAATCGATTGCTTTTTTATCTTCTTCTTTCATCAAGACACCACCTGTATTTTAATCATTTATGTAATTGCGATTGCTGTAGCCCTTCTTTTTACCCACCCCAACTTAATTTTTATGTCTTTTCCTTTTTTCCTACTTAGCACATATCTCCTCTAAATAGGTAAAATAGGTTTAAACATGGTTTTTCCCCTCTTGTTTTTATTAGACACCATCTTTATATCACTTGTAACGTTTTTAGGCCTTCAAGCCTAATACCCCTCAATTTTTCTTTACAATTATAGGTAGCTGGTGTTAATATAGAAAATTTATACAGAAAAGAGCTGATCCGTTAACCTGGATCAGCTCTTTCTGTGAGATACCGATATTTCTCAGTCATAGCTCTCGAAATACTTAATTTCACTCCACTTTTCATTATTGCTTCGTTTCCAAAAGGAGAAATTACAATTTTATCTATTTCCTTTATGTTCACAAGATTGGATGGGTTTATAAAGTCAACTTCTAATCCCAATTCTTCAAAGAACCTCTTGATGATATCCATGTTGTTTATTGCACTAACAGAACCGTTATTCTTTACATGAAACACAAGTTTTTTCTTAACCATTTCGGCAAATTCAAATCCGACTGTAACATCAACAAATTTTGACTCATCCTCATTACTCAAACCAAAGTGCATAGCTTAATTCCCTACTTTTTTAATTCTTCTGGGACTTCGGGATTACCAATCAAAAACTTCATAGTTCCTACCAACAAAAAGGCAAACAGAGATAACGCAGTTGCAGCATACGCAGCATACTTTTTCAAATTATTCACCTCTCCTTCTTGGTATTAACGTGAGCGATTGTATAAATATAGTTATAGCATATAACTGAGACAATCCAAAAAAATTTAGCGAAACAATAACTACAGCCGTGATTTTATAAATAATTTTTCGCTTTCCAGCGGGTTGATTCTCACCCATTGATGGGGCCAAAGTCAAAATTAATAAGAGGGACATGGTTGTCAAAATAAAAACTATATAGGATTCCATAGGTGGCACTAAGGGTACGCATGAAAAAAGCAAAGCTGATACTACGACACATACATCTAAAGATTTAAAGTGAAATCCTCCGGAAAAGAACCTTAACAGTGAGAAGTATAATAATGACTTTAAAGCTTGAGTTACCTCACCCGTAATTAAACTAAATATACATGTAAGTAATATTCCGAATAATAAATTCAATATTACAGACAGGGAATATTTCAGAACAGGAAGGCTAAGAGTTTCATCCTCACTTTTTTTTATTAGCCAAAACGCTATGCTTTGAGCTATGCATTCCGTCATGAGAACTCTCCCTTTTATAGGTTAATCTCAATAAGAAAACGAAGGAAACAAAACCCACAATGATTATGATACCGACATTATTAATACCTTTTGTTATAACCACAATACTTACATTACATATGATAACTGCAATGCCCAACATAACTGTGTACCAGCCCATAGGCTCCTTTTTATTTGCTCTTATCCATTGGGGAGGGCGTGATATAGACGCAAAACTATAATCAAAGATCTTAACGATTATTGCTGAGAAGAGGATCCATATTTGATTTGAAATCTGTATAAGATAAGTTCCAAAATTACTTGTACTTTGGGCATCCGTCTCCAGTCCAATTCCTAAAAAGACGAATAGCTTAAATATTGCTAACTGAGATACCACAAAATAAATAAAGCCTGTACCAGCTAATTTTAGGGAGTCCTTAATACGATATACCAATACATATCTAAAAATTAAAATAAAAGTTGTGAATTGAATAAGTGAATCAACCAATGGCATTTTAAAAATAACTCTCGTTATGTATGACAAAATCGAAATTACAACTGAGGCTAATATCAATTCCTTTAAATATTCTTTATAAGGTTGTTTATATAGAGCAAAGGCAAAAGTTGAAACTACAAATATGTCTAAAGTGCCTAAAAGAATATAAATTGCTAAATCCATATAACACCTCTATATACAAGAATATAACCTCAATATATATGAATCAGGAATTTATTACTAGATTCAAAAATTGTAAATCATTGCAGTCTCTTTCTTTTTACGTGATAATGGGAACAAACATGAAAAGGAGAATCATGATGAACGCAGCTATCTACGCACGTACAGCAAGCTCTGAACGATCACTCAACAGCCAAGTCCAAATATGCCGTGAATACATACAAGAACTGGGGGGAAGTGTCGCGGCTATTTACGAGGACTTAGGTGTGAATGGTTTAAATCTTGACCGCCTGGCAATGACCGAAATGCTCACCGCTGGTTCATCTGGTAAGTTTGACACTTTAGTCTTAACTGGAATTGATCGAATATCGAGAAATCGAGCTGATGTTATGAAATTTATTAGTGATCTCGAACTATTGAAAATCAGCTTGATTATTATTAAAGATTCTACGAACGAGTTTGAAGGCTTTGATAACGATGAAAACTGATTGGTTTCAAATACTTGAGGCTGCCAACACAGGTAAATCTGGGGGTACCAATCTCTACAATGTACTGGATAAATCGGTACTTACCGCTGTATATATACGGGTATCAACAGAACGTCAGGCGGAAGAAGGCTTTTCGTTAGAGGCTCAACAAGAAGCTTTGTTTAAGGTCATTGAACGTAAAGGGTTACGTTTATTTAAGGTTTATACAGACCCTGGCATAAGCGGAAAAACACTTAAACGGCCAGGCGTGCAGGCAATGATTGCTGACATGAAGGCTGGCCGCGTGGGAACCGTAATGATTCATAAACTAGACCGCCTTAGTAGGAACATGGGTGATATTATCCAGTTTATTGAGTTGGTCAATAAGATGGATATCCGACTAGTTATAGCCGCCCAAGGAGAAGATGAAATTGATACCCGCAGCCCAATGGGTAAAGCGTTTCTGCAGCTCAACGGAATTTTTGCTGAGTTGTACGTGAATAACCTCCGAGAGGAAACGTTAAAGGGGCTCACGAAAAAAATGACTAATGGTGGTCGCCATATTTCATCTCCCCCACTTGGTTACGAACTCGATCGCTCTGTTCCAGTTCCTGAGGGTGAAGAAATTCCGATGATCATTGTAGAAGAAGAAGCTGCCCTTGTTAGAGAAGTCTATGACTTGTTTGTGAATAAGGGTTGGGGTGTCACAAAAATTGCAAAGCATATGAATCTTCACAGTAGCACGAAGGAAGGCGGAAAGTGGGACAATAAGAGTGTCCGTAATATTTTGACCAACCCAACTTATGCAGGTTACAACCATTTCAAGCCTGAAGAGTGGGAAGAAGAGGATAGGATCATAACCCCAGGTAACCATAAACCCATTATTTCGATTGAATGGTACGAGAGGGCAAAGAAGATACGCACCAGGAGGGCAGAAGGGCATCAGTCGCGGCGCAGTTTTGAATACCCGTTTGGTGGAATAGTGAAATGTGATAGCTGCGGTGCCACCTATACTGGTAACAGTTCAGTTAAGCCAGGTCACATTTACCGCTCATACCGATGCTTGAACAATTATTCCAAGGGTACATGCAATTCACCCAGCATATCAGAAAAGGAATTAAGCCGAATTGTATTCAATGCAGTTGAATTAATTGATGATTCCATTCAGGAAACCACAGATATGAAGCAGGCCAAGAAGGCAAAACGAGACATGAAAAAGGAAATTGAAATATCTAATAAACGGCGGAAAAACTGGATGATGGCCTTAGGGGATGGTAAACTTTCGTCTGAGGATTACGGCATGCTCGTACAGGAGGAAGAAAACCGGATTCGAGATGTATATATGGAATTGCATAAAATTGAAATGACCGAAAAAGAAATTCCAACCGAAGATTTGAAAATGATGGTCCGTACCTTAAATGAGAATTGGGATCTGCTCGAAACTCAGACTCAGAAGGAGCTTATTCAGTCCATGTTTCGTCAGATTGTTGTTAAAAAGATATCAGATAAGTGGCAGTTGACGCATCTGCTCACTGTCTGATTCAGGAAAAGCAAATTCACAAAAAATAGCGTTAGCCGTTATTTACTCCATGGCTTCCGCTATTTTTTAATATTAGGTTTGAAACACTACGCATCTTGTAATAATAAATGTACTGAATAATGAAATAAGGGAATAATCCGTTTAACACTCTGATAATGCATTTCATCTAATCTATTAAACCAACTTTCACTTTCCCTTCGGTGAGCAACTGCATTGCGAAATAAATAAAGCAAACAACCTAGAGCCTCTTTACCATTATTGGGGGTCTTCCCCCAAAATGCTAGAGGAGTAGTTTGATTACCTAATATTGTTATAGCATTCATTATTTCAGCTTGAAGGCCATTTCGGTTAACAAAGTTAACGAGTAAGTGAAAAGATGTATCATCAAAATACCTAATAAATATTTCTTTTGCACAGTCGCCTTCTTTAGCTATATCTTGTATTTTCCTCCCAAATTTCATTGGTCTAGGCGAAGTAGCAAGGAGATCATTAACATTCTCAAAAATAAGATCATCAAACATATGTTCAATTATATGCCAGTACCGAATTAAAGCATCAAACGGATCATAAGCGGAGCTTGCAAATCTAAACATCTTTGATCTTTCAAGTGAAAATCGCAATGAAGGAGAGGTTTCAATAACGCCAGGTGTAGCCTGAATATTTTCACACCCTACTTCTAAGCTGTGGCACCATTTACCTAATTTTTCGAATGCATGTAGTCCAACAGAAGCGAGTGCTAATAAGACATTTTCTATTTCTCCTTCATCAGTTGTAAAAAATATAACATATGCAGAAACTTCAATAATGCTAGCTGTTAAATCGTTTGTAAAATCAATTTTCTTTATCCATGTATCCGGAAACATAAACAACATTTCAGCGATAATAGGGTCACTGTAATCTACAGTTTGATTCACTTCAGCTACTTTCACCCCAAGGTTGTTAAGAAACTCCCAAGAACCTGCAGAGATTGCTCGAGTACTATAACACCATAAAGGAAGAATAAATCTACCTTCTCTTTTTAAACCTTCATGTTGCCAATACTTCTCTTCTCTTGTTGACAAACATAAATTATCCAATAAAAGCTTTGGGATTGAGCTCACTTGGTTTCCATCTACATATACATCTATTGACCCAGTCGATCCACTTCTCTGAGCCAATTTGTAATCTTGCATGAAATCATGAATCGTTTCATTAACAGAATAAACATCACGATAAACAGACATCTCTGGTAATGTTAATAGGGTCTTAAAAAGTTTCTGCACTTTGAGGTAATTAATCATTAGTGTTACTCGCCTTCTCGTCTTAATGCCTTAGACCAATAATTATCAAATAAAGTGGGGTCTTGTTCTTCAATAAATTCAAGAAATGCACGGAAGACTAATCTTCTTTCAAATTCCCCTATTCTTTTATTTTGTGATCCTTGCTTTATTTCGCTAAACATTTGAAGGTGCAAAGGGTCTTCAGAATCACCATTCTTTAGTTCCTCTAAAAGTTTGTTAGAAGCTACCTCCATATACTCCGCCCCAAACTTCAAATAACCCTTTCCCCATGCTGCACATATTCCTGATAATGTGGGTACAGAAGCAAGAATTGAATATGAACCACTGTATTCTGGCAACCATTCTCGTATTTTCTCATATTTATCACTAATTGCGAGATCAAGTTGACTAATGATAAATGCAAATACCTCAATTTGTTTATTTGTATCATCCAATTTATTAGAATGACTTTCCAAAAAGTCTATTCTTTCCAGTCTCTGAGCCACTTCATTTTGTTTATCAATTTCAGGAGCCCCTTGAATAAATGCCATAAATCCCTCGATGACATCAGCGAATTGATATTGTAATGCCTTTACTCTTTTCCGTACCTCCTTTCCCTCTTCAAACAACTCTAAGTCGGGAATTAACTCGGTAAGCTTCCCCTTTAATGGTGCATGCAATATCTCAAGTTGATGCCTCAGAGTCATTGCTGTTTGCCCTGCATTAAGCGCTACCATTCGGTATAATAAAGACATCATTGATATATTTACCCAAAGTTCCAGTCTTAATTTACTGTTCAAAAATCTATTTAACTGCTCTTCCTTTAACTCTGATCGAACTTGCAACAAGCAATTCGTTCGCTGAATTCCATCAAGTATAGAGACTTCATCCGAGTTAATTGCACTTAATTTATTTTCTATTTCGTTTAGATCATCTTCGTAACTAATGTCTTTATTAGCTAAAATAGCCAAAGAAATCGTAGGTATAGTGCAGCCCTCTTTTAAGTCTTGAATTAGGCGCTTAAAGACCTTATTCCTTGAGGGGGGTAATACTCTTCTTTGATAATGACTTTGCTTTATCCGCTCACCACATAATTCCAAGTAATCATTAATACTCATAGTTATAGAAATGCTTATAGCATGAAGTTTTGAATCATATGTCTTATCAATAACTTTTAAAGTTTCCAAAATCACGCCTCCCTTAGAACCAAAAACCTAATACAGTATATTATACCACCTTAATTAGAACAGGTTAACATATAAATTTATTAGCTTTTATTCAAATAAAAATTAACTCAGCCTGCTAAAATGAAACTAAAATTTATTATATATCGTAAAAAGGATTATCTTTTCAAGGAGGGATTGAGATTGAAAAATGAACGGTTATTGGCTACAACTCATGTAGATGGTCATGGAATGCAGATGAGCAAAGAAGTACTGGACCAAGCAGCTGCTCAAATAAACGGACCAATTGTACCCGGAATGGGCATTGAGCATGACATTACCATACCACCCATTGGTAAGTTTGTTAAAGCAGAAGTAAGACAACTGCCTGATGGCGAATACGGGGTTTACGGCGAGTTTCTTTTGTTTGATCCAGAAATGACACAAAAAATCGCACTACCAGATGGAGAAGCTGCATTTGTTGATGTCTGGGCTGATAAGCGTCCATTTGCAGATAAACATGAGGAAATCCCTGAGGAAATCGTTTATTCGTTTGACCCAACAAATTTTGAGTCACAGGCAGAAATGTTGAAATTCCAAAAAGAGCTTGAAGATGATGGACCAAATCTGCAGGAAATGTTAATTAGAAAATCATTAATTCCAGACCCAGAATTTATCGTCAAACTATCAAAACACGCTGTCGAATTCTTGATCGCTCATCAGTTACTCAAAAAAGTAGGACAGCAATTGGCAAGTGATACAAGCAATGATATTGCCAAGCTCTACGCAACGATTCGTAATGCGGCAATAAAGTATGGAAAGTATTGTATTCCTAAGAACAGACCTATTACGTATGTATTCGTTATTCCTGGTACACCAACCATAGAATTTGTCATTAGGACAGCGAATTCAGCAACTGTAAGTAAAGCGATACATAATGAAAAAATATCATCTGCGATTGACGATGCTAACCGACTTCATGAAGCAATTACTGCACAGAAAATTCAATTTATACTCAATGAGGATGAGAAATGGACATTCAACTATATGCTTACCAGTACCGGAAGTGTTGTTGGTTCGGAAGATGCAGTAGCCCGCCGCGAAAAAGCTGTTCAAATATTATTTAGGCAAAACCAGGCTGAACCAGAATCAGATTAAATTCAAAATGTATTTTTTTAAGAACTTAACACCTTACCATATTTCATTTGGCACCGTGGGAATAATCAGACATCTTTTCATGATTCTAAACTCTGCTCCTGTCCTTTCCCGCTTACATAGGAGTGCACTATGACCTCTAGCACAAAATACAAAAAAAATCAGACATGTGGGAAGGAAGCTATTAGAGCTTCACCACTGTCTGATTTTTTCCTTCAACGGGCATTTTCATTTCAGCTTCAACAAAGCCGGAAATTATTCCGTACTTTCTTGGAGCCGAGGGGAGTCGAACCCCTGTCCGAAGGCAACGCCACATAGGCTTCTACGGGTGTAGTCACAGTTTTGATGTCACCCGAGCGACGCCCCGTAACCGGCTTCGCGTTGGGTCAGCCTGATTGTCTTCTTCCGTTAGCCCCAGGCGGAGACTAGACGGCGTATCCCACTAAAGTTGAGCCCTTATCCCGCTACATGGGCGATAGAGAGTAAGAGCCTGGTGACCGTTATTAGGCGGCCAGAGCCAGAGTTGGTTGTTGTTTGCCGTTTAATAGGCTTTAGCGTTGATAAAGCGGACGCTCCCCACTACCCGCTACCCATGCTCGAACTACCCCCGTCGAATCCAAAAACGGCCCCGCGAAGGGATCGTCCCTGCCTGACCGGTGGCCCAAAGGCGCCGCGTCCCTGCAGTTGGATTAACCAGGCTCAGCTGAGCCGGATGCTTATCGATCATGCTGCCAACCAGTGCAGCCGTGATGCGATGTAAATCTATTATATCACAGCCTTGCTAGGAACGCTAAGGAGGTGCATGGAAGCATACCCGGGCGCTGACAAGGCAAAGGCTGGAGATATCGCTTTTGCTGCAAAAGAGGTGTGAATCAGGTTATTCGTCTTACCGTGCAACCTTCTGCCGTTCCCGGAGGGCCCGCTGGATATCCCGCGTTGCATCCCGCTTGGCTTCGGTGTCGCGTTTATCGTAGTTCTTCTTACCGCGGCCCAGGCCGATCAGGAGCTTGGCGTAGCCGTTTTTGATGTAAATCTTGAGAGGCACCAGCGTGTAGCCGTCCCGCTTGGACTCGCCCAGGAGCTTGTGAATCTGCTGCTTATGAAGAAGCAGCTTCCGTGCCCGGGTGGGGTCAGTAGGATTATAGCGGTTGCCTTCTTCAAAAGGGCTAATGTGCATGTTGTGAATGAAGGCTTCCCCGTTCCGGATGGTCGCGAAGCTGTCCGAAATGTTGGCTTTACCCCTGCGTAGAGATTTGATCTCCGTGCCACTCAAAACCATGCCGCATTCATAGGTCTCTTCAATAAAATAGTCATGGGATGCTTTTTTGTTCTGGGCCAGCACCTTATCATCATGTTTCTTGCCCATCTGCTTCACACTCCCATCCTCCGGCAGCCGGCAAGGAGGCGGTCGGAAGCTTGATCATCAGTGGGGCTCTAACGAAGCACCCAGGAGCTAATTGTAGCAACTCCCGCCTGATAAATCAAGATTCCTCCGCCTCCGATAGACGGCTATATCCGTTTTTTCCGGTGGCCCGGTCACTATGACCAGGCGACGCCAAACTAATACTACTTTTTGCGGTTCTTCATAGCTCCCACGTAGAACGGCGTACCGCCATTGCCGTCGAAGCCGGTGCCCTGGCGCTTGCGCGACGGAGCACCCTCCTCAGCGCCGGTGTCATCCTTGCTCCGGTCCTGACGGCCCTCGGAGCTGCTGATCATCTCCCAGGAGCGCGGGGCAGGCTCCCGCTCCTGCCGGCCGCGGCCGCCGCGGCGCTCACCGCCGCCACGCTTCCGCTCGCCCGGCTCCTTCCGGTCGCCGCGCTGCCCGCGGCGGCCTCCTTCGGCGGGTGCCGCTCCCGCCGCAGCTCCGCCTGCGGCCACAGCGCTACCGCCGGCCGCGCCCGCTTCCACGGCGCCGCCCTTGCCGCCGGCGCCCTTGCGCTTGCGCTTCTTGCCGGAGCGCTCCGCCGGCAAGACGCCCGGCGCCGCCGCAGCTGCGCCGCCTGCGGCAAAACCCGCGTCCGCCGCCACGCTGCCGGACGCAACCCCAGCGTCGCCGCCTTCTACCGGCGACAACCGCACACCGCCGCCCTGCCCCGGGCGGCGCTTCTTCTTGCCGCGCCCGCCTTCGGCTGCGGCACGCTCTACCGCCGCCCCGTCCACAGGCGGCGTATACAACAGCGGCCCGCCACTGTTACCGGCGGCCCCACCACTCCGACCACTCTTACCCGCTTGACCGGCAGCCTTCTTCTTCTTTGGCTCCCGGTGGCCTTGCATACTATTAGCGCCTTTTTTACCGCCGGCCTTGCCACGTCCGTCAGCAGCCTGCTTGCGCCGCCCGTCGCCGAAACCGCCGCCGGGACGCTGCTGCCGTGGCTTCATATCCACCATCTCAAAATCGATGGTATGATCGCTCATATTCACCCGCGCTACCCGCACCTTGACTTCGTCTCCGATGCGGAACATGCGGGAGGTGCGTTCACCCACCAGCGCATGGATCTTTTCGTGGAAGTGGTAGTAGTCGTCGGCCAGATCGCTTAACCGGATCAGCCCCTCCACCGTATTGCCCAGCTCCACAAAAATCCCGAAGCTGGTCACACTGCTGATCATACCCTCGAATTCCTCGCCCACCTTATCCAGCATGAACTCGGCTTTTTTCAGTGCATCCGTATCCCGTTCGGCATCAACGGCCACACGCTCACGTTCAGAGGATTGGCGGGCAATATCCGCCATCCGCGCAGTCAAATATTCATGCCGCGCATCCGTGAGTCCGCCATTCTCCAGCACCTCCCGCATGACGCGGTGGATGATCAGGTCGGGATAACGGCGGATCGGCGAGGTAAAGTGGGAGTAAAACTCCGTCGCCAGACCAAAGTGGCCCATACTCTCCGCTTCGTAGCGGGCCTGCTTCATGGAGCGCAGCAGCACGGTGCTGATGACCGTTTCTTCCTTGGTATCCTTGATTTCCTCCAGAATGGATTGAAGCGCCCGGGGATGAACCGAATTGCCCTTGCCACCCCGCACCGTATAGCCGAAGTTGCCGATAAACTCCATAAAGTGAAGCAGCTTCTCGGCATCCGGGTCCTCGTGAATCCGGTACAGGAACGGTACCTTCATCCAATAGAAATGCTCCGCCACCGTTTCATTGGCCGCCAGCATAAATTCCTCAATAATCTGCTCCGCAATGGTCCGTTCACGTTTGATAATCGCGGTGGGCTTGCCCTTTTCGTCCACCAGAATCTTCGATTCCTGGAAGTCAAAGTCGATTGCCCCACGGCGCATCCGCTTGCTGCGCAGCTTCAGAGCCAGCTCCTCCATCAGCAGGAAATCATCCACCAGTCCCGCATACCGGTCCGCCAGCTGGCGTCCTTCTTCCATCAGCGCTGCTTCATCAATGGCTTGTCCTTCCGAAGCTTCGGGTGCAGCCTTGGCTTCTGTCGCTGTGCCTGCTTCGGCAGACAAACCGCCTAAGAATCCGTCTGTAGGTTCTCCCTCCAGAATGCTAAGTTCAGCCGCAGACTCCGTCCCGAAAGTACCGGACAGTTCATTTTCCGCAGGGGAGAGGGACGCATCCGGCAGATTCTGGCCGGCCGTGTCCTTATTGCGCATATAATGAAGGATTTTGCGGACATTCGTGTACGTCATCCGCTCCGTCGTCTTAATAACGCTTGTAAAAATCTCATGATCCACCACATTGGCGTTGGCATCAATCTCCATCTCGCAGGACATGGTCAGCCTGTCCACCTGGGGGTTCAGACTGCAGATCCCGTTGGACAGCCGGTGTGGCAGCATGGGAATCACCCGGTCCACCAGATAGACGCTGGTGCCCCGCATGTACGCTTCCCGGTCCAGAGCGGAATTCTCCGTCACATAAAAACTGACATCCGCAATATGGACGCCCAGCTTGTAATTCCCGTTCGGCAGCCGCTCTACATTCACCGCATCATCCAGGTCCTTGGCATCCTCGCCGTCAATGGTCACGATCCGTTTGCCCCGCAGATCACGCCGGCCAACCAGATCCTCCTCGCGGATCACATCGGGTACCTGCTCGGCTTCGGCCATTACGTCGTCCCCGAAGGATTCCGGCAGCTGATGCTTGCGGATAATGGAGATAATGTCCACACCCGGGTCATCCTTATGCCCCAGCACCTCTACCACTTCGCCGGTGGCGGCAGCCCGTCCCTCCGGATAGGTCAGAAGCTTCACCACAACCTTCATGCCGGTAACGGCACCGTTGATTTTTTCCTGCGGAATAAAAATATCCCGGTTGATCCGCTTATCGTCAGGCAGCAGGAAGCCATAGGTTTCGTGGTTTTCGAAGGTGCCCACCAGCTGGGTTACCGCCCGGGACACAATCTTCACCACTTCCCCTTCCATCCGTCCGCCGGATGGTCCCTTGGTGCTCACCCGCACCAGAACCGTGTCGCGGTTCATGGCGCCGCCCATGTCGTTGGCGTTAATGTACACATCTGGATGATCCTTATCCTCAGGCAAAAGAAAGCCGAAGCCCTTGGCATGGACCTGCATCCGGCCTTTCAATAAATTCATCCGCTCCGGAATCCCGTAATGCTCCGTGCGGGTGCGGTAGATTTCACCGCTTTCCTCCAATGCGTTCAAGAGCTTCAGAAAATCCCGGAATTCCTGGGCGTTCTCCAGCTCAAAATGTTTCTCCAGCTCTTGATATGTCAACGGCTTGTACGCCGTTTCCCGCATAAAATCAAGCAATTGCTGCTCCGTAACCAAACGCGTCACCCTTCCCTTTTTGTATTAGTATGCACACATCTGCCGGAGAATAACGAAGGCAAGGCGTAAGCCGCACGGAACCTCAAGCAATTTTTCAAATTCAAGCTGATTATGTAAAATCCGGCCTTCAACGGGCACGGACATCAGTGATCCCAACCTATTTATACCCGACAAATTAACCAAACAAACCTGATAACGGACCTGCCGCCTTCTTAACCCAATTGAGCGATAAACATACTGATATCCTGATACACTTCCTCACGGTCTGAATCCAGCAGGATGCCATGGGAGCTGTTGGGGTAAACCTTCATTTCCTTCTTTTGGGAGGAGACCCGGTTGTAGATGTACGGCGCACTGGCAGGCAAGGCGGCCCGGTCCAGCTCTCCTTGGGCAATAAAAAGAGGCACGTTCACAAGTTCCAGCTTCTTCTTGACGTTAAACAGCAGCTTGCGGAAGTGGACTACACAGGGCACGGGCGTACGGTCATAGGCGAGAGATTCGTTGACCATGTTTTCCCATCCGGCCGGGCGGCGTTTGGAGATATACTTGACGAAGAATTGGACCCACGCGGCGAACATCAGAGACCGGCTGCCCAGATGAATCGGTGTAGCCAGGGTGACCACACCCGGCACCTGCTCCTCCATAGCCAGCTTCAGGGACAGAAGCCCGCCCATGGAATGGCCGATGGGGATAACCCGTTCATAGCCCTTCCGGACCAGGACGGCAAACTCATCCTTCACACAGCTCCACCAGTCCCGGAAGCCTGTCCGGATCATATCCTCCGGCGAGGTACCGTGTCCGGGCAGCAGAATGGCTTTGACCGTATATCCCAAATCATTGAGATAATACCCCAACCGGCGGAATTCGGAAGGGGACCCGGTAAACCCGTGGATCAGAAGTGCCACGGTATCCTTATGCTCGCCCCAACCCTCCAGAAAAAACGGCTCCGGTGTGCCGAACAATCTGGCTGCCGGATCTTTGTCTGCCAACCCTTGCGCTTCGGTGATGAGTGCTTGCATCAATTCCGTTTCCTCCTTCTCCGTGCCCCCCGCTTCTTGGCGTCCTGTCCTTGTACAGCAATATATGCCCACGCCCGGCAAGGTGTGCCCATCTCTATTTATGGATAAATAAAAACAGCAGGAGTATGCCCCTGCTGCGTATCATCTATGTTGGTTGATGAACCCAATCCTTACTTCACGCAAAATAAGCAACCAGAAGAGCCACTACGATAAAGGCAATGGCCAGTCCCATTGTTACACGTGAGAGGAGAAGATCCATGCCGCGGGCTTTTTGTTTGCCGAACAGATGCTCAGCGCCGCCGGTAATAGCACCCGACAAACCTGCGCTTTTGCCTTTCTGAAGCAGAACAACCGCGATCAGACCAATGGATACGATAATCAGGACTACCTTCAAAAAGACATCCATTACATGTGTACCTCCCAAAGTTTCAAGAGCCTTCAGTAGGCCCAAACAAAGTGTCGTCGTTATAGACAGCAAGAGTATTGTACCACAACAGGTGTAAAATTACAACGTCTGGGCAAAGTCCCAGTTCAGGCTTTAGATTCCCTTCCAATTGCCTCCGGTAAATCCGCTTTTCTCTGCAAAATGCCGCCCTTAGCGGCGTTCATAACCGGCATAGGCATTGCCCACTTCCCGTTCACCCGGACGGGAGCGGGAGCGGCGTTTGCCGAAGAAGCATTGCAGCGCGCGTTTGGCACACCACAGGGCGAACAGGAGGAACCAGGCACCCCATACGGGGGCGGGAATGCCGCTGGCCTGCGCCAGCAGAGTGCTGTCTCCAGCCTGGCCCGGGCGGTTTATCGCCAATATGAGGATATACAGCGCGCCGGATACCGATTCCTCCAGCGTCAGAAAGGCCAGCACCAGGTAGTACCACTTCATGACCACCCGGTTCCCCCACAGCAGCACCACCACGTTCAAGGCGATAAAACCGGCCAGCCACATCATGCCATAGCCATTGCGCACGAACAAAACCAGAGAAATCACCGCAAGCAGAGTGATGGTGTACAAGCCTTCCTTTTGCCGGCTGCGGCCATTCAGGGCAAACAGCAGCCACGCGAACAAGGAGGCGCTCATATACCCCGCCAGCCCCACGGGAATGCGGGACCAGGGTTTGGTGATGAGGCTCCGGGTGACGCCGCTGTGGTCCGCGTACAGCTCGATATACATGACCTTGCCGGATAGCAGCAGGGTTGCCGCCGCATGGCCGAATTCATGGATCATGGTGTCCAGATAGCGGAAGAAGGAGGAGAACGGAATGAGATTGGTGACAAACACAGAGCCAATCAAAAACAACACTGTCAGCATCCATTTGCTCATCTACTGTTCCTCCTATAAGCGGGCCGTCTTGGCTGAACGCCTGATCCGCCAGCGCTGCCGTCATTTCCTTTATCCTAGCTTATATGGGAAAAGGATGCAAATAGCGGGAAGGCTGCGAATAGTGCAGGTCTAGTCTACCAGCAGAAGCGATAGGCGCCGCCGAGGCTTTGCCGGGTGCCAGCGGAAGCGATCTGCAATGCCCAGGCTTGTACCCGGTCGAATAACGGAAGCGGTTTTCCGTTAAGCTGCCTGGACCTGGCCCTAGCGTTCCATTAGCGGAAGCGATTTTCCGCTATCGCCATGAAGGCAGTAACCTCCACCATCATCAGGACCAGTTAACGGAAAATGGCTTCCGCTATCGCCTACTTTCACCTAGATAAGGCCAGTTAGCGGAAATTCCTTTCCGCTATCCGGCATCCCGGCCGCATTTTTGCGCGATAAGGGAACCTTAATTACCTCTATTGCTCCTCAACCGGCCACTTTCCGTGTGCTGACTGCCCGATAGCGGAGCTTTCCCTTCCTTTATCGACCTCCATTCCGCCTCCACCCAACAATAGTGGAAACCCTGCTTCCTCTATCCCTCCACACACCAGCCCCCCGTTCCCTAAACACCCCAAAACAAAAAAGCATGCAGCAGGAAATCCTGCCGCATGCCCCAACGCTCCGCCGCGAAGCGGAAGCTGTTATATTACTTGAATTTCTTGAGGTTGTAGAATGCTTTCTTGCCGGCATATTGAGCTACATAGGACAGCTCGTCTTCGATGCGCAGCAATTGGTTGTACTTGGCCACACGGTCAGTACGGGAAGGCGCGCCAGTCTTGATTTGGCCGGCGTTGGTAGCTACAGCGATGTCAGCGATGGTGCTGTCTTCGGACTCACCGGAACGGTGGGAAACAACAGCAGTGTAGCCGGCGCGCTTAGCCATTTCGATAGCGTCGAAGGTTTCAGTCAAGGTGCCGATTTGGTTAACCTTGATCAGGATGGAGTTACCGATGTTTTCGTCGATACCCTTCTCCAGACGGGTGGTGTTGGTTACGAACAGGTCGTCGCCAACCAGTTGAACCTTGCTGCCCAGCTTCTCGGTAAGCAGCTTCCAACCTTCCCAGTCATCTTCAGAGCAGCCGTCTTCGATGGTAACGATCGGGTACTTGTCAACCCAGGAAGCCAACAGGTCAACGAACTCAGCGGAGGTGAAGGATTTGCCTTCGCCTTCCAGGTGGTACTTGCCATCCTTGAAGAACTCGGTGGAAGCAACGTCCATACCCAGGAATACGTCAACGCCCGGCTTGTAGCCAGCGCGCTCGATAGCCACGAGGATGGTGGAGAGAGCTTCTTCGTTGGAGCCGAAGTTCGGAGCGAAGCCGCCTTCGTCGCCTACTGCAGTGTTCAAGCCCTTTTCCTTCAGAACGGTCTTCAGGTTGTGGAAGATTTCTGCGCCGGTGCGGAGAGCTTCCTTGAAGGACTCAGCGCCAACAGGCAGGATCATGAATTCTTGAACGTCTACGTTGTTGTCGGCATGTGCGCCGCCGTTAACGATGTTCATCATCGGAACCGGCAGAGTCTTGGCGTTGAAGCCGCCCAGGTACACATACAGCGGGATGTCCAGTGCGTCTGCAGCAGCGCGTGCTACAGCCATGGATACAGCCAGGATCGCGTTGGCGCCCAGCTTGCCCTTGTTGTGGGTGCCGTCCAGCTCGATCATCTTAGTGTCGATGCCGACTTGGTCAAGAGCGTCCAAACCGATGATTTCGGGAGCGATCACGTCGTTCACGTTTTCAACAGCCTTCAGAACGCCTTTGCCCAGGTAACGGGACTTGTCGTTGTCACGAAGCTCAACAGCTTCGTGTGCGCCTGTGGAAGCGCCGGAGGGAACGATAGCGCGGCCTACTGCGCCGGATTCCAGATATACTTCTACTTCTACTGTCGGATTGCCGCGGGAGTCCAATACTTCCCGTGCGTATACGTCGGAGATAATGGTCATGATGGGTAATCGCTCCTTCTATAGAGATATGTGTGTTGTACCGGTGGATGCTGCTCTCGAGCGCAAGCCTCCAAGCCGGGCCTTTCGCCTTGCCATGAAGCTTACTTGCTTTCGATCAAGGTGGTGCCGGTCATTTCGGCAGGAGCCGCAACGCCCAGAATATCCAGCATGGTCGGTGCGATATCCGCCAGGATGCCGCCGGAGCGCAGAGTGAAGGTCCGGTCAGTAATGATAAACGGAACCGGGCTGGTGGTATGTGCCGTGTTCGGGCTGTCATCCGGATTGCGGACGGTTTCGGCGTTGCCGTGGTCGGCTGTGATCAGCGCAACCCCGCCGGCGGCGTGAATGGCATCCAGCACCTGGCCGAGGCATTCGTCAACAGCTTCCACCGCTTTGATGGCGGGCTCCAGCATACCGGAGTGACCGACCATGTCCGCGTTGGCGAAGTTAAGGATAATCACGTCATGCTCACCGGACTGGATTTCCTTCACGGTGGAAGCAGCCAGCTCGTATGCGCTCATCTCCGGCTGCAGGTCATAAGTGGCAACCTTCGGCGAGTTGATCAGCACACGCTTCTCTCCCGGCAGCTCCACATCACGTCCGCCGCTGAAGAAGAAGGTCACGTGAGGATATTTTTCCGTTTCTGCTGTACGCAGCTGCTTGAGTCCGTTTTGAACCAGCACTTCACCCAGGGTGTTGTCCAGGTTCTTAGGGGAATAGGCCACGAAGCCCTTCACCGTTTCGGCAAAAACAGTCATACATACATAGTGCAGGTTCAGCGGACGTCCCGGACCACGGTCGAAGCCTTGGAAGTCTTCGTTGGTGAACACCAGGGACAGCTGAATGGCACGGTCGGGACGGAAGTTGAAGAAAATAACGGAATCATTGGATTCTACTGTAGTCAGCGGCTTGCCTTCGCCATCCACAATGACGGTAGGCAGCACGAACTCGTCGTAGATCGCCTTTTCGTAATTTTCCTCAATCGCCTTAACCGGATCGGTATGGGTTGGGCCTTCACCGTACACCATAGCGCGGTAGGATTTCTCCACGCGCTCCCAGCGCTTGTCACGGTCCATGGCATAATAGCGGCCTTGGACAGTGGCGATGTGGCCAACACCCAGCTCCTCCGTCTTGGCAACCAGCTGCTCCATGTACTTCTTGGCGCTGTCCGGTGCAACGTCGCGGCCGTCCAAGAAAGCATGGATGTAAACTTCCTTCAGATCTTCCTTCTTGGCCAGCTCCAGAAGCGCGAACAGATGCGCAATGTGGCTGTGTACACCGCCGTCGGACAACAGCCCGTACAGGTGAAGCTTGGTGCCGTTTTGCTTGGCGTGGCGGACCGCGCCCAGCAGGGTTTCATTCTCGTAGAAATCTCCGTCGCGGACAGACTTGGTGATGCGGGTCAGATCCTGATACACGATCCGGCCTGCGCCGATATTCAAGTGTCCCACTTCAGAGTTGCCCATTTGGCCTTCCGGCAAACCTACAGCCTCGCCGCAAGCGGTGAGGGTGGTATACGGAAATTCAGCCTTAATGCGGTCGTAATTGGGCTTCTTGGCTTGTTCGACAGCATTCCCCTGAACGCCGTCGCGCAGTCCGAAGCCGTCCAGAATAATCAATGCTACCGGTTTGGGTCTTGCCATCTTACTTCGCTCCTTCCACCAGCGCGATGTAGGAAGCCGGCTCCAGGCTGGCGCCGCCTACAAGGGCTCCGTCAATATCGGCCTTGGCCATATATTCGCTGATGTTGTTCGGCTTCACGCTGCCGCCGTATTGGATACGGACAGCCTGCGCCACTTCGCCGTTGAATTGTTCGGCCACCACGCTGCGGATGTAGCTGATCACTTCATTAGCATCCTCTGCAGTGGAGGACTTGCCGGTGCCGATGGCCCAGATGGGCTCATAAGCGATAACGGTTTGGGCAGCTTGCTCGGCAGTAAGACCGGCGAGAGCGGCCACGGTTTGCACCCGGCACACTTCCTTGGTTTCACCTGCTTCGCGCTCCTCCAGCTTCTCGCCTACGCAGAGAATCGGAGTCAAGCCGTGCTTGAAGGCTGCCAGAACCTTCTTGTTGACGATTTCGTCGGTTTCCGCAAAATAAGCTCTGCGCTCGGAGTGGCCGATAATCACATACTCCACGCCCAGATCCTTCAGCATGATCCCGCTGATTTCGCCGGTGTAAGCGCCATTGTCCTCGAAGTGAAGATTTTGCGCGCCTACCTTGATGGTGGTGCCTTGGAAAGCCTGTACAAGGGCCGGCAGGTTGGTGAACGGGGCGCAAACCACGCTCTCCACGCCTGCAAGCTCAGCCTTGCCCTTCACTTCATCAGCGAAGGCTACCGCTTCCTTGACAGTTTTGAACATTTTCCAGTTGCCGGCAATGATAGGTGTTCTGCTCACAGAGGTCCCCTCCTTATCCATAAATTCCCCACAAAGTGAAGCATAACCTTCGAAGTTTAATCCTATTACTTTGCGGGGACCCCGAAATTCGAAACTTCTTACTTGTCGTTAAGAGCTACAACGCCCGGAAGAGCCTTGCCTTCCATGAACTCCAGGGAAGCGCCGCCGCCAGTGGAGATGTGGTCCATCTTGCTGCCCAGGTTGAACTTCTCAACCGCAGCTGCAGAGTCGCCGCCGCCGATAACGGTGTAGCCTGCGGTTTCCGCACAAGCTTCGCCTACAGCCTTGGTGCCGGCTGCGAAAGCGTCCATTTCGAATACGCCCATCGGTCCGTTCCAAACAACCAGCTTGGAGTTCTTGATGGTGTCGGCATAGATCTTGGAGGTTTTCGGTCCGATGTCCAGACCCAACCAGCCGTCAGGAATCGCGTCCACGTCAACAATCTTGGTTTCAGCGTTGGCATCGAACTTGTCGGCTACCACAACGTCGATCGGGATGAGGAGGTTGATGCCCTTTTCCTTGGCCTTATTAATGAAGGTCTTGGCCAATTCGATCTTCTCTTCATCCAGCATGGAAGCGCCAATGCTGTAGCCTTGGGCTTTCAGGAAGGTGAAGCACAGACCGCCGCCCAGGATCAGGTTGTCGGACAGGTTGATCAGGTTGTCGATAACATCGATCTTGTCCTTTACCTTAGCGCCGCCGATGATGGCGGTGAAAGGGCGCTCCGGATTGGACAGAGCCTTACCCAATACGTCCAATTCCTTCTCCATCAGGAGACCGGAAACGGCCGGCAGGTATTGTGCGATGCCTGCAGTGGAGGAGTGCGCACGGTGAGCAGCACCGAAGGCATCGTTCACGAACAGGTCAGCCAGCTCAGCGAATTGCTTCGCCAGCTCGGCATCGTTCTTTTCTTCGCCCTTGTAGAAACGGACGTTTTCCAGAACCAGCACGTCGCCGTTTTTCAGTTCTGCGATTTGAGCCTTTACCGCATCACCAACAGCTTCATCAGCCTTGGCAACCGGCTTGCCCAGCAGCTCGCCCAGACGGACGGCAGCAGGAGTCAGACGCATGCTGTCTACGAACTCACCCTTGGGACGGCCCATATGGGAAGCCAGGATAACCTTGGCGCCTTGCTCGATCAGGTACTTGATGGTGGGAAGGGTTTCCCGGATCCGGGTATCGTCAGTGATGACGCCGTTTTCCAGCGGTACGTTGAAGTCAACGCGGACAAACACGCGTTTGCCGGCCAGATCGGCCACGTCACGAATGCTCTTCTTGTTCATTTGTCTAACCTCCGCCTAAAAAGTGAAAAATCAAGTATCCGGGTATGGATACCTTCGTTCAGTTTGAAGAGCGGAAGAGACTACCGTCTGTTCCGCTCTTTGGTTGTTCACCCAATTATGGTTTTACTTAACCAGCTTTGCGAAGTATTCCAAGGTGCGGATCAATTGGGCGGTGTAGGACATTTCGTTGTCGTACCAAGAAACAGTCTTAACCAGTTGCTTGTCGCCAACAGTCAGGATCTTGGTTTGAGTAGCGTCGAACAGGGAGCCGTAGGTGCAGCCGATTACGTCGGAGGACACGATTTCGTCTTCGGTGTAGCCGAAGGATTCGTTGGCAGCAGCCTTCATCACAGCGTTGATTTCGTCAACAGTTGCTTTCTTCTCCAGAACAGTAACCAGCTCAGTCAAGGAGCCTGTCGGAGTCGGCACACGTTGAGCAGCGCCGTCCAGCTTGCCCTTCAGTTCCGGAATGACCAGGCCGATCGCCTTAGCAGCACCGGTGGTGTTCGGGATGATGTTTTCAGCAGCGGCACGGGCACGACGGAAGTCGCCCTTGCGGTGCGGAGCATCCAGGGTGTTTTGGTCGCCAGTGTATGCATGGATGGTGGTCATCAAGCCTTGAACGATACCGAAGTTATCATTCAGAGCCTTAGCCATCGGAGCCAGGCAGTTCGTGGTGCAGGATGCGCCGGAGATTACAGTCTCGGAGCCGTCCAGGATTTCATGGTTGGTGTTGTAAACAACAGTCTTGATTTCGCCTGTAGCAGGAGCGGAGATAACAACCTTCTTAGCGCCGCCCTTCAGGTGCTTCTCAGCAGCTTCTTGAGTTACGAAGAAGCCTGTGCATTCCAGAACGATTTCAACGCCCAGGTCGCCCCAAGGAAGCTCTTCCGGCTTAGCGTTAGCCAGAACCTTAACTTCCTTGCCGTTAACCTTGAAGAAACCGTCATGTACTTCAACTTCGCCCTTGAAAGGACCTTGGGTAGTATCATATTTCAAAAGATGAGCCAGCATTTTCGCGTCAGTCAAGTCGTTGATTGCAACAACTTCGATTCCTTCTACTTCTTGAATGCGACGGAATGCCAGACGGCCGATACGTCCAAAACCGTTAATGCCCACTTTAACACTCATTGTTTGTTTCCTCCTAAAAATAAATTATTATCTCAAGACGGATTCGTTAGAACCGTCAGGATAACGCTCTTAAACGCTGCGCTTTAGTTGGTCTCCAGAATGGAGATGGCTGCAGCCTCGTCGGTCACCAGCACATGACAGCCGAATTTCAAAACGGCGGCAATGCTGGGAGCCTTGGAGCGCCCGCCCGCCACTGCGATAACCGCCTGGGTCTGCTGGATATCCTCCAGCTTGAGCCCAACTGTCGGCATGCGGTGGACCACCTTGCCAGACGCGTCAAAATAATAGCCAAATGCTTCGGCCAGCGCACCCTCCCGCTTCAGGGACTCAATGGTGGCGCTGTCGATCTTCCTTCTTCTGGCCATAACACTAGCTTCCCCGATTCCATGCACAAGCATTCTGGCTTGGTGAATCACCTGGATAATTTCCTGGATATGAGGCTCCTGAATCAAAGACAGGTACGCCTCTTCCCCCAGATGATCGGGGACATGCATCAACCTGTACTGGCCGCCGGTTTTCTTCGCCATGGTGGAGGCAATGGTATTGGCCTGAAAATCCAGGCTTTCACCCAAGCCGCCCCGCGCCGGAACAAACAGGCTTGCCTTTAACTGTGGACTGGGGCCCATATGAGCAGCCACCTCAGCCATAGTGGAACCGCCGGTAACGGCGATAACACCCTCGCGGACCGCCATCTTGCGGACCGCCGCCGCGCCAGCCCGTCCCAATTCGATCTTCGCATACGGCGAAGTATCCGAATCGCCCGGAACCACCACAGCCTGTTCCATGCCGAAGCGCTCCTTCAGCCGATCCTCCAGCTCAGAGAGCCCGAACAGCTCCCTTACCATAGGCTCAATAGCCTCCAGCAGGCTGCGGCCGGATTCGCTGATCCGCATGCCGTAGCTTTCCACATCAAGAAGGCCTTGGGCTTTGAGAAAATCCACTTCACTTCGCAAAACTCTCTCCGTCATATCCAGCGAGGAAGCGAGCGTTCTCCGTCCGACTACCTTGGAGAGCATGATGTGATGCAGGATCGTGTAGCGCTTCCTCATGGTGTCCATTAAATCCGGCAGAAGCTGCTTCTGAATATCGAGCACGGACCTCATCTTCTCACTCCTGGACAGGGTATTGGACCGGAAATGTCCCGCTCTTACATCTTTAGTCCCAGCTAGGAATGGCGGCGCCATTCGACAGAGACTCTCTAGCCTCTTACATTGTATTCCTCTTCCTTGGAAAATGCAAGAATACGGTGACGCTTTCAATTGTAAAGTTTTTAACCACGGGCGAAATGAACAGGGCGTATTTTTCCCATAATACAGGGCTCCCAAGGGTGTAAGCGGCATCAAACACTGGCCGAATGGAGCAAGAATATTTATTCTAATGTAGCTGGCAGAACGCCTCCAACGGGAAGGGCTTCAGAACGGTCCCCGGGTGGACTAAAGTTTGCGAGTGGGCTGTTCTTGAGGCGGGATTTGGAGCAAATCTTCAGCTAAACATGACTCATATCTGAACGGGTATGTCTCCTCCATGACGGGTAATGGTAAAATTTGATTCTTAAAACATGATGTAGAGTATGCTCCAGCCGGAACGCATATATGCGGCACTGGTAAGCAGGGTTTTTGACAGTTCCTCCAGTTGTAACGGAACTGAGCGACTCTTAGAACACGATTTAGCTTGATTTCCAACTGTAACGGAACTGAGCAACTCTTAGAGCACAAATTTACTGGTAAACCGCGCCTTGAAGAGCTGTAAGGGTGTTTGAGTTCCGTTATAAAGTAAATACACGGGTTTTCGGCCGCTAAGGGCTTCTCAGTTCCGTTAGCGCTCCAGCCCGTCTGCCAGCCCCCATGCGCACTCCCCCATCCTCCCGCTCATCCCTTCCACTCTCCCATCCGTCCCACCTTGTCCATAGTCCTGTTACATCTACCCTTCCCCTTTCCCAACAACTTTTCCCCGCCATCCCTTCCACCCTCCCGCCCATCCCTTCCATACTCCTGCCTGCCCTATCCGCCTTCCTGCCCGAGGCCCGCCCAGTCGGCCGCCGCAAAAGTTCCTCCTGGGATTCTTCGAACAAGCACTTGCAATTTGTCACAGGCTATCATATAATAACACTTGCCGCCAAAAACGCCTGCCAAGGGCGATATGGCCGTTACACCTATATGCACCCGTGGTCCAATGGATATGACGCAGGCCTCCGAAGCCTGAGATCGAGGTTCAATTCCTCGCGGGTGCGCCATAATATTCCTTCAAAACCAAGCAGCCGCAAGGCTGTTTTTTTGTATATTTTACCGCGCTGCAGATTTCTTTGACCTTAATTGACTTTTGACCTTCGTTGACTTAATATGGTCTTAACGTGAAGGGAAACACCCTTCACACCGGCATATGATCCACCTGAAGATGAACATTTTAAAGGAGGGAATTGCAACATGAGTTTGATACCTATGGTCGTAGAACAAGACGGACGAGGCGAAAGAGCCTATGACATTTATTCGCGCCTGTTGAAGGACCGCATCATCTTTTTGGGCAGCGCCATCAACGACGCCGTAGCCAACGCCATTGTCGCCCAGCTGTTGTTCCTGGATGCCCAGGACCCCGAGAAGGACATCCATCTGTACATTAACTCCCCGGGCGGTTCCATCACCTCCGGTATGGCTATCTATGATACCATGCAGTTCATCAAAGCGGATGTCTCCACCATCTGTGTCGGCATGGCTGCCTCCATGGGCGCATTCCTGCTGACCGCGGGTGCCAAAGGCAAACGCTTCGCCCTTCCCAACAGCGAAGTGATGATCCACCAGCCGCTGGGCGGCGCCGAAGGCCAGGCCTCGGACATCCAAATCCGCGCCAACCGCATCATCAAGATGCGCGACAAGCTCAACCACATCCTGGCGGAGCGCAGCGGACAGCCCTTCGAGCGCATCGAGAAAGACACCGACCGCGACAACTTCATGAGCGCCGAAGAAGCGCTGAAGTACGGCCTGATTGATAAAGTCATTGAGCCGACCCGCGCCAAATAAGCTTCTTTCCCTTAATACCCCAACCCCCGGTTCCTGAACCGGGGGTTTTGGGGCTTTATAGAAGCAGAACCGGTGAGCCTTCACCCTTCCGCGGAGCCTGCTGCAGCCGTCACAGACGCAGAGCCCTCCGCGGCAATACGGCTTTTCCTGCTGTCGGATAACAGCCCGGCCACAATCCCCGCCAGCAGAACGGCTCCACCCAGATGGAAGGCCCTGGCGAAGGAAGCGGCTGACGCCTCCTGCATCCTGCCGCCGATCCGGGCGGCAAGCTCCGCTCCTGCGGGATAATGCTCCACCCAGCTCCGCAGGGCCGCTCCTCCAGCTTCACCCGAACCTCCAACCTCCTTCATCTGCACCGCCAGCTCCGCCTTTGCTCCGGCGGGCAGCCTCTCATCCGCAGAAACCCAAGCGGCAATATCCGCACCCGCCTTCACCGTATTGTCCGCCACAGCCTGATTCAGCACCATCACCAGCAAGGCCACGCCCATGACGGAGCCCAACGCCCGGGTCATATTGGTTACGCCGGAGGCGATACCGATTTTCTCTTCGGGCACATTGCGGATCACTGAGCCCATCACCGGAGCCATAGCTAAGCCCATGCCCACTCCGAACAAAGCGAGCCGCCAGACGATGGCGGAGAGAGGCGAGGCTGCAGTAAGATCACCCAGCAGCCAGGTAGAGGCGGCCAGCACTGCCATGCCGGTACCCACAAACAACCGGCTGCCGAAGCGGTTGGCCAACGCCCCCACACTGGCGGAAACCACCATGGAGGCCAATGGCATAGCCGAGATGATCAGCCCCGCTTGAAGCACACTTTTGCCTAGCAGCCCCGTCAGAAAATAGGACATCAAGAAGCTTGGTGCCATTACACCGGCACCGATTAAGAGCAATGTCAGACAAGCCCAGTTGAAGGTGCCGATCCGGAACAGCCGCAAGGGCAGCATCGGGTTTCGCAGCCGGCTCTCCACCATCAGGAAAATTACAAGCAACACTGCTGCCGCCCCCAGGAGAACTAACAGCTTCGGGGAACTCCAGCCCCATTCGTTAGCCTGGATCAGCGCATACGTAAGGCTGAACATGGCCCCGGTAAGCAGACCCATACCCAGCCAGTCGATCCCTCTGCCCGCCGACGGATCGACGGACTCCCGCAGCAGCCGCACCGACAGCAGCAGGCAGATCAGCCCTATGGGCAAATTGACATAAAATACGGCCTGCCAGCCCATAGCATCCGTGAGAATTCCGCCCAGGGTCGGGCCGCTGGCTGCAGCCAGCCCGGAGATACCGCCCCATATCCCCATGATCATCCCCCGCATCTGCGGCGGGAACAGATCCACCGCCAGAGGAATCGTGACCGGGACCACAATGGCCGCCGCCATTCCCTGGATAACCCGAAACGTCACCAGCATAGGCAGCGAATCTGACAGCCCTACCAATGCCGAGGCGATCACAAATCCGGTTACCCCGATCATAAACAGCCTTTTCCGTCCGAATTGGTCAGCCAGCCGCGACGCCGTAATCAGGCAAACGGCAAAGGCGAGATTATACCCGTTTACCACCCACGACATATGGTCCATACCGGAATGGAAGGATCGGGTCATATCCGGCAAAGCCACATTCACAATAGTGGCATCCAACAGTGCCATAAAAAATCCCATAATAATTGCAACAAAAGCAACCGTGCGTCTCCAGCCTGTTAATTGCATGTTCATCACCTCTACACAAAAATTGAACCAAAGTTCATATTTCGATTATAGGAGTGGCCATAACCGGTGTCAACAAAAAGTTGAACTTTAGTTCATATTCTAATTTGACAAAAACCGGCCTGTGTCTACAATAAGAAGTAGGTGATGCGCACATGCAAACGGAAGAACCGAAAAAAGAAAAAAAGCCGGATAAATTCCGGCTTCCCCAACAACAGCGAAGTGTCGAAACCAAACAGAAGCTGATGGAAGCAGGTTTGCAGCTGTTCCGGGAGAAGGGGTACTTCCAAACCAATGCCAAGGAAATTGCCAAAACGGCGGGAGTCGCTACCGGAAGCTTTTACTCCTATTACACCGACAAGCGTCAGCTTTTCGTTGAGGTATACCGGAGCTGCTTTACCACCTTCCAGCGGATGCTGGATGACGGAATCAACAGCCTGCTGGCCTTGCAATTGGAAAAAAGGGAATTGGTGCAGCGGGTGATTCTGCTAATTTTGGAGGCTCATCATCAATTTGACTTCCTGGAGCCGGATCTCAATATTCTGGGGGAGGGAGACGAGGAGCTCCAGCAGATTTTTGTGGACATCAACGAACAAGGCATCCTCCTGTGCAGGATCTTTTTAGGAAAAATTAACCAAGAGCTGCAGGTGGAGGATTCCGCGGCCGCCGCCGCAATCGTATATTTTTCGACCCGGCGGATCATCGATCTTATCGCCCATGCCCAAACCACCATACCCGAAGAGGCGCTGATCGGCAGCCTCACGGATATGATGACGGCTTATTTGTTCGGCAGTAAACCATCGGCAACGAAGTAATCGGCGGTTACCCCGGCTCCTGTCCCCTTGGCCGGGATTCGCGGTACTGTCCGGGGGACATGCCCACTGTTTTGCGGAATACCCGGATGAAGGAGGTGGTATTCAGATACCCCACCGCCTCGGAGATATCCTGCACCGATTGGTCGGACTCCAGAAGCAGCTGCTTAGCCCGTTCGATCCGCAGCCCGATCAGGAAATCCAGGAAGTTCTGGCCGATGCTCTCCTTGAACAGCTGGCTCAGGTACTTGCCGTTGATTTGGAACCGGTCGCTGAGCATGGTTAAGGACAGATTGGGGTCAGTGTAATGGGCCGCCACATAGTCCCTCACCTCCTTCATCAGGGTGACATGGCGCCGGCTTTGGGCCAAGTCCTCCACATGCCCGGCGATCCTCCGGAGGGTTGCCGTAAAACATCCCTCCAGCTGCTTCAGCGTGTCTGCCTGCTTCAGCGCAAGCAGCAGCTCCGGCTTCGCTTCCAGGAACCAAGTCTTTGCCTCCCCCGGGAGCGTCCCCTCCAGTTCAAACTCCAGTTGAAACACCAGGTAATTCAACAGCCGTTCCACATCCTCCTTGCGGAGCTGATGCACCGCCATCTCATTGAACAGCAGCTCCAGCTCACCAATCCACTCCGTCTCCAGCATGCGGATTTTGCGGACGATGGTGCGGATCATCTCCAGATAAGCGAACCACTCGCTGTCCGTTTTGTCCTTAGCCTCCACCGTATGGATAATCCGGTTAACGCCCAAAGTCACCTTCCGGCTCACCGCAGCCATAGCCTCGTGGAAGGACCGGCTGATGGCCTCCTCACTGTCTGCCGCCAGCCCGATCCCGATGGTAACCGTAAAGTCCAAATACCTTTCCACCCAAGCCCGGATCTGCTCGGCGATCTGCAGGATATGATGCTCCAGCCCTGCGCCATCCCGGGAAATCAGAAGCAGAATAAACTGGTTTTTGGAGATCCATTCCGAAACCACCCGCTGGCCGTTCTGCTCCGCCACCTCCACCGCCACACTGCTGATAATAAACTTGAACAGAGACTGGTCGCTGGGGTTGTACTTCAGGCCGAACTGCACATAATGGTCCAGCTCCAGAAGTGCGACAATATATTGCCCCTCCGCCAGGCCAAAATGCTGCCACTCCTGCTCCCAAAGAGCCCGTTCCTCCTCATAATCCCCCTTGAGCAGCATCTGCAAAAACTGCTGCCGCCGGATTACCAGATGCTCCTGCTGCTTTTCCTGAAAATTCATATTGTTCGTAATCAACCGTTCGATGGCCTGATCAATAAAGGCAAACTCGTTCTTGCTCACCCTCGTTTCGCCGGGTCGGACAATGGAGGAGAACCGGTCAATGCGGTGCAGGATCGCTTCAATGGGCTTATAGCTTCTCCGGGTCACATACAGCGTGGAGCTGATCGCAAATACGATGGACAATACACCTAAGGCCAGCCAGACAGTATTGCCGTGGAACAAATAATCCAGCCATTTGCCGTTTTTGATGCTGATGGTGTATTTCCAGTTGGTGTATTCGGATATCTTATCCGCATTCAGGCCATTATGGGCTATTCCGCCGCGTTCCGTAAAAAAGGCCCTCCCCTGGGCATCCGTCACCTGGGCCTGCGCCACATCCTCGTTGATCATCTGGCGGATGAAGGATTCCAAGGCCGAGATTTTGATATTCACCGTTACCAGCCCAAGACTCCCCGAATCCCGCGGGACCTTGAGTACCAGGGACGTAACAGAGGCCGACCGCTCAATCCCGTCGGTTTGCTTCAGCCGGGGTGAGGTCCAGCCTGACGGCACAATCTGTTCAATGGAGCTGCGGATATACGCCTTATCGGGAAATTCCTCGATGGGGCGGATGGCACTCTGATCCAGCACCCTGCCGTCCTTGGCCCGGTAGACATAGATGGAATCGATGAGCCCATACCGGACGATGATGGTGGTTAAGAGATTGGACACATCATATTCCAGCTCCCGGTCAGAGGGCGCCTCGAAATACCGGCGGAGCCTGTCGTCGGTTTCCGTCAATTTTTGCGTATCCATCAAGATACCCTTCAGCGTGCTGTCCACCGTGTTCACGATAAAAGCTGCCGTCACACGGTTGGCCTGCATGGCATTGCGGCCATAAATACCGTTAATGATGGACATGAAGATAAAGATCAGCATGCTGACGGTCACAAACAGGATGGGGAGATAAGAAAGCAGCATGCGCTTGATGTAGCTGGACCCACGTGGTGCCTTCATCTCCCCACTCCTTTTTCGTTACTTTTTCATTTCCTTATACGCGGCTCTGCGCTCATCGATAACCGCCTGCCCGCCCAGCTTGAGGTATTCCTGGGACATGGTGTCGAAGGTTTTGCTGAACTCCTCCGGCTTCGCCAGAATGCTCTTGACGAGAATCTCCTGCAGCTTGTCGCTTAAGGTTTTGTTATATTTCAGCTCTGCGTCAATCGGCCGTTCGAAACGCGGGTTCGTAAAACCGTCCTTCAGCCCGTTTAACATGGTTTGTTTGGCCAGATCCTTATAGGCGGGGAAGGAGAGCGCCACCGCTTCAAGGTTTTTGTCCAGGGACCCGAAATCCTTACCGTTAATGACAATGGCGATATCGCTGTTATTATAAAAGGTCTTTTTGGCCTCGTCCGTGGTGATGGCCTTAGGCAAGCCGTTTTCCAGAGTGTAGTGCTGCCCTTCCATCCCATTGGTCAGGGTGAACAAGACATCCGGCTTCGACATCCAGTCCAGGTATTTAACGGCTTCCACCGCATGTTTGCTGTTCTTCGGCACCATCATAAACACCCCGGTCGGATCATAAATCGCCTTGGGATGTTTGCCGTCTGCATCCGTGAAGGGGTCCATGGCCACATACTCGGCGCCCGGAGCATTCTTTTTCATGGTGTCGAAAACATTGCCGGTTCCCATCAGGTTTACATGGGCAGCCAAGGCGGTAAAGGAGCCCACCAGTCCGTTGGCGATGTCCCGCTCGAAGCTTTTGCCGTCCTTATCCAAGGCGAAGTCCGGATTGATTAAGCCCTCCGCATTCATCTTGTTGACAAACTGGAGCCCTTCCTTATAACCGGGCTTCATAATTTCCGGCATATTGGTGGCAGATAAAGCGTAACGGTCCTCTTCGGACATTTTCTTCACGAAGGAGTTGATCAGCACGGACGGGGTGGTGATGACGGTGCCGTTTAATGCCGCGAAATCATAAGGAATAACCTTGCCGCCGGTTTGGCCCGGGTCCTTCTCCTTAAACGCTTTCATCGCATTGTAAAATTGCTCGGTGGTGGTGGGCACGGGCAGCCCCAGCTTATCCAGCCAATCCTTGCGGATATAGGAGGATTGGGTGAACTGGAGCGTTCTCTTCGCGGGGATGGTATACTGCTTGCCGCTGAAAATCCCGTATTTCAACACGTCATCACCAAGGAATTTCTTCAGGTTCGGTCCATGCTCATCGATGAGCTTGCCCAGATCGGTCAAACCGCCGCTTTTTACATAATTATTGATGGTGTTGAGATCGTACGTAAACACAATATCGGGAGCATCGTTGGTGGACATCAGCACATTCAGCTTATCCACCTCCTGATTCCGGGGAACCGGCACAAATTGCAGCTTGATGTTATTCGGATCTCCGAAATTCTTCTGGATCCACTGGGTCCAGAAATTATTGTCCACGGGACCGGCGCCGGCCGGAGCATTCCCCCGGTCGAACACCTCCACCTTCAGGGTGACGGGATCCTTGCTTGCCGTTGATCCGCTGCCGGGACTGGCTGTTGCGGGCGATGCGGAATCATCCTTGCCGGAGCAGGCAGACAGCAAACCGGCCAACAAGAGAACTGAGGTGGAAATCCCAAACCATTTTTTGTGCTTCAGTTGCATTGGTGAACTCCCCTTTACTTATAATTTCAACGCGTTGGTTATTTTACCTCCAGGAAACGGAGGGGCAACCCTGTTGAACAAGCTTCCACGACCGTTATCCCTTCACGGCGCCGATCATAATCCCGGACACAAAGTACCGCTGAAGCCACGGATATACCAAAAGAATCGGCACCGTAGCGAACATGATGCTGGCGGCCTTGATGCCTTCGGGCACTACCTCCACCTGCGAGGCCCCCTCCTGTGCCGTCAGATCCGTCACCATGCTGTTCATGACCACCTGGTACAGCTTCAATTGGATGGGATACAAATCGGCTTTGGTGATATAGAACAGCGCATCCATAAAGCCGTTCCACCGGGACACCGCATAGAACAGGCTTAAGGTGGCCAGCACCGGCAGGGAGAGCGGCAGCACGATGCGGAGCAGGGTGCCGATATGGGAGCTGCCGTCGATATAGGCGGATTCCTCCAAGCTGGCGGGAATGGACAGGAAGAAGGTCCTCAGAATAATCAGGTTGAAGGCGCTGATCATTCCGGGAAAAATCAGCGCATTCAGGCTGTCTAGCAGCCCCAGCTGCTTCACCAGCAGATATTCGGGAATCATCCCGCCGCTGAAGAACATGGTGAACACAATCAGCATCATAAAAAAGGTTCTGCCCTTCAGCCGGTCCTTGGTGAGCGGATAGGCAGCGGCAATGCTCATCACCATGCTGATCACGGTATAGGCTACGGTCAGTACAATGGTCAGCCCCATGGACCACAGCATTCTTGCATCAGTGAAGACGATCTGGTAGGGATGCAGGTCCAGCCCCCGCGGGAAAAAGGTCACCTTGTTGGACAGGATATACTGCTTTTCGCTTAAGGAGATGGCGATGATATGCAGGAACGGCAGGAGGCACAGCAGAATAGCCAGGCCGATGACCAGCATGATAACCCCATCGGAGAGCCGGAAGCGCGGTTGTTTCTTTAGCACAGTGGTTGACATGGATCTTCCTCCTTACCAGATGCCTTGTTCGCCAAAGCGCTTGGCGATTGTATTGGCCATAATGACGAACACCAGTCCCACCAGCGCCTGGAACAAACCCATAGCCGTAGCCAGAGAGAACTGCGCCGATTGCAGGCCCGCTTTGTACACGAAGGTGCTGATAACCTCGGCATAATCCATCACCAGGGTATTGCCCATGACGAAGGGGCGTTCGAAGCCGATGGTCATGATTTTGCCCAACTGCATAATCAGCATCACCACCACCGTGGAGCGGATGCCCGGCAGGGTAATATGCCAGATTTTCTTTAACCGGCCTGCGCCGTCCACATCCGCCGCCTCATACAGCTCCTTGTTGATGCCGGTTAACGCCGCCAGATAGATGATGGTTCCCCACCCGGCGCTCTGCCAGATGCCCGTCCCCAGATAAACCAGCAGCCAAGCCTGTTTATTGGTGAGGAACGGAACGGCGTCGAAGCCCATTGCGGTAATCATATTGTTGACCAAACCGCCGTTGTTGGAGAACATCTGATACACAAGACCGCCGATAATGATCCATGAAATAAAGTGAGGCAGGTATAGAATGGTCTGAGCGATTTTCTTGTACCAGGCCACACTTAGCTCATTCAGGAGAATAGCCAGCAGGATCGGTGCGGGGAAGGAAAACACCAGGTCCAGGAAATTCAGAATCAATGTGTTCCGGACCACAATATAGAACTGGCTCATGGCAAAAAGCTGCCGGAAATTCTCGAAGCCGATCCATTCACTTCCGGTTACCCCCTGGAAGATGTTGTAGTCCTGGAAGGCAATGGCTGCTCCGTACATGGGAATGTACTTGAATAGAACAAAGTAGATAATTGGCAGCGTAAGCAGCAGGTATAGCTGGTAATCCCGTACAAACGACCATCCGCGGCGGCGTTTGAGGGCGGTTCCGGTTAGGGCCGGGTTCCTTTGGGCAGTTCCTCTGTCCATCTGGTTTCCTTCTTTCTGCAACGTGATCTTAGCCGTGGCCGATGCACCTTCATACTAAAGGGGCCGGTACGGCCGCGACAATAGACTCCTTTCTGTCGATCAGCAGAATTCAGAAACTCTTGATATGACTGGTTTTTTGGGGAGCTGCCCCCGGAGCATTGACCATTTTCCGCTGATGCACCGATTTCTGCAGCAACAAAAAAAACCAACCGGCCGTGTTTTCGGCAGGTTGGTTATCGGGAGTTTATTCTGGTCAAATGCGAAAAAAAGCTTCCCTATTCAGGAAGCTTGGTTGGTGTTGGTTGATGCATCGGAAAATCAACCGCCTGTTATTGATTCTCCAGCTCTTCCTTGCTGACCAGAGTGACAAGCGCATTAACAGCTTGCTCGGCATCTGTTCCCTCCGCACTGATGTGAACCTCAGTGCCAGTGCTGATGGCAAGGCTCATAATGCCCATGATGCTTTTTGCATTCACCTTTTTATCATCCTTCTCCACGAAAATCTCGGAAGAAAATTTATTAGCTTCTTGCACGAACAAGGCGGCGGGCCTAGCATGAAGACCTGTTTTCAACTTAACGACGACGGGACGCCTCGACATGAACCAATACCCCCTAAAAAATGACTTATTCCATCTATTATATGAGTTGAAGCGCTTGCGCCTCATAAGAGGAAATCCGTGTTGGAAAACGCAAAAAACCTCTGTCACATTATGGAAATTAAAATGAGACAACAGAAAAGAACACGATTTTCTACCATTATAGCATCATTTCCGGAAGTAAACTAGAGAAAGAACCGATTTTCAGCGGTATGTTCCTGATTGCTTCCGTCATGGGCCGATTTGGGCTGCTTTTGGACCCGGCATTTACGATTGGCGAAGCTTCTCCGCCATTTCATCTATTTTGCGAAGGCGGTGGTTGACGCCGGATTTGCTCACATTGCCCTTCAAATAGTCGCCGATTTCATTCAGGTTCACGTCGGGATACTGCAGCCGGATTTCCGCCACCTCCCGCAGCTTTTCCGGCAGGCTCTCCAGCCCCACCTCCCGCTGCAGGAACTTGATGTTCTCAATCTGCCGCAGCGCCGCGCCGATGGTTTTGTTTAAATTGGCCGTTTCGCAATTGACGATGCGGTTAACCGAGTTGCGCATATCCTTCATGATCCGGATATCCTCAAACCGCAGGAGTGCCTGATGGGCGCCGATGAGGCTTAAGAATTCAATGATCTTCTGGCCTTCCTTGATGTAGAACACAAACCCCTTCTTGCGTTCGATGCAGCGTGCATTCAGGTGAAACCGGTTCGCCAGGTCAACCAGGGCCTGGCAATGCTCCTCGTACATGGACGAAATCTCCAGATGATACGACGACCCTTCTGGGTTATTGACGGAACCTCCCGCCAAAAAAGCCCCACGCAGGTAGGAACGCTTGCAGCAGTTGCCTTTGATGATGCTTTTGTCGATGCCTGTTGTAAATTGGAACCCTTCGGAGACGATCCTCAGATCGGACAGAATGCCCTGCACCCCGGCCGGGATGCGGACGATGTAGACGTTGTTTTTCTTCAGGCGCATTTTTTTGCGGACCAGAAGCTCAATGTGGATATGGTACGTCTTCTTCAGCAGGGAATAAATCCGCCGGGCAATAGCCGCATTCTCTGTGGAAATATCCAGAACCACCTTCTGGCTGGATACTTGGACTGCGCCGTTCATCCGGATCATGCTGGATAATTCCGCCTTCTCGCAGCAGGCCTCTGTCTCCATTAGCGTAAGCTCCTTCTTCGTCTGCGCCGCGAAGGACATGGCCTCTCACCTCTTCTTTGACATCCAGCTCTCCACCAGCTGATAAATATGGTGGCTCAACCGTTCGGCGTCATGCCGCAGGTAGGTCCGGAACAATACAAGCCTGTCGGCAATCACCTGATAGCCTCTGCGCTTGACCTCGTCCAGATCCAGCTCTACGGCGCTTGCGCCCTGTTCGGCGTATTTCGACTCCACTTGGGGAGGAATATCGCCATTATTCACTATAACATAATCAAACAGATGATGCCCAACATGATCATGAATCGCCTGCAGATGATCGCTGACGGAATAGCCGTCGGTTTCCCCCGGCTGGGTCATGACGTTGCAGATGAAGATCTTGATGGCATCGGATTCCACCAGGGCATCGGCCACCCCAGGAACAATCAGATTCGGCAAAATACTGGTGTACAAGCTGCCCGGTCCGACCAGAATCGCATCCGTCTCACGGATGGCCTCCAGCACCTCCGGCAAGGGCTCCACATTATCCGGCTCCAGGAATACCCGCTTGATGCGGCCGCCTGCAAGTGGAATCTTGGACTCCCCTTCCACAATGGTGCCGTCCTGCATCTCCGCCTTCAGGACAATCGCCTGATTAGCGGTTGGCAGCACCCGGCCGCGTACGGCAAGCACCCGGGACAACGCCTTGATGCCGGATACGAAATCCCCCGTAATGTCATGCATCGCCGCCAAAATTAGGTTACCCAAGCTGTGGCCTGCCAATCCATTCCCGGCCGTAAACCGGTACTCCAGCATGCGGGAGAGCATCGGCTCCACATCCGCAAGCGCATTCAAAACATTCCGGATATCGCCCGGCGGCGGCATCTGCAGCTCGGACCGGAGGATGCCGGAGCTTCCTCCGTCATCGGCAACAGTAACAATGGCGGTGATATCCAGAGGCTTTTCTTTAAGTCCACGCAGCATTACGGATAATCCCGTTCCTCCGCCGATCACCACGATCCGCGGCAGCCGCCCATTGCGCTGTTGCATATAGCCCACCCCAATCTGAATAACATGGTCCATGCCAAATGTCCATAACGCGATCCCTGCCGAAGGCTGGATGCGTTATCGGACTCTTCGAATTTGTCAAAGACAAATTGAAGGCAGAAAGGCCGGATATGTTATGTAAGCCTCGAATTTGTCAAAGACAAATTGAGGGTAAATCCTTTGAACCCCTACACCTTGCGGTCCCGGTCGGCATCCCGGTGGCGGACCCGGACATCCTCCGTTTCGCTCTCCCCAAGAACCTTGCCCAGATATTCGGCAATGGCCACCGAACGGTGTTTGCCGCCGGTACACCCGATGCCGATGACCACCTGGCTTTTGCCTTCCTTGCGGTATTGGGGAATCAGGAAGTGCAGCATATCCAGAAGCTTCACCAGGAATTCCTGGGTTTCGCTCCACTTCATCACGTATTCATAGACTTCCGAATCCATCCCGGTATTGGGGCGCAATGCCTCCACATAATGGGGATTCGGCAAAAACCGCACATCAAAAATCAGATCCGCATCAATGGGAACGCCATATTTAAAGCCGAAGGAAATCACATTTAAGGACAGCTTGCTTTCCTCGACATTGGTAAACCGGGCCGCTATCCGCTCCTTCAGCTGGGCCGGCTTCAAATTGGAGGTATCGATGACCTGGTTGGCCAGGCCCTTCAGCTCCTCCAACAGCTTGCGCTCCTGGCTGATTCCCTCCAACGGGGCATCGCCTGGGGCAAGGGGGTGTCTGCGCCGGGTTTCCTTATAACGCTGCACCAGCACCGTATCCGTCGCATCCAGAAACAGAATCTCGGAACGCAGGGTGTAATTGTCCTTCACGTCCTGCAGAGATTGGGACAGGGCCTTAAAGAACTCTCTGCCCCGGAGATCGATTACAAGGGCCACACGGCCGATTTTGCCGTTGGATTGCTGGATCAGCTCGGCAAATTTGGGTATCAGGACAGGAGGCAGGTTATCTACGCAAAAGAAACCCAGGTCCTCCATGCTTTGCACGGCAATGGTTTTGCCGGCGCCTGACATGCCGGTAATGATGACAAGCATCGCCTGCTCCATCCGGTCCTCCATGGCGGGCTTCCTCCTCTTTCCTAACATTGTATGCTACGCGGACCAATGTATAACTAGTCTATTCCAGCATCAAACCGGCTGCACCTACTACACCGGCATCATTGCCCAAAGTGGCAGGAACAATGTCCACGCCGGTCTGCGCATGCTCGGGTGTATACTTCCGGAAGGTTTCGCGGATAGGCTCAAACAGGATGTCCCCAGCCTTAGAGACGCCGCCGCCAACAATAAACCGTTGGGGATTCACAATAACGGCCATGCCGGCCATAGCGCGGCCCAGGTAATAGGCAGCCCGGTTAATTATCCGCAGCGCAACCTCATCGCCGGCCTTACCGGCATCGAATACATCCTTGGCAGTAATAGGGTTCACCAGCGCCAACGCCGTGCGGTCACCACGCTCAACAGCATCCTTGGCCATCCGCACAATACCAGTAGCCGACGACACGGTTTCCAAGCAGCCCTTTTGACCGCAGGTGCAGGCTACCGCCTCCAGATCGGAAACAATGGACACATGGCCCAGCTCTCCGGCCATCCCGCCGAAGCCCTCGTAAATTTTACCATTAATTATAATGCCGCCGCCGACGCCTGTCCCCAGGGTGTAGCACACACAATTGTCGATGCCCCGTCCTGCTCCGCCCCAAGCTTCGCCCAGAGCTGCCACATTGGCATCATTGTTGATCTTAACCGGTACACCCAGCTTCTCCTCTAGAATCTGCTTGGCCGGCACATTGCGCCAGTTCAGATTGTTGGAGAACTTGATAAACCCGTTGGGGATATCCAAAAAACCGGCCATACCTGCGCCTACCCCTGCTACCTGCTCCCACTCATACGCGGATTCGGCCACTGCCGTACGTACATACTCGGCGATGCGCTCCATACCCGCTTCTGCGCCTTCCTCCGCTTTGGTCGGTGCTTCATAGGTATGCACCAGCTTGCCTTCCGAGTCACATACGCCTACCTTAATGGTGGTTCCGCCCAAATCCACACCCACATAAATCTTCTCCGACATCGAGACCGTCACCTCAAACGAATAATAGTTTTGCATCTGTTCCCACTATAAGCCAAGGCCTCCGGCAGGTCAAGAAGCGATCCTGTGCCATTTCTACGGTATTTTAACATAGCAAAAAAGCCGCCCGAAGGCGGCTCCTGCAGATGGAACCAGCAGCGGAATGCCGGTTTATCCATGCCTCCGGCCTCCGTTCAGCTGCGGGAACGCTAAAATTCCTGCTCCGGATACGGCGGGAGCACCGCCTTACGATTATTGGCCCAATGGTCAAATCCGTTGTAGCCGTACTCGTGGCTGCGGGTGTACCGGCGGAACGGTTCATCCGGACGGGGATCCCAATCCGCCAAACCGCCGGGTGCTGTGCTGCGGGGCGGGGAAGCGGCGCCTTCACCGTTGCCGTTGCAGGCGGCAGCACAATATTCAAACACGCGCGCGTCACTTACAACGGCATCGTTATAGGCAGGCTGTTCCCCTTCATAAATGAGGGCAAAGCTGCCCCCGTCTTGCTCACGGCGGTATAAGCGGTAGCCCGTTGCCCCCAGCTGCCAGCCCCATGTCAAACGGAACCCCTGCTCCGTCCGCATCACCCGAAGCCCGTCCGCCCGCTCCGGCGGCTCCCCGGTGAAGTAGACGGGATAATCCCCGCTCCAGGGCCCCTTCCGGTCACGGTTGACTGCCCGGAGCCGTATATGGCATTTGGTGCCATTGGTTCCGTTAAGCCGCCACCGTAAGGGAAACGTCGTGCTGCCCGCAATAACTGCTGCCGCCTCCGTCCAGTCCGCACCGCCGTTATGGCTTACTGCGATTTCATAACCGTCCGCTCCGGCGGCAGGCTCCCAAAGCAGCTCGGCTGAGCCGGACACAACCCGGTAGCCTGCTACCTGCACCGCTGCCGGGACCGGCAGCCGGTCCGTCCATCCCCACCGGCCGCATCCTTCCGGCAGGCGGAATGTAATACACCTGCCGCTGATGCCCGACAGCTCCACAGCAGCGCCGTCCACATACAGCCGGTACGCTCCCCTGCACAACAGGTCCGGCAGCGTGAGCTTCACAGTGGCCCCGCCGCAACCGGCATACCCGCCTGTGAGCGCTGCGCCATTGCGGGCGAAGGAGAAGCCGGCAAAGGGCAGCTCCCCGTCCACGTCGCCATCTGAACCGGTGCGAAGAACCTCCAGCACAACGCCAGCGGCGCCGATCCGTGAGCCGGCGAACAGCGCCGCCTCCGCCTTCTCCTCGCTGTATAGACGAACAATACCGGCATGGCCGGTGAAGGATATCCCGCCCTCATCAAAAACAACGGCGGCTTCATCCCGGAATACATAGTCCCGCCGGTCATTCAGTGTCACCAAAGCGCCGTACGCTGTCGCTTCTACACCCACCAAATACCCGTAATCTCCCTTGCCGTGGGGGGAAACCAACGTCAGGAAGTGCCCATTACCGTCGTAATATTTCCCCTTGGATTCATCGTTGGTATTGCGGTAAGCACCCGGACCAAGCTCGGCGGGAATACCCGGCGAAACATCGTAGCCCGGCACCCCCGGCTTCAGCTGGCAAATAGTCGGGAACGGGTCGCGCTCCTGCACGAACCAGGAAAACCGGCCCCTGACCCGCATATCACCCACTTGATCGTAGATGATGATGTAATCGCTCCCGGACATCAGCACACTCCGGGAATGGTAAGCAGGCCTGGAGTACGGGCCTGCCAGCACACGGGCAAACTGGGCGAAGCCAAGATCCAACAGGGGATCGGTCAAGTCTCGGCGGCCTATACTGCGGAACTCATGCCCGTACAGAACGCCGAAATTGCAGCAGGCCTGCACATCCCCCAGGTTATCGTCGCCCACATCCTCCTTGCGGTTGAAGCTGAGACGCTTTCCGCCTGCATAGTAGGTAATGACACCGCAGCCCCCTTGCCCTGCACGCCCCCACCGGTAATTCGGCCCTTCGTCAATCTGCTGCAGGTGAACGGAGGCTTCCGCAGCCCTGCCCACCTCAGCCCGCAGGACAAAGCCATGCCCGGTATACTTGGCTGACTGCAAGGGTGGCCGCGTCCCTGTATTGCTGTCGAAGGGCGCCTCATAGGCCGCCCGCCAAATATCCGTATCCGGCTGCCGTTCGGCAAAGCTCCGGGCATCGGCCGGACTCACATGAAGCAGATGCTCGGCCAGCAGCGGGTCAATGGCGCGCAGGCCAAACCCCGCTATGCGCAGCTCCAACGGCGCGGCGTAGTCGTCCACGTGCCCGCCTGCATGGGCGCCTTGAGTCGGAACATGGCGGCGGCCCGCCACCGGGGCGGTCAGTGCATTCAGGAGCCAGGACAGCCATTTGTTGTAATGGGGATATGCAACCGGATGCTCCCCCCACACCTTCTGGAGTGCCATAACCGGACTCAGCATCGCTCTCAGGTTATACAGGGTGTAACAAGCCAGATTTTCCGTGTGTCTGCCTCCCCGGGCACCCCAAGCAGGCACATCGGGCCGGACATGGTACTTCATATTGCGCGCCATGGCCCGCTCAAAATCCTCTTTCCAGCGGCGTGCATGGGGATGATCCGGAAACAGCGCCGCCGCCAAGGCAGGCACACTCCTCACATCCACGAGAAAATTGGGATGGCCGGCCAGCATGTTCTCCACCGGCATAAAGCACTCCTCATTATGGGCATATGCCATAAAGGCAAAAGCGGCCTTCAGCCTGCGGAACAGATCCGGCTCCATGTCCGGGGCAGCCAGATCGAAGGTAGCCGCCCAGGTATAAAACTCCCGGGCCGCAACAGGACTGAGCTCTCCGGGCTGATGCAGGCAAAACGACAACCGGTCCACAATCGCCTCCATATCCTCGGGCACCGGCTTGTGTGTCCTGTAGCCAAACCAGGTATGCATTCGCTCCGGCAGCCGATTTCCGGAGAACAGCCGCGGATATTCCGTCTGCCGTTCGTCCCAGTCCAACGTCCAATCCTTCACTTTATCCAGGGAAAGAAACTCATGCCACAGCCACAGCTCATCCGCATAGGAGCCGCCGGTCAAGGCAAGGTCCCGGTCCGCCGGGTACAACGCCACAGCCGTACACCGGCTTCCCACTGCCAGCGGATACTCCCAGAAGAGCCGCCCGCTGCGCCGGGACCAGCGGAAACGGACCGCCATCGTTTCCGGCGTGCCCCATAAGGCATAACCGCTGTCGTCCCAGCTCCCGCTGTCCTTCACGAATACAGCAGCCGTCACCCCGCCCCCGGAGAAAGCCGCCGCCTTGGCCTGCTGCCAGCAGACAGCATTATCGTAGGGCTTCAGCCGGAACGGCAAACCACCGGTTTCGTCCAGATAACGGTCAATGGGCTCTTCCCCCCGCGGCTTGGTGTACCGCCGCACCGGTGCAAACCCGTGCCACTCCACCCGCAGCACTGCATCTTCACCGGCGGCAAACCCGGACATCTCCTCCCGCAGCCCGATATACTCCATTCCGGCCGCAACCGTTATGGTGGCAAAGTACTCTGCGCCTCCCTCGAACCGGCAGATGATTTCGCACTCGGCAAAAACAGGTCCCTCCGCCGTTACCTTGCCCTCTGCGGCAAGCAGTCTGCGGCCGCCCCCGTCTATGCGGGCAACTCCCACTGCCCCAGTGTCCGCCAGACGCAGTGAGAACAGCTCACCGCCCACCAGCCGCCCCTCCGTGAGCATTACCTGCAGCTTTCCGTTATCCGCCCTCACACCTCCGTGCTCCCGTACGACAGACACCTGGCTATACTTCGCTCCTGCAGCCGGAGCCGGACCATCGAACCATTCAAACCGTCTCCGTGCGCCGGCAGGCAGGTCGGCAACCAGACAAACCTGCACTCCCGATTCTGTCCTTCTCCATTGGAAGGGCACCGTTTCCCCTTCACCGTCCGCCAGCCAGAGAGACGACGGCGCCTCTTCCCCGGACCAGGGAAAGCGGAGCAGCGTAGACGGCCATGCGTATCCGGTTATTTGGAGCCGGTCCTCCATCACAATAGACTTGCCTTTCATCCTCCCCATCCCCTTCCCCGGCAAAGCCGGAAATGGCGGCGCACCGCGATGCGCCGCCATTTCCGCCATTGTTTATTTGCTGCCCTGCACAGATTTATACAGCTCATTGGCTTCCTTCTCCAGCTGCGCACCGCCCATGTCATTCCATTGTTTGACGAATTCATCGAAGTAGGATACCGGCTTGTCGCCTCTCACAATCTGAACATAAGCATCCAGCTTCAGCTTGGTGAGATCGCCCCAATATTTGCCGGAGGATGGCAGCACATCCGACTTGCCGAAGATATCCGAAACCGGTATGTTGTACTTCTTTAAGAGCTCCACACTGCTTTTGCCCAGCGCATTCTCAAAAATAACGGGGGCCGGACCTCCGGCAAAAAGGGTATCGAAATTGTTCCGAAGCCCTTCTGTGGCAAGCTTGGCCGTGTCGTCATAAGGCGGAATAAATTTAATGCCGCTCTGCGGATCAGAAAGGGTCGTGTAATCCCAATGTTTGCCCTTCACCCCAACGGCGGAGTCAAGGAATACCTGCTCATCGTTGCGGATGGCCTCCATGATCTCAAGTACCTTCTTCACCTTCTCCGGCTGCTGCTCCATGTGCTTGCCGAAGGCAAAGGTGCTGCCCGCCGTGCCCCATGCCCAGCCCCCTTGTTGGCCACGAGGCCCCTTGGGCAGCGGCGCCACCTGGAAATCCGCCTCGGGGTTGGCTTTTTTCATGGAGCTGAAGACCGATTGCGGGTTATTCAGGTCAAATGAGGACACCGCTGTACTGTGTGTATATGCAACCTTGCCCTCCACCAGCTTCTTATCCAGATCCTTGCCGGTCACGAACTCCGGATCGATATAGCCTTTTTTGTACCAGTCCGCCAGCAGCGTCAGCGCCTCCTTGGCCTCCGGCACAACCGCTCCGTTGACCACCTTGCCGTCCTTCAGCATCCATTGGGTCGGCATTACGCCGTAGGCGCCGAAGATGGACCAGAACTGGAAGTAATACGAGTTCCCGTTGGTGGTCATGCCGTACACGCCGTTTTGCTTCAGCTTGGCGAAGGCGGCCGTCATGTCGTCGATGGTTTCCGGAATTTTTTCCACTCCCGCCTTCTTCAGCAGATCCATGCGCCAGCCTTGCTTGGCATTAAATTGTCCGGTGAAATAGGTGGTGGGCAGCCCGTAGTTTTTACCGTTCAGATTAGTGTAAAACCAGCCCTGCTTGGCAAAGCTGTCCAGCACCGCTTTGGTCTTGGGGGCACTCTGCTCAATGGTTTTCACCGGCAGCTCGGCCAGCAGCCCCTGACTGGCATATTTAAACAGCTGGTTGGGATCATATATGAACATCACATCCGGCACATCCCCCGAGGTGAGCAAAATCTGCTGCTTTTGGACATAATCGGCCTGGGGAATGGAATAATAGTTGATTTTGACATTAAACTTCTCCTGCAAATACTGGATAACATGGGAATTGGCGTTTAAATCGGCCGTAGGCACCATCCACTTGATCTCCATCGGCTTGACCTGTGCTGCAGTGGCTCCCGGCGAAGCCGACGGCCCTGCGGCCTCCCCTCCACCATTGGAGCATCCAACAAGCGCCAGCGAGCAGGCAGCCGCCAGCGGCAGCCATCCTTTAACCCCCATTTTTGTAAACATCGCATTACCCCCTGTGTGGAAATGGTTTTATTCGAGCAAACCGGTTGCGGACCGCCAAGCTGCGGTCGTACGTTAGCCCTTAACTGAGCCGAGCATGATGCCTTTGACAAAATACCGCTGGATAAACGGGTACAAAAACAGAATCGGCAGCGTCACCGCCACAATGGTAGCCGCCTTCAGCGACTCCGGGGTATACTCCTCCCGGATCCGGTTGATGTCCTCACCGGGCGTCAGCGACACCGTGGCATCCACAACCGTCCGGCGCAGAAACAGCTGCAGCACCTGCCAGCGGTTATCCTGGGTATAGATCATGGCGTCAAACCAGTGGTTCCAGTGGGCCACCCCCACCCAAAGAGCCATCACCGCCATAACAGGCACGGACAGCGGCAGTACAATCCGAAGGAGCACCCGCATCTCCGATGCACCGTCCATACGCGCCGACTCGATAATCTCCCCGGGAATACTTTCGAAGAAATTCCGCATCACAATCATATTAAAGGCCGACACCGCCCCCGGCAGAACAAGCGCCCACAAGGTATTTAGCATGCCGAGATTTTTCACCAGCAAAAACATCGGTATGGTGCCTCCGCTGAACAGCATGCTGAACACAAACAGCTTCATAATAAACCCCCGGTGCGGGAAGGTGCGCCTGGACAACGGATAGGCCACCATTGCCGTCATGGTCAATGAAATGGCAATCCCCATTCCGGTGCGGATGATGGTATTGCTATAAGCCGCCAACAGATCAGGATGCGCCAATACCTTCTGGTAGGACATCAGCGTAGGATGCAGCGGGAACCAATAGAACTTCATAGCCAGCGCATCCGCCGGTGTGCTGAGCGACAAGGTGATGATATACAACAGCGGGTAAAGCGTGGTAAGCCCAAATAGCGTCAATACTGCGGCATTCAGCACATCGAAGGTCTTTTCGCCCCAGGTTGCTTTCATCGTATCCGCCTCCCTTCCTTTACCATAGTCCCCGCTCCTTGTCGTACAGCTTCACCAGGGTATTGGCGATCAGCACCAGCACCAGCCCCACTGTGGAATTAAACAATCCGGCGGCTGTGCCCAGCTCATAATCCATGGTCAGCAGCCGGCGCAGCACGTAGGTATCGAGAATCTCCCCCACCCCCGAGGTAGGCGGCGTCACCAGGTTATAGATCTGGTCGAAACCCACTGACAGGAAGTGGCCGATATTCAGCAGGTACATAATAATGACGGTAGGCGCAATGGACGGCAGGCTGATATGCCAGATCCGCCGCCAGCGGCTTGCCCCGTCGGCAATAGCCGCCTCATAGAGGCTTGGGTCGATGGAGGCCAGCGCCGCAAAGTAGACAATGGACCCCCAGCCTGCGGATTGCCAGATGTTCGTCAGGGCCACCATGCCGTAGAAGTAGTCCGGCTCCAGCAGCCACAATTGCTGTGAGATGCCGAACATGCCCAACAGCTTGTTGAAGCCGCCTTCATTGCCCAGAAACGGGAACAGGATGCCGGCCAGCACCACCCATGAGAAAAAATGGGGCAAATACGTCACCGTTTGGATGGTCCGCCGGAACCAGGTGACCCGCAGCTCGTTGAGCAGCAGCGCCAGTATAATCGGGGCGGGAAAAACCAGCACCATTTTCAAAAAAGCGATGACCACCGAGTTCCGCAGGGCGTTCATAAAGCCATTCCCCTGGAACAGGCGCTGGAAGTTCTCCCACCCGGCCCACGGGCTGCCGAGTATACCCTCCGTAATTTGAAAATTCTTGAATGCGATGACTACGCCGTACATCGGCACGTAGCTGAACAGCAGGAATAACGCCAGCCCGGGCAGCAGCATGATGATCAGCGCACGATGCTGCTTGTATATGCGCCATTGCCGCTGCCACCGGGCTGCGGCACCCGGATGTTGGGATTCTGGCACTGCGCGCGGGATTTCCAGCCTGTTCGCTCCTCCTTTTTGCATGACCTCGCTCCTTCCTTGTGCAGCCTCTCCCGGGTTTTGGGATACACCGGGAACAACCGGCTGCCGATGACCACAGCTTACGGTGCCCCGGATATCATCACAATCATCACTTTTTCGTGGAGGCCGGAATGAAAAACGCCGTAGCTTTGAGGGGCTGCGGCGTGCTGCTGCACAGTTTAAGAGCGGTTCTGCTGGCGGTATTCTCCCGGCGTCACACCCTCCGATTTTTTGAATACCCGAATGAGATGGGTGGCATTGCCATATCCGATCTCGGAGGCTATGTCGGCGATGTTCAGCTCGGTTTTGAGCAGCAGGCTTTTCGCTTTATCCACCCGGTAACGGGTGACATATTGAATGAAGGTTTCCCCCCAATGCTGCTTGATCAGCTCGCTTAAGTAGGAAGGGCTGATGCCCAACTGCTCGGCAGCCAGCTGCAGGGACAAGTCCTGCCGGTACCGCTCCTCAATCAGTTTTTTGGTACGGTCCATAATGGTCTCCATGCGCAGTCGCTTCAGTCCGTTTAGGAAGTTGATTCCCGGCTCTACAACGGTTTCGCCAAACCAGCTGCACATGGGAGGTGAAGCATTCAATTGGGCAAATTCGGCGTACAGGCTTCGGCCGGGGAAGGTCAGAGCCAGGTCCGGATCATACTCCTGAAGCAGCCTGATAATGGAAACAAGCAGCTGCATGGCATAGGTTTTGATCAGTGCAAAAGGAAGGCGGCTGCCGTTCAGCCCGTCGAAGAAGGTTTCCAGCTCCTGAGCAGCCTGCGGTCGGTCGCCCTCGCGGATGGCCGCCAGCAGCGCCGCTTCGCATTCGGCGGGGTACGGCACAAACATGGGAGCCTTCGGTGCCTGCCCTCCGCGGATAACCTCGTTCCCGGCCTTGGGCCAATGCTCCTGAAGAGCATGCAGCGCATCCTGATACGAAACCGACAGCTCGCGGAAATCGCCAACAATCCGGCCTACGGCAATGGTCACCGTTTGCTTCAGATACGAGGATACTGCATAACGGAGCTTCTCCGCAGCCCGGACCGTCTCCCGGTCGGCCTCCGTCTCCGGCATATTCAGGATGATGGCCACATGCTGCCGGGAGAGGACCGTTTCGGTGGCGAACTTATCCCGCAGCAGCTCCTGGCTGATATTCCCCACGGCGAAAAGGAACAGCCAGGCATCCTCTCCGCTGCGGAAGCGGGCGCTTTCGCCGGTGGCATCCATCTCCGCCACCAGCACACAGAAGACCGGATCCGGGAACAGCGCCGGCTCCGCCGTTTTGTGGCGCAGCCACGGATCCATCCCGGCATGGTTGCCAAGCAGGGCGGACAGCAGGAAGTGGTCCCGCAGCACCGGCAGCTGGCTCTTCCATTGGGAGCGAACCTCACCCATCTCCTTCAACAGCGCGGCGATTCTATTCTCAATGCGGGCGAACCCCCCGGCGTAGTCGGCGTCGAAGGGTTCTTGCTCCGTCTCCCCGCCTGCTTCCTCCTTACCGCGCAGGGTCAGGAAAATCCGGCGCAGACCGGCTTGGAACTGGCGGACGTTGAAATAAGCGACAAATACGGATAACAGGGATAAGACCACAGTGGCCACTACCATCCACAGCTTGAGCAGCTGGGCGTTGCGGGATGCGGCATCTACGGGGATCAGCATAGCGTAGAGAAAGCCGTAGGCCTCCGAACGTTCGGTGGTCACGTACATGGCGCCGGCCTCCGTATCCAGCTTGACCGGACGGCTGTCAGCCGCAGCTGCTTTCCCACCCAGCATAGCGCCGATGTTGTCCGGCTCTCCCAGCCGCAGCTGGCCCGCTTGCACAATCGTCTGCCCCGCCGGAGAAAATACAAGCAGCCCGCCTCTGCTGTCAAAGGGGAAGGAACGAATCATATCGGCAATAACACCGGCCTTGACGTTAACAATAAGCGCCGCCTCGGGCTCGTCATAGAAATAAGGCAGCGGCAGCATATACGTGAGGACCTGGGAGCCTGGAGCCGCTTCAGAGCCTGTATCACGGGGAGTAATCCACAGCTTGGATTTGCGCTCCGCCGCTGCATGCTGCAAGGCTGGCAGCCAGGAGGTATCGGAAAAGCTCTCCATGTCCAGCAGGGCATTGGAGGTCAGCACCAGCTGCTGCTTCCGGTGATAAAGATACACCGAATCCACCGCATGGATGGAGGTGGAGAAATTGGACAGGTCGCGTCTAATATCATTGGCTGCCTGCAGCGTGCCCAAGAGCGGGGTTTCCTGGATCTTAACAAGCTGGAGCATCCCCGCCTGGAGCGAGAGCTGCCCCGTTACCTCCTCCGTCTGCCGGAGCAGCTGGTCCACCTGCTCCTTCATCTGGGCGATGGCCACCTCGGAGGTCCGTTTTACCTCCGCCTCGATCAGCCGGAGGCTCATGGAATAGCTGAACGTTCCAAACCCCAGCACAGGCACAATGGAAAGAAGCAAAAGCAAGGCGAGGGACCTCTGCCTAACCAGCTTGCGGACAAGTTTCATAGATGTCTCCCCTTCTTTCACATCGGGTTTTTGCCGCTTCATTATATCAAAAAAACGCTTTCATCCAAATCGTCTTCTTTTCGGAACTGCTGATACGCCGCTTTGCAGCATGCCTGCGCCATCATACGGCATGGCTAAGAGCCCGGAATATTCCAGGCTCTTGGTTGGTTTACGGTCATATATGGAGGTTTTCATATTTCAGCTGCTTTTTATTTTGCAGCCTCATGGCCGTTCTCAGCCATCATCGCCGACAGCAGCATTAGAAGCAACCCCTGCCCGTACCCCTCCGCCCGGTGCTGGGCAATAACGTGATATTCACCGGGATGCTTTTGCACTCCCGTGCCGGCGGATACGCCGCGGAGCACTCCCTCCCAATCCACGTGGGACAATGCGGCGCGCGCGGCCCGGTCAGCCATCTCCGCATACGCCTCATACTCATGGCCGAAGTGCAGCGCCCGTTTAACCGCATACGCAATGCCCGCGGCGGCGGAGGTTTCCACATAGGTTTCCGGCACGTCCATTACGGTTGTCCATAAGCCGGAAATATCCTGGTAACGCAGTAAACCCGCCAGCTGCCGGGACAGGGCAGCGCTGATCCGCTCCCGTGCCGGCTCCGTCTCCGGAAGCAGCGCCAGCAGCTCCGCCGACACAATGGCTGCCCAGGCGTTGCCCCGTGCCCACAAACACCCGATGGGGCCATTCTTCTTTTCATCCCAGCCATGGACATACAAGCCATTTTCCTGCTGCAGCTGGCGCACATGCAGGAAATATTGGGTTAGCCCTTCCTCGACCGCCTCCCGGTCCCCCAGCAAAAGCCCCGCTTTGACCAGAAACAATCCGGCCATAAACAGCGTGTCCACCCACATCTGCCCGCCGAAGCTGGTTTCCACCAGCGTGTGTTCAAACGCGCCGTTCTCCAGCCGTTCCGCCCGGCGGAGCAGAAATTCCACCCTCGATTTAATAATAGCCGCGTAACGGGGTTCCCCGGAAGCTGTATACAGCTCAATCAGCGAAAAGCAGGGCGCTGTCGCATTGACCGTTTCAAACACCTGCCCCCGGGCCAATTGACCGTCCACCCATGTCTTCAAATATTGTAGGAGCGCATCGTCTCCCGTGGTTTTCCACAACGAAACCAGCCCGTACAGCGCCACTCCCTCGCTCCAGTTCCATTCCGCCATCGGCATCCGTTTTGTTGCCTGTGAGACTTGCCCGGCTATTGCAGATAAGCTGCGTGACATCCCGGTTCCTCCTTCAGTTTCATGTACGGCTCCACCGTAAGCAAAAGCGGGTTTCGTTTCAATAGTCATTTTTTTGGAGCGATGGATGGCAATGCCCCCGGACCGGAAAGTCGGGGGCACTATGTGCCGCGGCCCGGTGTTCCGCAAATATATCATCAAAAAGTGTAAAAAACCGGCTTTTCCATACGTTATGAAAAAAAATGACGTTGGAAAAGCCGGTTTTTATTAAAGAGTTCTAAAGGTTACAATGGATGTCCAATCACTAACACCTCCGGAATTCTTGGAACGAACCCTGACTTGGTGGTAGGTTTTGGTCAACAAGCCCGACTTCGTGTAGGATGTACCTGAAACAGAAATAACAGTTCCATCAACTTCAAGATCATAGCCGGTTGCTCCAGCTACTGCACCCCAGGAGATTTGCAAACTTGTGGTAGTAGCAACTGCAGTGGGTGAATTCGGTTTTGCCGGAGCCATAAATCTAGTTACAGGTGAAGACCAATCACTTGAGTTAGTGGAGGACACAGCCTGTACCTGATAAGTATGAGAGCTTCCAGGCGAACCCGAGATAAAGAATGAATTTGAATTGGTAAAAACGGTATACGACTGATAAGAAGAACTCGATAATTTCACATTGTATCCTGTTGCCCCTGACACATTGGGCCAGGTTAGAGAAATGGAATTGCTTGTTGATGTTCCAGTAGCTACAGGAACGACCAATTTTGTTGCTATGTTGGATAACGTCTCGCTCCATTCACTTACCCCGCTACTGTTTTTAGACCTAACACGCAGAACCAGACTCGTATTGGGCTGCAATCCCGTTTTAGTCAAGCTTGTTCCCGAGACTGAACTAATCGTTCCGTTGAGCTCCACATCATAGCCTGAAGCTCCCGGCGATGATGTCCAGTTCAAGGTAAATGAATTAATCTGCACGTTAACTCCAATGATGGCCGGTATTGCTGGAGCTGTAGTTTTATTCATTACAGATGTCCAAGTACTAGTCGTATTTGCATTATAGGCATATATTTGAACCGTATGAGCCGTGTTTGGCGACAATCCTATTATCGTATATGACAGAGCATTGGTCTCATAAATATAACCGTCGTCCAGTTTGATGCGGTATCCCGTCGCCCCGGACACCTGATTCCACGCAAGCGTTATTGAACTACTATTGACTGTTACGCTGCTTATTACCGGAACATTCAATAGAGTATATGCGGTTACCGAAGGACTCCAAGAACTGCTTCCGTTATTATTTTTGGACCGAACACGAATGGTCAATCCGGTGTTCTGGGAAAGACCTGACTTTTTGTAGGAGGGGGATGAGACTGTAGCCACCACTACTCCATTAACCTCCACATCGTAGCTGCTAGCTCCAGACACTGCCATCCAAGTAACAGATAAATCCGTTAGTGTTGCAGAAGCAGTGGGTGCAGTCGGTGTAGGGGGGGAAGTATACTTTTGTGCGGTTATGCTCCATTTACTGGAATTAGTCCCCGTAATAGCCTGCACACTATAGCTATGACTAGTATTTGGGTATAATCCGGGGTGAATATAAGAGCAACTGTCTCCGTTACTAACAACAACTCCATCAGCAGAAACCAAGTAAGCGGATGCTCCCAAAACAGGTGACCAGCTTAGGATAATACTGTTATCGAGAGAGCTTGCTGTAACTATTGGAGTAGTCAGCAATGTTGCCACAACGGTTGCTTCACTCCAGTCATAAACTTGCTCAGCTGTTTTCCAGCGAACACGAATGGTATAGACAGTATTCGGAGACAATCCAGACTTGGTGTAGATATTCTGTTGGGTCTTAATGACTTCTCCATTAATTTCAAGTTCGTACCCAATAGCTCCCGAGACTTCGTTCCATGATATGGAAATAGAAGTGTCAGCCGGGACGACAACCGGCTTGTCTGTGCTCATAATCAAGGTAGAGGTAGTACATTCTTCACTCCATTCACTGGAATTGTTTGTAGATAAGGCCTTAATCTGATATCGATGTTGAGTATTGGGAACTAGCCCCTCATGTATATAGACAGTTGCATTTTCAACATCCTTCTCCAAGCCATCTATCAATAACCTGTAGCCCTGTGCATCAGGAACGGCTAACCATTCCAGCGTGATAGAAGAACTGGTGGAAGAAGTGCTGTCAATAGTAACCGATGCCAGCCTGGTCAAAGCTTGAATCGGAGTTCCCCAATCTCCAGTTCCGATGTCGTTTCTGGCACGTATACGAATCGTATGGCTGGAATTAGGAGAAAGCTCTTCCTTCTTGTAGCTTTCCCCGGATACTGATTCCACCGTTCCGTCAAACTCGACATCATATCCGACTGCACCAACAACAGGCGGCCACTTAACCTCAATGAATGAGCTTCCAGAGATTGAACTAGCATTGGGGCGGCCAGGCGCTGTTGACGTGCTCATCATCTCGCTCCAGTCGCTCCAATTCGTAGGCAACACAGCTTGCACCTGATAGGAATGAGGGGAGTTGGGCTCCAGGCTGCTATCCGTAAACGATGTCACACCGCCAAGCTCAATTACCCGATCATCCGCTTTAATGTTATACCCAGTCGCCCCAGAAGTCGCAGTCCAACTCAAGGTAATAGATGAAGCGTTCGAGATATCCCTTTTGAGCACTGGAGTTACAAGCCTTGTTTGCACCTTCAACGGAATGCTCCAATCACTATAACCGCTCTTGCCAATAGAACGGACCCGAATTTCATAGAGGCTGTTTGGCAGAAGCCCTGTTTGAAGGAAGCTGTTTCCACTTGCCGCGCCAACAATGCCATTCACCTCAACCTCGTAACTGTCGGCTCCAACAATTGAGGCCCAGTTAAGCTGAATGGACGAACTGGTAGAACTGCTATCGATCAAACGGGGAACATCTGGCAATGTGAAGAAGGGTACTTTTGTCCAAGCACTGGCATTGTCAGCTGATACCGCCTGGACTTGGAATATATGCTCTACGCCTGCAGAAAGGCCTCTTGCGTAATATGAAGTCCCGGAAATCCTCTCCACCGCTCCATTATCCACTTGGATGAAATAGTGAGTTGCACCAGGGACTCCATCCCAAGATAATATTGCTTCAATTTCACGAACAGTTAAACGAGCTACAGGCATGGGTAAAGGAGTATGCGCCACTTTGGTAAATAGAGAGAGCTTCTGCGTTCCATCTCCCAAACTACCATACAAGTTTAACCCTGAACCATATAGGTCGTCATCATTTCGATAAGCAATAAGGTGATTTTCACTGCCTATCGCCAATGTTTTAAATCCTTCCATGGAATTAATAACTTGGGGAGTTGCTTTAGACATCAAAGTCGGATAAGGATTGTCTGATCCCTGTGTTTCAAGCCCATAAAGCCGACCCCAGTTCCATATTACACCCAACTGGTCAATTGCTTTACTGGAATTTTCTTTAGCAAATATCTTGCGTATAGGTGGAATCCCTTCAACAAGGACAGGTGTATCATGATAGTTTGACCCCTCTTTGATTCCAATACCCAATTGCCCATCCTGATTCTTTCCCCAGGCCCATACAGTACCATCATGCTTAAGTGCCAGATAGTGATCTGCTCCGACGGCAATATCGATAACATCCTGGAGCACAAGTTTAGAGTATGAGATCTGCCCCGAATTTTTAGTAAAGAATACATCACCCGAATCCGTCAAAATTGCTTTGTCGTAAACAGCTGATGAGTATTCAGTTTTTATCAATGGCCAATCATACTTAACATCTCCAGTTTGGTTAATGGCAACAATTCTGGAATAAACACCTCCATAACCAAACCCTTCCGTATTTTCTTGCCCTAATAATTGAGGAATAGTTTCAGAATTTCCCCATCCCCAGAGAGTTCCATCTTGTTTTATTGCCATACTGTATCCATTGCCGGCACGAATATGGATAACCTTATCAAAACCCTCCACTTGAACAGGGGTGGAACGATTCATCGTTGTCCTATCACCAAGCTCCCCATTTTCATTTCTTCCCCAGGCCCATACAGTCCCATCCTCCTTCAACAACAGACTATGCGAACCGGATCCGGCAACCTCGCCCGAAACAGCAGCAGGCTCAACCCGAAGCCACCCTGCTTCCGACCAATCTGACCAGTAATCATCAGAATCCTTAACCCGCACCCTATACTGCATGATCTGATTCTCAGGCAAATCCTCTGTATGAATGCGGTAGCTCCAGGCAGAGGAGGAAGACACTCGGTTTTGAATACCGGTGTCAAAAACAATTTGTTCTCCACGTTCATCTAGGACTTGAAGCTGGTAAGCTGTAAAAACGGTCTGGACTGCATCCTCAAGGTGCCAATATACCCTGCCGTCCGCTATTGTCACTTCATAAGGAGCATTTAAAGTACCCTTGGTTGCGGAAATAAAAGCGGTTAAGGGTTTTGTGTTATATAGCATTTTCGTAGATCCATAGTATGTTTCTGTTGTCCCGTTTCCGTGCTCCCCCCTATAGTTTCTGCCATAGGTCCAAATTGCCTGCTTATCACCCTCCTTTGCAATTACATAGCTGTAGCGGTTTCCTGAAAGAGAGGAGGCTTGCCCAATCTTCTCTTTCCTTGGCACATCAATATAGAGTTGATTTTCTGACAAAGCTCCGTCTCCAGCCCTGTATACATATTCAGTGTGCAAACCCCAAATCCAAACCTCCCCCTGGTCTGATAAAGCAAAGTTAGTTTTTTCCACGAATCTCTCCTCATCAGTAGCAATTGCAATAATTTTTACGTTTTCAGGAAATGTGACCTTGGACACTTGATATTGATTGTTGTTTATTTCCGGCTCCCAAACAGTGCCATCCTCCTTTAAGAATAAGGTTGAGGAGCTACCAGCTACTACAGAAATGTTATCGATTCCGGAAATCTGATTGAATCTATAATAAAGGTCCTCTGTCCAGGCAGTTCCGTCTCGTTTCAGTACAATTCCATTATAAACTCCAATAGCGTCAGTAATATTCAATTGCTCAAGCGTTCTTTCAAAACCCCACTTCCATACAGTTCCATCTGCTTTAACAGCGTATATGCTGCTACCGTTCGCATCAATGGCATTAACAGAATCCAGTCCCGGAATTTGTACGGGCAACGAGTTGATAACCGGAACAGGAACAATATATCCGTATCCCTTTTGATTGCCCCAAACCCAAACTGTCCCGTCCCGTTTTAACGCAACACTATAATTAATGTCTTCGCCATATTCGTCGTAGGCTCCTGCAGACACAGCAACCACTGAATCCAGTCCTTTCACCTTTCCAGCAGTGGTTTTCACGCTGGCCATTGTTCCATCACCGGCTTGACCATTTCGGTTATTTCCCCATGCCCAAACAGTACCATCCATATGCAACAGCAACGTAGAGCCGTTACGATGAGAAATCGGATTATTAGTCAGAACCTCTATAGGGGCAGACAATGCGGAAAGGTTGCCCGCTTCATCTCTCGCCCTCACTTGAATATGGTGATAGGTGTTCGTTCTAAGTGAATGCAATCCAACCACTGTTTTGGACTCATCCCTTGTCCAAGTATCATTGACATGTATTTCATAGGTAATTTCACTTAAATTATCTGCGGCAGCCTGAAATTCAAAATAGGCGCTTGTTTCATTCTTTCCGGTAAGTTCCAATTCTGTAGGTGTGGAAGGAGGCGTCCTATCAATTTTGACATTGATAGACACGAGTTGGCTGATATTCCCGGCTACATCCAGGGTCCTGGCATTTACGGAATGTACACCCTCTTCATGAATGAGGATAGGGTTCACATAGTCCTTCCAAGTATCCTGTTCCCCAATTCGATACTGACTTTTGAGAACACCGCTTAATACATCAGTACCTGCAGTCAGCGTAACGGCAACATCCTGGTTGGTCCATCCGCTTTGAGATGGTGCCAGTGCTGGAACTGATGGGGCAGTCTTGTCAATCCTCACCGTTGTCCAAGCTTCTGTACTGATATTGCCTGCATGGTCCAGCGACCTTGCAAAAATGTCATACTCGCCATCAGCTTCCAAAGATACTTTTACTGAATAATCCATCCAATTTCCGGCTGAACCAATTTTATATTGAGTCTTCTTAATCCCGCTTCGGTCATCCGTCCCCTGAATCACTTCCATAACCACGGTTTGGTTCGTCCACTCTTTAGTGGAAACTTCAATTCGAGGTGAAGTCGGAGCAACTTTATCAATCTTTACCGAAATGGCAGATTCCCTGCTCAAATTTCCGGCAATATCCACTGCGCGCGCCTGAATTTCAGTTAGGCCTTCCGCTGTTATCACCATAGGTCCGCTGTAGGTGGCCCAATTTTCAGTAGGACCCAGCTTGTATTGAAGCTCCTTTAGACCGCTTCCGAAGTCCAGACCACCAGTAAGCTCCACTGTCACATCCTGAAAGGTCCAATCGGTTGTAGTGGCCTCAATCGTAGGTACGTTAGGAGCTACTTTATCGATAAGAACAGTAACATTTACTTCTTCACTGACATTTCCCGCCCAGTCGAGAGTCCGCGCAAAGATAGTATTTGCCCCATCATCTGATACTGTAAATGGTTCCGTGTAATCGTGCCATTGGCCTTCAGCTCCGATTTTGTATTGGCTTTTGTGGGCACCGCTTCCCATATCCTCCCCATGGATAATGGTCAGTAGAACATCTTGATTGGTCCAATCAGTAGTGGTTGGGACAATCAAAGGTTTTCCAGGCGCAGTCATATCAATTTGAACAATCTGAGTACGACGTTCTTCAATATTCCCAGAATAGTCCATAGCAAAATAAGTTATTTCATGTCCTCCTGCACCTTCAACCGTGAAAGGTGCCTTATACTCCGTTTCGGGTCCCCCATCAAGTTGATAATAGATGCCTGAAACCCCGCTGGCTGCATCTGTTGCCGACAATGAAATGACCGCACCTCCCCCGGTCCAGTTGTTGTGTAAAGCGGGTTCAATCAAAAGGATAGAAACAGGAGGAACCTCATCATTCATTAGTTGATCAAACGGAATTTGTTGACCAGGGTGAAGCACCGTAGTTTGCCCATCGCCGCGGAAGTCATAGAGAATATTAACGTCCTTGTTATCTTCGATTAACGCATTAAACGAAAAGGAAAGCTTCGTTCCGTTTATAATCCTCACATCAATAATTGTGTTGGCAGTAATCGGCTTGTCTTTTTCATAGTCGATGAAATCTATATCCATCGTTCCAGTGTCATAGCCATTAATATTAATATCAAGATTAACTCCCTCAGGAACAAATAGTGTTTTTGTTTCTCCGATAATGTCATAACTTAATTCCGATATATTGTTTACCAGAGATCCATTTTCATCAAGGCCAGCATAATTTCCATTGGCATCGTGAACAGATACATTTACTGGGCAGTTAATAGTCAGGCTGGTTCCGCCTACTATTGGGATTTGATCAGGATCAGTAATAAATTGTTGGGTAGTTGCTCCCGTTAAAACTATTTCTTTGATAGCAGAATTAACCTTACCGTCTCCAACAATAGAAGTATGCATCCTTCCAACATAATATACATTAGTATCGCGTTCAAAACGGAAAGAAGCGCTCTTCAGCGGCACCACTCCATCTCCAACCCCATGATAAAAGGTGTCTTTATAAGGGATGGGGAAGTTAATTGGGGCATTTTCATAACCGTATCTATACTTATAGCTCCTACTCATACCTATAATATCGGCCCCTGGATCGGCTTTTTCCCATAAATCTGGATTGGAACTTTCAAAATTTCTTTTATAACCCGCAAATACAAACTTTTTGATTTCCGGCTTAACATAATGTCCGCTATCCTCAATAAAACTTCTGAATGTTCGGCCCCTTTCAATTAATTTAGAATTGAAACTTTCATTATTATCCATATATATAAGCAGTTCGGAATAATTCTGTACACTTTTATTATCTGTATAGAACGCTTGTTGCCCTAACTTATCTTGATAAATAGTGTTGTACAGTTCTCCTGGCATTAATTGATACACAGATGCCATATTATGAAGGAAAGGCTTGATAACCCCACTGTTTATGGCATCAGTAAAAAATCCATTTGAGTTAATAATACCAAGGTCATCACCCATCTCAATTCCTTTGAATCCATAGAAAGTTCCTAAAGATGGGGGAGCAATATTAATCAAAGAATCAATGTTCATTCCTTGTTCATATTGATGATCCAATAAGAATTTTCTTACAGGCAATGCCCCCATACTATAAGTAACTATCGATATAGGTTGGCCATGTGTTTTTTGTAACGCTCTCTCCACAGTTGAAGCTATAGCATTTTGTACCTCATTGCTTGTAACATCTAATCTCCAGTCATAGGCTACTTCTGCTACATTTATTCCTTCGCGTCGTAAATTATAAAGTAACGTTCCAACATCCTTGGCAGGTCCATCTTGAATAATACCGAAAGTGGATACATCATTGTAGGAATTGCCGTTATTATCCATTAATAATATGGAGGTTAGTTTACTGACAATGGTGGATAGATTCATCTCAGTAACAACTCGATTAAATTTTTTCATTTCACCATAACTGTCTAAAAGTTCATCAGGTATCCAAGCAGTTTGTCCACCACTTTTTAACCTCGTATTTAAAAATCCTGGTACAAAAACAACCGTTGGAGTAGCTATATAGATATCTGTAAAAGAGTGCGGAGTTATCATTTCTTCTGTCTTATTTCCATTTCCATCTACAGCAACAATACTAATTCGATGCCATCCCGAAGTATAAGCAAGCCATGAAAACGTACCATACCCACCAATTAACTTGTCGGTAACAGAACTATTCAATTTGCATTCAATATTGTTATTATTTAAATCAAACTGACTTTCTGGATCATTTGCTTGGTAGATACGAAGATACATCTCACTAATTCCGCCATCATCAAAAGCAGAAAAAGAAATGGGAATTTCATAATTGCTCATTAATCGGGCGCTCTGATCATAACTAAGCCCTACTCTGGGTGGTGTTATATCTGGATTTACATAGAATTTTTGGCCAGTGCTGTACCAAGAACTGTTCCCCGCTTCGTCATACGCTACTACCTTAAACCTGTAATAGCCTCCATTCTGAGTAGGAGTCCAGTCTATAGAACTTGTCATGTTAGTTGAAACGGGGGAATTGGGAGTTTCCCCAATATAATAATCCGATCCCCATTCTCCATTACTCAATTCAATGCTGTACCAAAAAGTCATTTTTTTGACACCGCGATTATCACTTGCTGAGGCACGAAGTGTAATCGGTTTATAAAGTTCAAAGTATGTTTGATCGGGCTTAAGTGATTGAATGTTAGGCTTTTCTGTATCGGGTCCTACGGGAGGCTCCAAAATTACATCCCACTTTATAGCCGAATCTTTCGGGCAGCCGTATATACCACCAGAAGTATCAAAGCAAGGCGATATTTTAACTGTATATGTCCCAACAGGCGTTGAAGCATTCGTAATGAAATCATGAAAAAGCAATGAACCAGCTGGCAGCAGACCCGTACCGGAAGAAACATACTTTTCTTGTATTTTTACATTTTCCGAATTAAATACACCTGTATAATAATCTACAATATCATCCTCCGAAGTTACAGAAAAGCGTGTGATTTGTCCCTGTTTCATAGTATAAGGATCTTGGGGTGTTTTATTTAAATAAGACAACTTAGTAAAGAAATTTCCATAAACAGCCCCACTTACTGTCCCTTCGAAATCAACAGTAACGTCCCTTGGAAATTGACCTTTTACTGCACCTAAAGGATTTACCAAGCCGTATCCAAACATATTTTGTTCGCCAATGGCAGTTGACGAATTGAGCAGAGCAGTTCTTACCATTTCAGCATTCCAATCAGGATGATAGGACCACAGAGCTGCTGCTGAAGCTGTAACCTGTGCCGCTGCATATGAAGTCCCTGATACTAATCGGTATGAAGAATTTAATGTTGTTGTGTAAATATTTGAACCGAATGAAACCAATTCAAGCTTATCGCCATAGTTAGAGAATGGTGCCAGAGTTAAATCATTGTTCACTGCACCAACTGCCATAACGGAAGAATAGGCAGCAGGATATTCAATAGTAGACTGTCCTTTATTTCCTGATGCAGAGACAAGCAAAATGCCGGCATCCCAAGCGGCTTGGGTGGCGCTTTGAAGTGCTTGTCCATTCTCCTTTCCCCCAAAGCTCATATTAAGGATATTGATATGATTTTCAATTGCCCAATCAATTGCCGCAATAATGTCACTATGTGACGCAGTACCGCTTGCATTAAATGCTTTCAACGCGTAAACTTCTGCGTTTGGTGCCAGTCCTTTTATACCAAAATCATTGAGTTGAGCCGCAATAATACCTGCAATTTCCGTGCCGTGCCCATTGGCATCATTATATGTATCATCCAGTAAAGAAACACCGCCACTAACGAGAAGATCAGGATGATGGATATCTATTCCGGAATCAATAATTCCAACCCTTATCCCCTGACCATTAGCTTTCATACTAAACAACTGCTCTCCGTTTAATCCCTCATAAGACAGCGTAGTGGCCTCATTCGAAGAGTTCTCCACCCCAGAAAGGGAAACCGAATAATCTGGTTCAACATTAATGATATCTGGATTCATCCTCAATTCTGCTAATTCCGGTTCAGATAAGAGCATGAGTTCCTGAGGAATATTTTTGAAGCTTCTTAACACTTTGCTAGTCTCACTTTTTCGAAAAAACTTCATTGCCTTTTTATTTTGTTTTCTATCAATAGAAGCATAAGTGACTATATACTTTAAAGTTGGCAATTTATTATATGTATCGGTTGTTACGGATGTGGAAGGAAATAGTATAGGGGTAGAACTATACGTACCAGAAATTACAGTAGGTTCAGTATATGTAGAATTGGCTACAGAAGAGACTTGATCTTTAAAATAAGGCACTTCATCTTGATTTAGATTTGCCATATCTAGATTATCTGCATAAGCACTACTTATTAAATTACTTAGAACCAGAGGAGATAATTCCATTATTATCAATAACATGCACATAAATAAAGATATCAGTTTTTTCAATTGTTTCTTTCCTCCTTAGAGATAGTCATAATGTTACTTGCATTTTTATCATTTAAAATTATACAATAATTGTATAAAATCTAATGTTTGGAGGGGGGGATTAATGAATAAAAAGCGGGACTTTATCGTATTCATTCTAATTTTATTCTTGAAAAGCTCGCACACATTGACTCTTCTCTCTGAGATAACTTTTAATAAAGCCAACTATCATACTCTATATAGGATAAAACAAGTCCGTAATACTTAACGATGATCAACTAAAGGTTTGGCACAATTGGGCGATTCCCATTTAGACCGAAAAAGGGGACAAGATCATTAATACTTATAGTAATGAAGTAGTCGTTACATTTATTGATAACAAGGTAACCTCCAATTACCTGAAAGGCGTGGACACTCTGGATGGTGATTTTGGCGATTGAATAATCCAATCAGTCATATGGAGGAAAAAATAGATGAAAAATAAGTCTATATATATTTTATTGACTATCTTGATTTTTACAGTTTTTATTCTAATTTTCCTCAAAATAACCGACCTGAATGATGAAGAAGGGGATTTATTGATAGATCTAAAAGAATACATTGCTATGATATCCATCGATTATCCATTTATTAGGGGGGGGATTCCTGAGCTAGCCGATAAAACAGGAGAGGTTCTTCCTCTCTTATCTGACGATCAATTTGAAAATGCTCCACTTATAGAAAAGTACTATTTTATGGAAAATATGACGAATTACTTGCCTGAGAGTAAAGCAGGAAAAGGCTTACTCACCTTTAATGAAAGACATATATTTAACATCGTCATTATTAAAACTCCTGCTGGATATTATCAATTCTCCAGAACAAATCGCATGCTAACCATCCCTTCAGGACAATCCTTTGATGAAAAAGACTCCAAAACGCTTTTTCAAATTAAAAATAATATCTTAAGAGTAACGATGAATGAATCAAAGTTTGAAACCTTCTGGGGTTCTCCCATAAACACTGAACAGAAAGGTAATGAAGTTATTCGTTCTTACAACAATGATACGAAAGTAATATTTATAAATGACAAAGCTGTCTCTATCCTATTGAAGGGCATTGATACCTTAACGGGTATCCCACTGGCAGAAGCTAAAAGATAACTTTCTCTCCATAATAATGAAAGCTAGAATATTTGTTGGCTGGACAATTAATTAATAAACACAGGCTGACTTTCATGAAAGAGTTTTACCGTACATATAAAGCGCTATCATTAGTTGGATATTAAAGACGCTTTTCGAACTAATTAGAATATTATCCATTTATAATTATAAACTCTTCTTTTGCTGTATAATGTCGAAATTTGGGATAATCTATCAATTAATTAGGCATTATTTAATTATGTCGTAATTTTGACATATTCAAACGGAAAGCAGATTGTTTGGTTTAAAATTACACGTCCCTAAGCTCGACTCTTAAATTGCTCTTGCGGAATTAAATCTTCACTAGCTCCAGTAACATAAAACGATTTCTGCAAATTGCAGAATCTTTATAAAACCGTGATTGGCAACACAATCAAACCTACCGCGACAACTCCATCCATCCCACACGCACCACAAAAAGGCAGCCCATCGCGGGAAATGCCTCCTTCTATTACCACTTTTCCCAAGGGACATCACTTAAAAACGTTCGATACCACCGTCCAACTCAGGGTTTGTGTTGAACAACTCCCCCTTTCATTGAGGCCTGATTAATTTCCGCGGGAGTCGCGTGTGGAGCTGCAGCAACAGAACAATGAAAAGTCATATCCGTTCCATCGACTGTAGGTATTTGGGAAGGATCTGTGAAAAACGGTGGAGATTGCCCATCGTTCCTGTCATCCGGAACGACTGCACCGGCGCTCTCCAAATAGAGGATAAAAATAATTGCCATCATGATTAGTCCATATAATCTATGTTACTTCATTGTATCCGGCTCCCTTTCTTCAACAAGCTGTTTATACCAACTTTTCCTCTGATTGTAAATTATTCATTATTCCCGGTATAGTCCCACATTCCTACAAAAAAAACCGTCCGGAGTCCGGACGGTTGTTGTTTGATTCCTTATTTGTTTCACGGAAATTACAAGCTTTGGCTCCAGTCATGCACCATGCTGCCTTCCAGGAACTTCTCGCAATCCAGAGCGGCCATACAGCCGCTGCCTGCGGCAGTGATCGCCTGGCGGTAGCGGTGGTCCTGTACATCGCCGCAGGCGAACACGCCGGGGATGTTGGTTTCGGTGGTGCCCGGCTTCACCTTGATGTAGCCGGTCTCGTCGGTTTCGATCTGGCCGCCCAGGAATCCGGTGTTGGGAGTATGACCGATGGCAACGAAGATGCCGTCGGTTTCAATAACCTCCTCCTGTCCGGTGGCATTGTTCTTGACCTTAAGTCCTGTAACGCCTTTGTCGCCTGCCAGCACTTCCAGCGGCGTATTGTTCAGGCCCCAGCTAACCTTGGGGTTCTCGCGGGCACGGTCTTGCATAATCTTGGACGCCCGCAGCTCGTCGCGGCGGTGGACCAGCTTCACTTCCGTAGCGAAGCGGGTCAGGAAGTTGGCCTCCTCCATGGCGGAGTCGCCACCGCCCACTACGATAATCTTCTTCCCGCGGAAGAAGAAGCCGTCACAGGTGGCACAGGTGCTGACGCCGCGGCCCACATTCTCGCGCTCGCCGGCGATGCCCAGATATTTGGCAGAGGCGCCGGTGGAGATAATCACCGATTCGGCCTCCAGCGTTTCTCCGCCTTCCATTACGATCTTGAAGGGACGGGAGCCGAACTCTACACCCTTCACCCAGCCGGTTTTGAAGGTGGCACCGAAGCGCTGCGCCTGCTTGCGCATATTGTCCATCAGCTCCGGACCCATAATTCCCTCCGGAAACCCAGGGAAATTTTCGATCTCTGTGGTGGTGGTTAGCTGTCCGCCCGGCTCCGGTCCTTCAATCACCAGCGGGTTCATATTGGCCCGGGCCAGGTAGATGGCCGCCGTAAGGCCCGAAGGGCCGGTTCCGATAATAATGCTTTTGTACATTGCAGGTTCATCCTCCCTAAGGGTTTTGCCGTAAGCAAAACCGGCATCGTAAGCTTATACTTCCCTTATTGTTCCTCTGTCGTTGCTCCGGCTCCTGTGCTCCCGTCCGGCCGGGTTCCCTCATAGATGGCCTTCATCTTCTGACGGAGGCCGCAGGCATCGTCAATATGCTTTACACAGGTACGCGCTGCGCTGATGGAGATCTGGTAACGCGCCGCAATCTCCTCATAGGTGACAGACCGGCGGTGCATCTTGGCCGTCAGATATTCCAGCGCTGCCGCCCAGCTTTCCGGCTTCGCCATACGGGGTTTGGCCGGAAACACTCGGGATAAGTATTCCACCCAGAGCGTTTCCAAGTCATGCTGCTGCACAAGATCATACCGTTTGTTCATGCTGGAGAAGGCCAGATCCAGAACCGCAGTCCATTCCGCTTCCCAACCGGGAAGGGCGGGGGCGTAGGGCTGGGCGGGCTGCTCGGTAAGCTCACCCTCCAGCATAACCGTATACGGTCCGGACACCTTCATGGTCCGCAGCACAAACATGGCGACGCGCTTCAAGTAGTCATTTTCCAACGGGTCCAAAAGAAACTCTGTCAGCGCTTCCTTCACCTCATGATCCGCAATCAGCCCGAAGGCCTGGATCACCTGGAGCTTGGTCTCCATATCCCCGTGGCGCAGCGCCCAGAAGAAGGAGGACCGGACCAGCGGGTCCTTGCGGATGGTTTCCGGCAGTAGCTCCCCCTCCTCCTTCTCCATGGAGCGGAACTGCTCCTCGAAGGGAAGGTGGTAGTGGTAGCTCAAGAAGGGACGCGCCAGGCCTTGACCCTCGGGGGCATCACGCCGTTCCATCATCGTCAGATAGAAGGGCGGAATCTTGGAGGCCGGGTCCAGCCGCGCCGCTTGCTGCCAGTGCCGCTCCGCCTCCGCATACCGTCCGGTATTCACGCAGGCCACCGCAATGTAATGGAACAGAGAAGGATCCTCCTCCACGCCGCACAAGCCGCCTTTGGTCAGACGGCGGAACAGCTGGTAAGCAGCCTCATGCTCGCCGAGAATCCCCATGGTGGTAGCCAGCTTGAACACATGCTCCTGGTGGTAGGGGCAGGTTTTGCGCAGCAAAGCCGCCAGCCGCTCCAGCCGCTCCCGGTCACCCAGGTTCTGATAGAAGATAGCCAGATTGCACAGCGCGTGGAGATTGCCCTCCTCCTGATCCAGGACCTGGCTGATGGTCTCCATAGCCTTGGTGAAATGCCCCATATAATAGTAAGCCAGCGCCAAATTGTTCTTGGCTGCCAGAAACTCGGGATATTTCTTGATGACCCGCTTCAAAAGCTTCACCGCTTCGCCAAATTGTCCCTGCTCCAGCAGACTGCGGGCCTTATCATGCTCAAACAGCCCCTCACGGCTTTTGATAAAAGCCGGCTCCGAGGGACGCTCCAGCTCGTAGCTCAGGTACTCCATCATTTCCTCGGATTCCTGAACGAACTGGCCCTCCTCATCATTCTCCAGATAGTGGATAATGGCCTTTTCCGCCGCCTCGAAATCCTCCATATTGGCAAAATTATTGGCCATATAGAAGTAACATTCCGTCATGGTCGGATCAACCTCATCCACAATACGCTGCAGAATCTGATTGGATTCGCTATATTTCCCAATCTCGGACAGGATGCCCGCCAGATTGCAGTGATTCACAGGATTCTCCGGCTCATAATCAACCGCCCGCCGGAAATACTTAATCGCCTTATCGTATCGGTAACGGTCCAAGGAACGGACCGCTCTTTCGAAAAAGAACGTGGCATCCATATGCAGTGGGATGATTTTCTGGTTTCCTGGAGCCGCCACACACTTTTTCTTGCCCATTATAAGGCACCTCCGGATCTCGCAGTTCAATACGGGACATTGCCCGTTAAAATCAAGTATAGCCAAGTGCCATTTGGAAGTAAAGGCGAGTCTGCACAGGAGGATTCAGGAAAATCCCTTCCAGATCCCTCCAGAATCCGGAAGCCCAAAAAAAGCGCCCCCGGCTGAAAACCGCCGCAGGACGCTTTGCTGATTTTACCCTTTAGACCCCGCCGTATTTGAAAAGAGAGCTGATGGAGCCCCCGCTGGTATTAATGCGGATGGCATTGGAGAGCAGCCCCGCTACAGAAAGCACGTGGAAGCGGGAGGAATGCTCCTCGGGAATGGCAATGGAGTCGGTAATGACGACCTCCATAATATTCGGGTGGTCCAGACGCTCCAGAGCCGGTGGTGAAAATACCGGATGGGTGGCGCAGATCAGCACGTCGTTGGCTCCCCGCTCCTTCAGGCTCTCCACCACATTGACAATGGTTGTGCCCGTATCGATCAAATCCTCAATAATAATAGGGGTGTGCCCCTCCACCTCGCCGATGACGTGGGTAATCACCGATTGGTTATGCTCCGGGCGTTTTTTGATCATAATGGCAAACGGGGCATTCAATATATTCGCCAGATTCTCCGCTGTCGTAGCCCGTCCCGCATCAGGGGATACCACAATGGGATTCACAATATTTTTCTTGCGGATGTAATCGCTAATCAGATCCAAAGCCGTCAGATGATCCACCGGAATGTTGAAGAAACCCTGGATGGCGGGCGCATGGAGATCGATGGTAATGACCCTGTCGGCTCCTGCCGTAGTCAGTACATCCGCTACCATTTTCGCCGAAATGGGCTCCCGCGGTGCTGCCTTGCGTTCCTGTCTCGAGTAACCATAGTACGGAATCACCAGGTTGATTGTCCTTGCCGAAGCACGTTTGGCGGCATCCATCATAACCAGAAGCTCGACAAAGTGTTCGTTGATGGGCCGGGAAAAGGTTTGGACCAGGAACACATCGCAGTTGCGGATCGTTTCCTCGTACAAGCAATAATGCTCCCCGCTTTTGAAGCGGGACAGCTTGACCCGTCCGAGCGGACGACCCAGCTCTCCGCAGATCTTCGCCGCCAATTGCGGATTCGAAGAACCGGAGAAAATTTTCACGTTTTCGGAAATCATGGTTACCCTCCTGAGCTTTTTTGCCGATACGGCATGAACCTTCCGGGTGAAACGGCACTTCTATTATACATCCTTGAGAACGCTTTTGTTAGTCTCAAAAATGAACGTTTCCCTATGGCTTCCCATCACACGACGGCTAGTTGATCGGTAAAGAATATGTAACTTTGTTCGGAAATTGAACAAACTAACACCAATTTTTATAACCGCTTTGTTTTATAATAAGGTAGAAATCATGAGCCGGCCTTCCCCGGAGGGCTGTTGCAGGGAGGAACTGTTATGGCGACGTATCAAAATCCGATTTTGCCGGGTTTTTATCCGGACCCGTCCGTATGCCGGGTGGGAGAAGACTATTATCTTGTGACCTCCAGCTTTGAATATTTCCCGGGTGTTCCCGTGTTCCACAGCCGGGATCTGGTCCACTGGCGGCAGCTGGGCCATGTGCTGGACCGCCCCTCACAGCTGAATATGGACGGCATTCTGCCCTCCAAGGCGATCTGGGCCCCCACCATCCGTTACCATCAGGGAACCTTCTATATGATTACCACCTTTGTCGATAACCAAGGGGAGCAGCACAACTTCTATGTGACGGCGCAGGACCCGGCCGGACCCTGGTCTGATCCCATATGGCTGGAGGACGCACCCGGCATCGACCCGTCTCTTCTCTTCGACGATGATGGCAGGGTCTACTACACCGGCAACCGGGTTCCCCCGGAGGGACAGGTCCATGCCAAGAATATGGACATCTGGATTTCCGAGCTGGATGTGGCGACAGGCAAGCTGACCGGGGAAAAAAGGAGCCTCTGGCAGGGCGCCCTGAAGGTGGCCCATGCCCAGGAAAGCCCCCATCTGTACAAAATCGGCGGCTATTATTACCTCATGATCGCCGAGGGCGGAACCGGCTTCACCCATGCCGTGACCATTGCCCGGAGTGAGCATGTATATGGCCCCTATGAAGGCTATAAGGGCAACCCCATTCTGACCCACCGGCATCTGGGCCGGGAAGCGGCCATCGTGAATGTGGGGCATGCAGATATTTTCGATACTCAAGACGGCGACTGGTGGATGGTGTGTCTGGCCTCCCGCCCTTACGGCGGCTACTACCGCAATCTGGGCCGGGAAACCTTCCTGGTGCCGGTCAAATGGGAGGATGGCTGGCCGGTGGTCAATCCTGGCAAGGGGATCGTGGAAGCGGTGATGCCCGCTCCGAAGCTGCCGGCCCACCCGTTCCCGGCGGTATCCGGTTTTGACCCCTTCGACGGGGAACAGCTGGGGGATACCTGGAACTTCCTGCGCACTCCACGGGGTGATTTCTGGAGCCTGTCCGAACGTCCTGGCTATTTGCGGCTCCGGCTGAAGCCGGAAACGCTGGCGGATTACGCCAATCCCGCATTTGTTTGCCGCCGGCAGCAGCACATGAGCTTCAGCGCCCGCACCGTGATGGAGTTCGCTCCCCAAGCTGAGGGTGAAGCAGCGGGAATGGCATTGCTGCAGAATGCCCATTACCAGTTCCGTATGGTATACGGGATGTTCGGCGGGGAGCGCTCTCTCAGACTGATGGAACGCAGAGGCGGAGAGGATAAGCCGCTGGCTTCTGCAGCATTGGAAACGGAGCGCCTCTTCCTGAAGGTTGAGGCCCGGGGTCAGGCCTATTCCTTCTATTACAGCCTGGACGGAGCAGAGTGGCTGACCCTGTTTGCCGATGCGGACGGCACCATTCTCAGCACCGATGTGGCAGGGGGCTTCGTAGGGGCCTATCTGGGCCTGTACGCCACCTCCCACGGCCAATCAAGCAGTAATGCCGCGGACTTCGACTGGTTCGAATATTTGCCGCTTAACTAAAGGAGGATTTCCTTTGAATATACCAACCTATACCAACCCTATTCTGCCAGGCTTCCATCCGGACCCGTCTATTGTGCGGGTAGGCGAGGATTATTATTTAGCCAACTCCACCTTCCAATTCTTCCCCGGCATGGTACTGTCCCATTCCCGGGATTTGGTGAACTGGCGTTATATCGGACACGGCCTTACACGGAGTGAGGACCTTCCCCTCCGTGGACTTCCGGACTCCTTCGGCATTTGGGCTCCGGATATTTCCTATGTGGACGGGATGTTCTACCTGATGGCTACCCTCCGGCTGGCTGGAGCGGGCCGGGCCAATATTGTGGTCCGGTCGGAGCGCCCCGAGGGACCGTATTCCGCTCCCTCTGTACTAAACCATGAGGGGATTGATCCCTCCCACTTTGTGGATGCCGATGGCCGGCGCTACATGGTGTATGGCCGGGGCGGCGCCTGGCTGCTTCCTTTATCCGACGACAGCTTGTCGCCGGCGGGCGAAGCAGTGAAGCTGTGGGACGGAACCGGCCGGGCTTCCCCGGAGGGTCCCCATCTGCTGCGGAAGGACGGCTGGTATTATCTGATTCTCGCCGAAGGCGGCACGGAATACGGCCACTGCATCACAGTCGCCCGTTCCCGGGGGCTGCTGGGGCCGTATGAGGCCTGTCCGACGAATCCGGTGCACACACAGACCGACCCTGCCGCTGTTATCCAACGTGCCGGCCACGGCAAGCTGGTGGAGACCCAACATGGGGAATGGTGGATGGTCCATTTGGGCGGAAGACCCCTGCGGGGAGGCTTCTGCACCCTGGGCCGGGAAACCTATCTGGAGCCAGTCCAATGGACAGAGGACGGCTGGTTTACGGTGAACGGCGGCCAAGGGCCCAGCCTGGTGCAGCAGGCTCCCGCTTTACCCGAGACAGTGTGGGACGCGCCTCCTGCCCGGGATGAGTTCGAAGCGGCAGACCTTCCCCTTCATTGGTGCTTCGCCTGGAATCCCGTGGAGGAAAACTGGTCTCTTACGGAACGCCCCGGCTTCCTGCGCCTGTATACCGGTGATGCTGATCTGGACTCCACCGATGCGGAGAACGTCCTGGTGCGGCGGGAAACCGCCCACCGGTATACGGCCGGATTGAAGCTGGAGTTCACTCCGGGTGTAGCGGGGGAACAAGCGGGGTTAACCTGCTATTATGACTCCCGCTGCTTCATCAAGCTGGCACTGACGGCTGTAGACAGCGGTCTCGCGGTGAAGCTGACAGAGAACCGGGCACGCAGCCTGCGGGAGCTGGCCTCCCATCCGGTTCCTGCGGGAACCGGGACCCTGTACTTGCAGGTCCGGGTGGACGGGGAAACACGGAGCTTCTATTACAGCCTGGACGGGACGGAATGGCTGGAGGCTGGCACCGTAGAGGATGCCCGCTTCCTCAGCGATGAAGGCACCCAAGAGAAAAAAGCCTTCACCGGCGCCATGGTAGGCCTATTCGCCGTCAACGGCGGCTCCGGCCGGCGTATCCCCGCAGACTTCGACTGGTTCGAGTACCGCGCCGGAGATTGATCCGAGTCCCAGCCTAGAGCGTGTTTGTATACTTCGGGGGCCCTCATGCGGGTTGCAGAAAGGGCCTAAGGAAACGAAGGAAACTATCCGTTGAAATTTCCGGCGGTGGTTTCGTCTACTTCCAAAAGACAAATCCCGTATTTTGTCTTTCATACAGTGGACACTGGCATCAAAGCCTCTCCCACGGAAAAATGCTCAGCCAAACACAATATATAGAACTTATGTTCGATACAATAACAATATATGGGCCTCTACCTCCGGGAGCCTCTATCTCCCCGAGTGTCCACTTTCCGACGGACATTCTATTCAGTTTTGTCCTTCTACAGCGAACATCCCGGCCCCCTAGTCAGTACAAAAAGAGCTTCCCCATGCGGAAAGCTCTTTTTGCGCCTGTACTTCTCTTTTTGGCCAATACTTCTCTTTTTTCATCTGTACTTCTCTTTTTTCGTCTGTACTTCTCTTTGTGCGCCTATACCACTCTTTTTACCAAAAAAAGTGATCCTCTATTTATTGTGCCTGCGGTCCAGCTCAGCCAAAACGTCGTCCAACGGCAGCTTCTGCTCCTGCAGCAGCACCAGCAGATGATAGATCAGGTCGCTTACCTCATACCTGAGCTCCTCCGGACTGCGGTTTTTGGCGGCGATAATCACCTCTCCGGCTTCCTCGCCCACCTTCTTCAGAATCTTGTCCACTCCCTTGTCGAACAGGTACGTGGTATATGCACCCTCTGGCCGCTCCAGCTCGCGCTCCGCAATGGTGGACTCCAGCTTAGCGAGAATGGCGAAGCGGTCCTGGGCATCCACTGCCCCATCCTTCCGCCAGCCCTTGGCCTCTTCGCGCTCCACACCCCGCAGGCTGCTTCCCACATACTCCTCTGTCCCGCGATCCGCTGCCGCAAGGGTTTCTCCGCCACCGGATTTCCCGTTGTCCGCATTCTGTCCAGAGTGGAAGGTCGCGTTATCGGCCCGGCTCCGGCTCTGGGAAGCTTCGCCAGCAGCGCCACCCAGCGGCAGCTCCCGGTAGAAGCAGCTGTTGCTGCCCGTATGGCAGGCCGGTCCCTGCGGAACCACCTTCAGCAGCAGCGTGTCGGCATCACAGTCGTACGCCAAACTCTTCACCTTTTGCACGTTGCCGGAGGTAGCTCCTTTATGCCACAGCTCCTTGCGCGACCGGCTCCAAAACCAGGTATCGCCAGACTCCACCGTCAGCTTGAGCGCCTCCCGGTTCATATAGGCCACCATCAGCACATCCTTGCTGGCCGCATCCTGTACTACCGCCGTCACCAAACCATCCGGCGACCAGCGGATCAGCTCCGCCAGCTCCTCAACCGTTGCCGCCCGCTTTTGCTCCGTTCCGCTGCTGCTCATCGCACCTCTACCCCTTTGTCCCGCAAATCCTGCTTCACTTCATGTATGGTCAGTTCCTTATAGTGAAAAATCGTCGCCGCCAAACCTGCATCCGCTTTGGCCGCCGTGAAGACCTCATAAAAATCCTCTTTTTTGCCGGCGCCTCCGGAGGCAATGACGGGAATGCCTACCGCTTCGGACACCGCCCGGGTCAGCTTCACGTCGAAGCCATCCTTGGTGCCGTCGGCATCCATGCTGGTCAGGAGAATCTCTCCCGCCCCCAGAGTCTCCACCCTCCTGGCCCACTCCAGCGCCTTAATGCCTGTCGGGGTGCGGCCACCGTGGATATAAACCTCCCATTCGCCCCACGTTGGGTTAAACCGGGCATCTATGGCCACCACAATACATTGAGAGCCGAACCGCCGGGCTCCATCCGAGATCAGCTGCGGATTTTTCACTGCCGCCGTGTTAATCCCGGTTTTGTCGGCACCCGCCCGCAGAAGCCGGGTCATATCCTCCACGCTGGAGATGCCGCCGCCTACGGTGAAGGGAATGGTAATCTCCCCCGCAGTCTGGCGGACCACCTCCACCATGGTGGAGCGACCTTCCACAGAAGCGGATATATCCAGAAACACCAGCTCATCGGCGCCTTCCCGATCATAGATAGCCGCCAGCTCCACCGGATCCCCGGCATCCCGCAGATTCACGAAATTTACTCCCTTAACCACCCGCCCGTCCTTCACATCCAGGCAGGGGATAATGCGTTTTGCCAGCATAGCCGTCGCTCCTTTCCTCATGCCGCCTCTTTCTCCGGAACTTCACTCGAAGGAACGCGATACCTGGCGGTTAATCCGCGCGCATCCCGCTCCTGCCAAGCCGTCCCACTGCGGCGTTCCTTACGCCAGCCCCAGACGCCGGTGCGCCTCCGCCAGCTCAATGCTGCCGGTGTACAGCGCCTTGCCGATAATCGCGCCGGCTACTCCCTTGTCCGCATGAGCGGCCAAAGCCTCCAGATCCTCGTACCGGCTCACGCCTCCGGACGCAATCACCGACTGCCCGGATACCTGAGCCAGCCGGACGATGGCCTCCACATTCGGCCCCTGCATCATGCCGTCCCGGGAGATGTCCGTGAAGATAAACGTCTTTGCTCCCAGCTCTGCCAGCTGCACTGCCAGATCCTCCGCCTTCACCTCGGAGGTCTCCAGCCAGCCCCTGGTGGCCACGTAGCCGTTCCGGGCATCGATACCGATGGCTACCTGCTCCCCGAACCGCCGTAACACCTCTTCCACGAACGGACGGTCCTCAATTGCTGCCGTTCCGATAATCACCCGAGAGACGCCCAGCGACAGAAGCCGCTCCACATTCTCCACCGTACGCAGCCCGCCTCCGGTTTGTACCGGAGCCTTCACGCTGCGGGCGATGTCACCGATCAGCTGATGGTTCACCGGCTCTCCCGCCTTGGCTCCGTCCAGGTCCACCAGATGGATCCACTTGCCCCCCTGCTCCGCCCAGGCCAATGCCGCCTTCAGCGGACTATCGTTATAGACTGTCTCCTGATTGTAATCCCCTTGAATCAGGCGGACACACTTGCCGCCGCGGATATCGATTGCCGGATATAAAGTAAACATGACCGCATTTCCTCGCTTTCTGTTATCCCCGGACGGTGAGCTTCAGGAAATTCTCCAGAAGCCGCATGCCCAGCTCTCCGCTTTTTTCCGGGTGGAACTGGGTTCCATACACATTGTCCCGGCCCACTACCGCCGTCACCGGACCGTAATAATCCGTATCCGCCAAGAGGTCCTGCTCACGCTCCGGCAATACCTTGTACGAGTGGACAAAATAGGCATGCCCCTCCGTAACCCCCTCCAACAGCGGTGACGGCTGCTTGAAGCTAAGCCGGTTCCAGCCCATATGGGGCACCTTGAAGTCCCCGACGATCCGTACGACCTTGCCGGGCAAAAGCCCCAGCCCCTCATGCTGTCCGTGCTCCTCGCTGGAGGAGAACAAGAGCTGCATGCCCAAGCAGATGCCCAGCAGAGGCTTGCCGCTTGCCGCATACCGTACCGCCACCTGCCCAAGGCCGGTTTCGTTTAAGAACTGCATGGCATCGCCGAAGGCGCCTACACCCGGAAGAATGGCCCCGTCTGCGGCCAGAATCTCCTCCTCCCGGGACGTCACCAGCGCCTCATACCCAAGACGCTCCACCGCTTTTTGCACACTGTGGAGGTTGCCCATACCATAATCGATAATAGCGATCACGGCTACAGAACCCCCTTCGTGGAGGGCACTCCCTGCACCCGGGGATCGATGGAGGTGGCTTCGTCCAACGCCCGGCCCAAGGCCTTAAACACCGCCTCAATCATATGGTGGGTGTTCTTCCCGTAGTGGACAATTACATGCAGCGTTATCCGCGCCTCCAGCGCCAGCTTCCACAAGAATTCATGCACCATTTCTGTGGAAAAGGTACCGACCATCTGGGACGGATACTCCGCCCGGTATTCGAAGTGGGGCCGGTTGCTGATGTCGATAACCACCTGGGCCAGCGCTTCATCCATGGGAATGAACACGCTGGAGTAACGCTTGATGCCCCGTTTGTCTCCCAACGCCTCACGCAGACATTGCCCCAAACAAATCCCGATATCCTCCACCGTGTGGTGGTCGTCAATATACACGTCACCGTCCGCCTGCACCTTCAGGTTAAACTGGCCGTGTTTGGTGAACAGATCCAGCATATGGTCGAGAAACGGCACCTTCGTCTCAATCACCGAGGTTCCGTTGCCGTCAATGCCGAAGCTGAGCTCAATATCCGTCTCATTGGTTTTGCGGGCCACGAAGGCTGTACGCCCGGCTGTCAGAATCCCGTCTTCGTTTCCTGCGGGATTTCCCGTGAATGCATCTGTCATCCTTGTCCGCCCTCCTTTTCCACCCGAATTTCCACTGCACGGGCGTGTGCCTGAAGCCCCTCAAACCGTGCCAATGCAGAAATCTGCGGTGCATCCCGCAGCAAGGCTTCCTTGCTGTAATAGATCACACTGGATTTCTTCACAAAATCGTCCACCGACAGCGCCGAGGAAAACCGGGCTGTTCCGTTGGTGGGCAGAACGTGGTTCGGTCCGGCAAAATAATCCCCTACCGACTCCGAGCTGTACGGACCCAGGAAAATAGCTCCCGCATTCTCGATTTTACCCAAGTAGCGGAATGGCTCCTCCACAATAACCTCCAGATGCTCCGGGGCCATCCGGTTTACCACCGCAATGCCCTCCTCCAGCGAATTCACTGTGAGGATGGCGCCGTAATCGGCCAGGGATTGGCCGGCAATTTCCCGCCGGGGCAGCAGCGCCAGCTGGCTTTCCAGCTCTGCCGCTACCGCCTGGGCCAATGCTGCCGACGGTGTGACCAGCACGGCTGAGGCCATCTCGTCATGCTCCGCCTGGGACAGCAGGTCCGCCGCCACATAAGCCGGATCGGCGGTATCGTCCGCCAGCACAATAATCTCGCTGGGACCGGCGATGCTGTCAATGTCCACCACGCCGTATACATATCGTTTAGCCAGGGCCACATAGATATTGCCTGGCCCCACAATCTTGTCCACGGCGGGAACCTGCTCCGTGCCGTAAGCTAAGGCTGCTACCGCCTGGGCGCCGCCCACCCGGTAAATCTCCTTCACGCCTGCTTCTGCGGCGGCAACGAGTATATACGGATTGACGCCCTCCACCCCTGCGGTGGCAGGCGGCGTCACAATGGCAATCTCCGGCACTCCGGCCACCAGGGCTGGAATGGCATTCATCAGCACGGAGGACGGATAAGCGGCCTTGCCGCCGGGCACATACAGCCCTACCCGCTTCAAGGGCCGGTACACCTGCCCCAGCATGGTGCCGTCCGGCTGCAGGTCCATCCAGGTTTCCCGCTTCTGCTTCTCGTGGAAAGCGCGGATGCGCACTGCCGCCGCCCGGATGGCCTCCACAAACTCCGGCTCCACCTGGTCGTATGCCCCTTCGATCTCGTCTTCCGTCAGCCGGAAGCTCTCCACCTTCGTCCGGTCGAACTCCTCCGAGTACCGGCGCAGGGCAGCATCCCCTTCCATCCGCACCGCTTCAATAATGGCCTTCGCCGCCTCATTCTGCTCCGGCGAGCCATACTCCACCTCCCGGCTGATGGCAAATTCCGCCGCCGGCATAACCCGCACCACTGCCATATGTGTTTCCTCCCCCTCTGTAATAACTTGGTCCGAGCCACAGGCCGGATAAGTTATGGAAGCCTCGAAATTGGCAAGCCAATTTGAGGGAATCTTTTCATCGCTGTCCTCTATTTCACCTGCACCGTCTCCCGGCCGGTAATAACCTCCTGCAGCCGGTCGCACAGATCCTGAATCCGTTCATTCTTCATCCGGTAGCTGACCCGGTTGGCAATCAGCCGGCTGGTAATGGAGAAAATCTGCTCCATCTCCACCAGCCCGTTCTCCACGATGGTCGCCCCGGTCTCCACCATATCCACAATCCGGTCGGCCAGCCCGATCAGGGGTGCCAGCTCGATGGAGCCGTTCAGCTTAATCACATTCACCTGCTGGCCCCGCTCCCGGAAATATTGGGAGGCCACATTGGGGTATTTGGTAGCTACCTTCAGATTAATGGCAGGCTTCCAGTCCGGCAGCCCGATCACCGACATCCGGCAGCGGGCTATACCCAGGTCCAGGAGCTCATACACATCGCGGTTATCCTCCATCAGCACATCCTTGCCCACAATGCCGATGTCCGCTGCGCCGTATTCCACATAGGTGGCCACATCCACCGGCTTCGCCATTATAAATTCCAACGCCGCATCCGGCACAGTAATAATCAGCTTGCGGGAGTCCTCCAGATCATCCGGCACCGCAAAACCCGCTTCCTGAAACAGCTTGATGGCCGGGCGGTTAATCCTGCCCTTGGGCATGGCAATTTTGAGCAGTTCCTTCGTGTTTTCCTTATGGGAAGCCTGCGTCGTAAGCATCGGCTGTTTTCCTCCTATACATGCATCTATCCGGAGCAACTATGCCCCCGTCCGGGCTTCGTCCCTCCCCGTCCTACACCAGGGCGATCACGTCCCGGTACACACTGCCGTTTACACGGATATAACCGTCCGCATCCTTCTCAAGCGAAGGAGCCTCCGCCACACACCGCGTCTCCACCTGCACCCGGGGAGCGGCCCGCAGCTCAGCGGCCTTCGCCAATCCCTCGCGGCGGCGCTCCTCGCTGTACAGCACCAGAAGCCTGCGGGTCTCCTCCGGCAGCTCACGGACTGCCTCCAGAATTCTTGTCGTCTTCAAGGCAAAGCCTGTAGCCGGCGCCTCCCGTCCGAACTGGCGGAGCAGATTGTCATACCGCCCCCCGCTGACCACGGGAAAGCCCAGATTGGCTGCATATCCTTCGAAGGTCATGCCGGTATAATACGAAAAATCCCCAATCATGGTCAGATCGATCAGCACATGATCACTGACGCCATACGCCTTCAGCACCTCGTATACCCGGCATAAATGGTCCAAGGATTCCCTAGCCAACGGATTCTCGGTAATGCCTGAAGCCTGCTCGCAGATTTCCTCCCCGCCCCGCAGCCTAAGGATCGCCTCCAGCTCCTTCTCAACCGCCGGCGCCAAGCCGAAGCCCTTCAGCTGCTGGCGGTAGCCCACATAGTCCCGGTTCAGGAGGCATTCCTTCAGCGCTTTTTGCTTTTCCTCCCCATCGCACAGGGTTTCATGGAATAGCCCATTCAGGAAGCCCGTATGCCCTAGGGCCATCTTAAAGCTGTCTACACCCGCCGCCTGCAGAGAGGCGATAGCCAACGCAATAACCTCTGCATCCGCCTCAGGAGAAGGATCGCCGACCAGCTCCGCACCCGTCTGGAAAAACTCCGATTCCCGGCCCGCCTCCTCCTCGAAGGCCCGGAATACATTGGCATGGTACGACAGCCGGACAGGAAGGGTCTCCTCCTTCATCAGGGATGCCACCACCCGGGCGATGGGCGCTGTAATATCCGGTCGCAGCACCAGGGTTCTGCCATTCTGGTCCAGCAGCTTAAACATCTTCTTGTCTTCCGTGGAGCTGGCGACACCCACTGTATCGTAGAACTCCAGTGTAGGTGTGATGATCTGGGTGTAGCCCCATTTTTCCATACACTCCAGCACTCTGGATTCAATCCTTCTTAATCTGGCAGCCGCCCCCGGCAGGTAGTCCTTCACGCCGGTCGGCTTTTCAAACCCTTTCGGTTTGGACACCATCCTTCACCTCACGCCGAAAGCCTGCCCTTCTTCCTGCAGCTTCCGATATCTTGTACAAGCACATAAGCCTATTCTATCACATGGCCAAAATCATTCCAGCCTGACCTATACCCAAAACGCTTTAGTGTGTTACCATGCTACCAAAGTAAAGAGTTTAGTCGTAACTATACCACCTCGTTCCGGCTGCGTCAATGCTTTCTGCCCATTTTCCCCTGCTTTACCCTCCCGCCAAAAAAACACAAAAAGCAGGCATTAGCGCCTGCTTCCTCAATAAAGCCAGCTATATCCCTCGGGGCTCTGCAGGATCTGTGTCCTTCCCACACGGCAAACAGTCTGAAGGCTGGCCGCTGCGGCTTCGCTTCTCCGCCTACTGCTCCAACTCCTCCACCGGCTCACCAGGCCGGATCACCTGCAGCGGATTGCCAGCCACAAAGCTGCCCGGGGCCACATTGCGGTGCACCACCGCTCCCGCGGCCACTACTGCACGGTCCCCGATAGTGACACCGGGCAGAATGGTACAGTTGGCCCCGATCATCACATGGTTGCCGATCCGCACATCGCCGAGACGGTACTCGTCGATCAGATACTCATGAGCCAGAATGGTGGTATTGTACCCGATAACACAATTATCCCCCACATAAATCCGCTCCGGAAAAAACACATCCACCATCACCATCAGGGCGAAGGAGGTTTCCTTCCCCACCTTCATCCCCAATATACGGCGGTAGATGGCATTTTTCAGAGGAAGATACGGGCAATACCGGGCCAGCTGGATAAAGATGAAATTCTTCACCGACTTCAAGGGATTGACCGTTTTGTACACCTGCCACAAGGCATTAGGGCCTTCTGTGGGATACCGCTCCAGCTTTCTCAATCCGCTCCCCCGCTTTTGACACTGCAAATCTCCAAGAGCTCCCGCATATCCCGGATCATATAGTCCGGTCCGATTCCCAACAGATAATCCTCGCCCTTGGCCGTCCAAGCCACTCCCGCCGAACGGGTGCCCGCATGTTTGGCCGCAAGAATATCATACTGGCTGTCACCCACCATCAGCGTTTCCTCCGGCTTCACACCCAGCAGGGCTGCCGCCTTGAGAATCCCTTCCCCATGGGGCTTGGGCTCCACCACATCCTCCACCGTCACGATCGCTTCCAGATACGGCGTCAGTCCAAAACGCTCCAATCCCATCAGCGAGGTTCTGCGGATTTTACTGGTGACCACGCCGAGCCGCAGTCCCGCTCCGTGTAATGCCTCCAGCACTTCTTTCACATAGGGAAAGTCCATAATCAGCTCATCATGGCGTTCGATGTTGAATTCCCGGTATTTCGCAATATACCGCTCCACATCCTGCAGCCCCGTATACTCCCGCATCTGGTCCACCAGCGTACGGCCGAAATTACGGATAATATCCTCACGGGTATAAACCCGGGGTGTTTCGCCCTCCAGTGTATGGAGGAAGCTGGCCACAATCAGCTCATTGGTGTTCAATATGGTTCCGTCCAGATCAAACAGAACAGCCTTAAACATGCTTGTCCTCCCGGGCTGTTTTGTCCTCGGCAGGTGCTGGCCGGCCAGAGCTGGCCGGTGCCTGAGCAGCGGGAGCCGCTTCAACGGCCTTGGAGGAAACAATGGGATCCGCGTAATACGGCAGCGCCGTACCATATTTCTTCCGCCGGAAAATGATGTAGCCGATCGCCGCAAGGATAAGCAATACCGCTACCACCTGAGACGTCCGGATGTTGCCGTAGTCCATGCTTCCGGGTTCAAAATACAGCTGCATCGGCGACCACAGGCCGTTCATCAAAGCACGCAGCCAAGCCGGGCCATCAAAGGCAAGGCTGTCGGTGCGCAATCCTTCGATAAAGAAACGCCCTACCGAATAACCGATGAAATAACCGGCGAAGAGCTCACCGGACTTCAGCCAAGGCCTGCGCCGCAGCCAGAACAGAATCAGCAATACCAGCAGATTCCACAAGGATTCATACAGGAAGGTGGGATGATAAAAAATCCCGTCGATGTTCATTTGGTTCACGATAAAATCCGGCAGAAACAGCTTGTCCCGCAGGAAGGATTCGGCAACCGGCCCGCCATGGGCCTCCTGGTTGATGAAGTTCCCCCAGCGACCGATCATCTGGCCTGCAATCAGGGACGGTGCACAAATATCCGCAATCCGGATAAAGGAATATCCCTTCCTCCGGCAATAAATACTGACGGCAATAATCGCCCCGATTAAAGCCCCGTAGATGGCGATGCCGCCCTCCCAGATAGCGAACACATCCATCAGGTTGTTCTTGTAATCATCCCACTTGAAGGCGACGTAATAAATCCGCGCACCAATGATCGCGGAAGGCACACCCAGCAGAATAACATCCATAAAAAAATCGGGGATAATCTTGAAGCGTTTCCCCTCGTAAATGGCCAGATACAGCCCGATCAGAGCCGCCGTACCCAAAATAATGCCGTACCAGTGTACGTCAATCGGCCCTAATGAAAAAGCAATCCGTTTCAGTGCCAAAGGCATGCTTGTGCTCCTTCCCTCCCCCGGCTTCCTGCCGGGAGGTTTCCATCAATTATTCCACATCGTCCAAATCTTCATTGATGGTTTCCGTCAGCTTGTTAGTAAACTGCAATGCCGCATTAAAGCCCATCCGCTTCAAACGGTAGTTCATGGCCGCTACCTCGATAATCACCGCCAGGTTCCGTCCGGGACGGACAGGGATGGTCACCAACGGCACATCCGTTTCGATAATCCGGGTGGTTTCCTCATCCAGACCCAGCCGGTCATACTGCTTGTCCTGCTGCCAGGTTTCCAGCTTAATGACCACATTGATCTTGGTGTTATTACGTACTGCGCCTGCACCAAAAAGTGTCATTACATTAATGATGCCCACGCCGCGGATCTCAAGCAGATGTTTAATCAGCTCCGGCGCATTGCCGATAAGCACATTTTCCGCCGTTTGGCGGATTTCCACCGCATCGTCGGCGATCAGCCGGTGGCCGCGTTTAACCAGCTCCAGGGCCGTTTCACTTTTGCCGATACCGCTGGATCCGGAAATCAGCATGCCGATGCCATACACGTCCACCAATACCCCATGGATGGTTGTGGAGGGCGCCAGCTTATGCTCGAGAAAATCGGTAATTTGTCCGGCCAGCATGGTGGTATTTACATTGCTGCGCATGACGGTAATACCGTTTGCATCGGAAGCTTCCACCAGCTCCAACGGCACATCCAACCCACGGGTGATGACAATACAAGGCGTCTCATCCAGGCAAAGCCGTTTCATTCTGTCCTTGCGCTCCGCTTCGGGCAGCCGTTCAAAAAAAGCCAGCTCCGTCTTGCCGAGGATTTGCACCCGGTCCTCCGGGTGATATTCAAAGTAACCTGCCATTTCAAGGCCGGGACGGCATAAATCGGCAACTTCAATGGTCCGCTTCAGCCCAGGCTCCCCACTTATGATTTCCATCTGGAACTTATTTGCCAATTCGCTGACTTTCACTTTTTTGGGCATGTTCCTCGTTCTCCTTTATATACCAATAGTACCATGGTATAAGAATTGTCCGCATAAATCAACACTGGGGACATGAATCCTCGTATGTTCCGGGCCATACCAAGACAAAAAAATAAAAAGCCGGCTGCATCAGCCGGCTTTTGTCTCTATGTGGGAAAACTTATTTGATCAAGATGGACTCAGTGGAATCCTTGTCGAAGAAGTGAACCTTGTTCATGTCGAATGCCAGCTTCACAGAAGTGCCGTCCTTGATGGCGGAACGTCCGTCAACACGGGCAACTACAGTTTCTGTACCCAGACCGGCCAAGTGAAGGAACATTTCGTGACCGAGGTTTTCGGTTACTTCCACGTTTGCATTCACGATCGTGTTCGGGGAGCCTTCCAGGAAGATCGGCTCATCATGGATGTCTTCGGAACGAAGGCCCATCACTACTTCCTTACCGATGTAACCCTTGTCGCGGAGGGACTTAGCTTTGCCACCCGGAACTTCAACGCGAATGCCGTTAGCCTTGAAGAATACAGCGCCGCCTTCGTCAGTCAGGGTACCATTGATGAAGTTCATGGAAGGAGTTCCGATGAAACCTGCAACGAACATGTTAACCGGGAAATTGTACATTTCGTCCGGAGTAGCAGCTTGTTGGATAACGCCTTGCTCCATAACTACGATCCGGTCGCCCATGGTCAAGGCTTCGGTTTGGTCATGCGTTACGTAGATGAAGGTGGTTTCCAGACGCTTGTGCAGCTTCAGGATTTCTGTACGCATCGCTACACGCAGCTTGGCGTCCAAGTTGGAGAGCGGTTCGTCCATCAGGAACACTTGCGGTTCACGCACGATGGCGCGGCCCAGAGCAACACGTTGACGTTGACCACCGGACAAAGCCTTAGGCTTACGGTCCAGCAGGTGCTCGATGTCGAGGATTTTGGCAGCTTGACGAACGCGTGCGTCAATGTCGGCTTTCTTGAACTTACGCAGCTTCAAGCCGAATGCCATGTTTTGGTATACGTTCATGTGCGGGTACAGAGCGTAGGATTGGAACACCATTGCGATGTCGCGGTCCTTAGGAGCTACGTCATTCACCAGACGGTCACCGATGTACAGTTCGCCGGAAGTGATTTCTTCCAGGCCGGCAATCATACGAAGGGTGGTGGACTTACCGCAGCCGGAGCCGCCAACCAGTACTACGAATTCTTTATCTTTAATATCCAGATGGAAGTCTTTAACGGTCGGTTCGGTGTTTCCCGGATAAGTTTTTACGATATGGTGTAAGCGCACGCCTGCCATATTTAATTCCTCCCACATGATCATTTCTTGTCGTTCTTGATAGTCTTATCTTACCCTATCCCGGGTCTTGTGACTATGCACAAACCTTACAAAAAAACTACTTCCTTTTCGTCACTTTGTACAATAAAAGCGCTGTCTTTACCAAGACCGCATCGTTGAAGGTCCTGACGTCCTTGCCGGTCTCCTGCTTAAACTTGTCCAGCCTGTACAGAAGGGTGTTGCGGTGAATATACAGCCGCTTGGCCGTTTCGCTGACATTGCAGTCCAGCGCGAAGAAATTCTCCAGGGTGGACAGCATCTCCTGATCCAGCACATGGTCGATGCCGCGGAGAATATGGTCGACAAACTGCAGTCTGTCCTGATCAGGAACGGCGTACAGCAGCCTCTCCATATGCATGGTCCAAGGCAAATGCAGATTGCTTCCTACATGGTACATTTTGCCCAGACGGATGGCCTCCCGCATCTCCTGGACCGAGGACAGCAATGACGCGGCAGGGGTTTTCGGATAATTGGTGGTGACATGGCACTCGCCAACCCACTCATTGGACAGCATCTCGTACAGGGCGCTACAGAGGGAAAACAAAGCCTCTTCCTGGGTTTCCTCCACGTCGAGCTCCCGGTCCTCATCCTGGCTTGCAGTCAAGAGCCCCTCCGAGCCAAGAATCAGCCACTCTTTTTCCATCAAGGGGATCAGCAGGATCTCCTCATCAAAAAAGGACTCCAAAAGACGCTTCAGCTCCACATAGGATACCTTGCGCATACCGGTATAATCCCCATTCAGCAGGAATGGGATCCGCGGGGTATAAAGGGACAGCTGCGTAGCCAGCGGCTCCGGCATATCGGCACGGAAGTCTCCGGATTCCAGCCGCTCCAACATCCATTCCCGCACCAGCAAGGCTTTGCGCTCGTCCTCATTGGCAGGCTGCACCGGCTCATCGTGCTTGACGGGGGTTTTTCCTCCCCATGCCTCCAGCAGCATCTCCACCAGCCTCAGCTCAGAGGGAGTAACAAGCGCCTCTTCCAGCTCCAGCACATCTACCTGCTCCGGATCGGGGGCCCCCAGAGCCACATAGACCTTCCCGTTTTTACCTGCCTTCCGTATCAGACCTTCCTGTGTCTGCCGCCGTCCCGCCAGCCGGTCCCAATCGTCTGCGGACATAACCTCCCTTTTCAAGGGGATTTGGAGAATCTCCTTCAGCTCTTCCACAATATGATCCCAGTCCATAACCACTGCTCCTATGCCGCCTAATTGAAATCTGCGGGGTATCTCTTTCTATTGTAACATATGAGGCTTGCCTTCACAGCATGTCCCAAAACACTGCCCCTTCCCCAAAAAAGAAATCCCCCGAGGCAGTGGCCCAGGGGGATCATGGGGATATTCTTATTTGAGCAGCCGGCGGGCCGTTACATAATGGTCGTTCCACCAGCCCTTTTCTATCGTAGAGTATTTTACGCCGCCGTCGCCGTAGGTATGGATCATGTTTCCGTCACCCACATAGATCCCGACATGCCCTATTTTCCCGTTGGAGTCCTTGGTTGTAAAAAACACCAAATCCCCCACCTGCAGATTTGCCCGGCTGACGTAGGATCCCTCCAAAGCCTGGTTGCGGGATACCCGGGGAAGCGTAATGCCATTCTGGGCAAAAACAGTTTTGACAAAGGAGGAGCAATCGAAGGTGGCTGTCTGGCCGTATTTGGCGCCGAATACATAAGGAGTTCCCAAATACTTGCGGGCATCAAGAATCAGCTTCACCTTCAGCTGGTCTTCCTTGGAGAGTACGCGTCTGGCTCCAATAAATTGGTCGGCGTAAGCACTCATCTTGCGGATAACCACCTCATCCTCCGACTTGGAGGACATGGCAAATTCATTGTTGCCCATATAAATGCCGTTAAAGGAGATATAGCCGTTGCTTCCGAAGAAGACAATATCCCCAGGCTGCACATTGCCGGACTCCTTTACGAAGGGCTTGTCCATTTTGTATTGGGCGTTCATGTATCGGGGAATCTCATAATCAAGCGTCTGGTAAATGTAATACACCAGGCCGGATGCATCAAAGCCCTTCGAGGGGGTCGCTTGGCCCTTGGCAAAATCCTGTCCTGCCATCTCACGAGCGATGGATACCGCATCCATGTCTGCCGCTGCTCCATGGGCCGTGCCTGCGCCACCGCCGGCATAAATCGCTGCTGCCGTCAATGTAACTGCCACAACCTGCTTTACTTTACGAGTAAACAAGAATTGATCCCTCCAAGGCTGCCTAGGCCGTGTCTGAAAACTCGTTGAGGGCATCCTTCAAATCTGCTCCCCTGGGAGTTTTCAGAACACGCCCTAAGATTGTGTGAATTGTGTAGAATCTCCCGATTTGGCAAAACCATGATCGGTTATACTAAGGTTACCATGGTAAAGACGCCTTCTCCCATACAAAAATACTGGTACAAGAGCCACCAAAAACATACCGGTGCCAATTGATGCCTGGTCTGGCAACGATTCCACACACAACAATCATAAGGATGGCTTATCAGCAGCCATTCTATTACAAAATAAAAAGAATTTACTTGAGGAAAAATAAGACTACAATAGATAGATAAAGCAGAGGTTTGCCAAAAGATTGATTGGAGGAGGATCAGACATGGCTATTGTGGAGGTTACCATTGTTCCGCTGGGCACAGGAAGCCCAAGCGTCAGCCATTACGTGGCGGAGGTACATAAGGTGCTGGAGCAGGCGGAGGAGGCGGTGAAGTTTCAGCTGACGCCGATGAGCACCATTATAGAAGGAGAGCTGGACCAGCTTTTGGCCGTTGTCCGGCGTATGCATGAGGTTCCGTTTCTGAAGGGGGCGGCCCGGGTGAGTACGACGATAAAGATTGACGACCGAAGGGACAAAGCCGCCACGATGGAGTCCAAACTTCAATCCGTCAGGGACAAGCTAGAGTAGAGGACTACGCTTCTTTATCCTCTTTTTATGTAGGGGGCAGCATGCTCCTTTAACCAGCACGCGACGCCATCCTCGCTGTTGGCTCCGATAATCCCGGTTGCAGCCGCTTTGAGCGTCTCCACTGCGTTGGACACAGCATAACACTCATCCGCTACCGCAAACATCGGAAGATCGTTCAAGCCGTCGCCGAAGCAAACGACCCGGGTACATTCCAGCTTTTCCTTCAGCTTCAGAATAGCGTTTGCTTTGGTGGCCGGCTTGGGCATAATTTCACACCAATATTCAGTCCGGTAGAGCTCCTGTTGGAGGATACATTGGTAATGGGGATGATCCCGGAGGGCTTCATATACGGGCAGCAGGGTATCCCGTTCCCCCATGCAAATAAAGTAAAACACGTCCCCCGCATAAAGCCCCTCTGGTGAAGACAAGGGCTGAAACCGCTTGTCCCCTGGACGCTGCCTGAAGTAATACCGCATGCCTTCATTTTCTTCGCCTGTTAACCAGCAGACCCTCTCCACACCCTCCTGTTGGCTGTATACCAAAGGAAAGAGCTGATGCCGGGCCAGAAGGCGGGCTACCTCCATTTTTTCCTCCTGCTGAAAATAAGCCGAGAACAATGGAACGCCTGTAGCCGGATCCATAATAAATGCACCGTTGTTTACAATAACGGGCAGACGGGTCCTAAGTCCAGCGGTAACGGCTTGTGCGGAGGCAAAGGAGCGGGCAGTTGCATATGTAAAATGGATGTGGTTGTCTATCAAGTCTTGAATCACCCCTGCGCTGAAGGGGCTGATTTCATGATTCCGGGTAAGCAGAGTACCGTCAAGATCGGATACATACAAAGTTGTCACTTTCCAGTCCTCCTCATACAAAAAAACCGCTGCCCCTTGGTAGGAAGCTGCGGTTGGTTAGTTATACATATGGTGGAGGGCGATGGATTTGAACCACCGAACCCGAAGGAAGAGATTTACAGTCTCCCGCGTTTGGCCACTTCGCTAGCCCTCCATGGGCGATAGACCACGTAGAAATAAAAAAATGGTGGCTCGGGACGGAATCGAACCGCCGACACGAGGATTTTCAGTCCTCTGCTCTACCGACTGAGCTACCGAGCCACATGGACAAAAAATATAAATGGCGGAGCCGACGAGATTCGAACTCGCGGTCTCCTGCGTGACAGGCAGGCATGTTAGGCCTCTACACCACGGCTCCGCGTAAAGTGAAATGGTGGGCGCTGAGGGGATCGAACCCCCGACCCTCTGCTTGTAAGGCAGATGCTCTCCCGGCTGAGCTAAGCGCCCGGGTAAATATGGTAGCGGCGAAGGGAATCGAACCCCCGACCTTTCGGGTATGAACCGAACGCTCTAGCCAGCTGAGCTACACCGCCATATTCAATCAAAAAAAGAGGTAATACGGAGAGAGAGGGATTCGAACCCTCGCACCGCTAACGCAGTCTAACCCCTTAGCAGAGGGTCCCCTTACAGCCACTTGGGTATCTCTCCATAGCTTACATATTCAGAGCTTGCGCCCTGAAAACCGGATGCGAAACGAGGTCACCGAAACCTCTCCTTGAATCATATATCTTACCGCCCTTGTGAAGTTCCCGGTTTCCCGGAGTCCCCGCAAAGTACCTGCGTACTCTACGAAGCCTTTGCTTCACTTTGTGGGGCATTTTGGTTAAGCCCTCGACCGATTAGTATTCGTCAGCTCCATGTGTTGCCACACTTCCACCCCGAACCTATCTACCTCGTC